>JALORQ010000107.1 GCA_025458805.1 Rubrivivax sp.
GCGACTTCAGCACGCGCGCGAGCCGCCAGCAGAACGCGAGCTCGTCGGCATGCGCGAAGGCCGCCGGCGCATCCCCCTGCAGCGCGGCCTCGGTGACGACGTCGTCGAGCCGGTCGTGGCGCAGGTTGCTCGAGATCGGCACGCGCTCGATGCGCGTCTCGTGGCCCCGGATCTCGAGCGTGGCCTCGTCGAAGGTGACGTACAGGCTCACCGCCGGGCAGTCGCGCCCCTCGACCAGCGTATAGGCCTGCACCACTGCGTCGGGCAGCATCGTGATCTTCCAGCCCGGCATGTACACCGTCGACAGCCGCTCGCGCGCGGCCTTGTCGAGCGGCGAGTCGGGGGCGATCGCGAGGGCCGGCGCCGCGATGTGGATCCCGAGCACCACCAGCCCGCTGCCCAGCCCCTGCACCGACAGCGCGTCGTCGATCTCGGTGGTGTGCGAGTCGTCGATCGAGAACGCCTGCACCGGCGCCCGCGGCAGCTCTTCGCGCAGCGCAGGCACCGTGAACGACGCGAAGCCGGTGCCGCGCGGAAACTGCTCGAACAGGAAGCGGCGCCAGTGGAACTGGTAGGCGCTGTCGATCGCGCCCGCGGCCTTGAGAAGGTCCAGCGGCGCGAAGGTCCAGCGGCGCGCGCTGCGACCGGCGCGCCGCCTCGACGACGGCCTTGTACTCGGGCGCATTCTTGTCCGGCCTGAACAGGATCCGGTAGAGCTGTTCGCGCACCGGCGCCGGGCAGTCGCCCGACAGCAGCGACAGCGCCCAGTCCTCGATCTGGGCCTGCACCTGGCGCTTGCGCTCGATGGCCAGCAGCGCCGCCTTCACCTGCTCGGCGGGCGCCTTGCGGAACATCCCCTTGCCCTGGCGGCGGAAGTAGTGGGGCGAGTCGAACAGCCGCAGCAGCGCCGCGGCCTGCTGTGCGGGCCCTGCGTCGCGGTCGAAGTAGTCGCGCGCCAGGTCGGCGAAACCGAAGTCGCCGTCGGGCGCGAACTCCCAGGCCAGGTCGAGGTCGATCTGCGCGGCCAGCTGCTGGGCCGCCGCGAGCAGGTCCGTCGGCTGCGGCTGGGAGAAGCGCAGCAGCACGTGCGCGGCCTTGACCTTGATGCGCCGGCCCGACTCGAGCTCGATCTGCACCGAGCTTTCCGCCTCGGACATGATGCGGCCGGCGGCGAACTTGCCGCCTTCGTCGAACAGCGCATACATGCGGTGGATTGTCGCCGCTCGGCGCGGCCGCGACTCAGGCGGTCGCCGTGGCGCGGCGCAACCGCCGCCGGCGCTTCCAGCACACGCGCGCGCGCCAGACCTGGCCGACCAGAAGGTAGATGCCCAGCCCGAAGAAGACAGCGAAGATCGCGAGCCCGACCACCAGCGGCTTGCCGACGCCGGTGACGGCGTCCCACGCACGCAACGGCCAGGGCCGGTCGTCGTCGGCGGCGACACTTGCCTGCGCTGCGGCGGCCTGCCGGTCCGGAGGCGGAGCATCGTCGCCGAGCACGAAGCCGCCGACCTTCCACGCCGCGTAGTACACCGGCGGGAAGGTGATCGGATTGGTGACGAGCGTGCTCGCCATTGCGCAGGGCAGGTTCGCGCGCAGCGCCACGGCGACCGCCGCCGACGCGGGGATCTGCGCGATCGGGATCAGCAGGCCGAAGAAGACGCCGATCGCGACGCCCAGCGCGACGCCGCGGCGATGCATGTGCCACAGCCGCGGGTGGAACAGCGCCGGCCCGAGCCAGCGCAGCCAGCGGTTGTCGGCGATGGATTCGCGGGTCGGCAGCAGGCGGCGCAGGCGGTCGTGCATCGGGCGGAGACAGGACGAAAAGCCTGGCCTCGGCCAAGCTTCGGGACGGGATCGTATACGGTTGTCGGCCGCGACCGCGAAGCGCTTGAGAACCCCCGCGCCGCCCGCGGGCTGCCCGTGGCGGGCCGGCGTCGGTCGGCGCCCCGGCAACGCGGCATCATCGCCCCCGATGCGCCGCTTCGCCGAGCTGTTCCAGGCCCTCGACGCCAGCACCGCCACCGGCGACAAGGTGGCCGCGATGGTGCGCTACTTCCGCGACGCACCGCCCGCCGATGCCGCCTGGGCGATCTACTTCCTAGCCGGCGGCAAGCCGCGTCAGGCGGTGCCGACAGCGCTGCTGCGGGCCACCGCCTGCCGCGAGGCCGGCATCGACGACTGGCTGTTCGAGGAGTGCTACCAGGCCGTCGGCGACCTCGCCGAGACGATCGCCCACCTGCTGCCGCCGGGACAGGCGACCGGCGACGAGGCCGGGCTCGCCGAGTGGGTCGAGGCGCGGCTGCTGCCGCTGCGCGGCCTGCCGCCCGCCGAGCAGGCGCGGCAGGTCGCCGCGGCCTGGCGCGGCCTCGACACCGCTGGCCGCTTCCTGTCCGTCAAGCTGATCGGCGGCGGCTTCCGCGTCGGCGTGAGCCGGCTGCTCGTGCAGCGCGCGCTCGCCGAGGCGGCCGGGATCGACGCAAGGCGCGTCGCCGAGCGCATGATGGGCTGGACCGACGGGCGTGCGGCGCCGACGGCGGCGCGCTTCGAGGCGCTCGTTGCGCCCGACGACGCGCGGGCGCCCGCCGGCGACGGGCGCCCGTTCCCGTTCTTCCTCGCCCATCCGCTGCAGCAGCCGGTGCAGGCGATCGAGGCGCAGCTCGGGCCGCCGGCGCACTGGCTCGCCGAGTGGAAGTACGACGGCATCCGCGCGCAACTCGTGCGCCGAGACGGACGCGCGTGGATCTGGTCGCGCGGCGAGGAGCTCGTGACCGAGCGCTTTCCGGAGCTCGCGACGGCCGCCGCCGCGCTGCCCGACGGATGCGTGCTCGACGGCGAGATCCTGGCCTGGCACGCCGGGGCGGCGCAGCCGGCCGCCTTCGGCGTGCTGCAGCGCCGCATCGCCCGCAAGACGCTGACGCGGAAGGTGCTCGCCGACGCGCCGGTGCGATTCGTGGCCTACGACCTCCTCGAGTCGGGCGGCGCCGACCTGCGGTCCGAGCCGCAGCACGCGCGACGCGCACGGCTCGATGCGCTGCTCGCCGGGTCGCCACCCGGGGCCGTGCTGTCGCTGTCGCCCCTCGTCGAAGCGCCCGACTGGCCGGCGTTCGCCGTGCTGCGCGGGCAGTCGCGCGCGCTCGGCGTCGAGGGGCTGATGCTCAAGCAGCGCGATGCGCGCTACGGCAGCGGCCGCACCAAGACCGACGGCACGTGGTGGAAGTGGAAGATCGATCCGCTGTCGGTCGATGCGGTGCTGATCTATGCCCAGGCCGGTCACGGACGCCGCGCCAGCCTCTACACCGACTACACCTTCGCGGTCTGGAGCCGGCCGCCGCGCGACGCCGGCGAGGCCGCGGCGGTGGTCGAGGCCATCGCGCGGCGCGAGCCGTCGCTTCCCGGCGCGCTGCAGCTGGTGCCGTTCGCGAAGGCCTACTCGGGGCTGAGCGACGACGAGTTTGCCGCCGTCGACCGCGTGATCCGCGCGCACACCCTCGAGAAGTTCGGGCCGGTGCGCAGCGTCCGGCCGACGCTCGTCTTCGAGCTGGGTTTCGAGGGCCTGCAGCCGAGCGCCCGCCACAAGAGCGGCATCGCGGTGAGGTTCCCGCGCATGCTGCGCCTGCGCCCCGACAAGCCGCTGCACGAAGCGGACTCGCTGGACACCCTTCGTGCCCTGCTGGCCGGCGCGTGAATGGCTGTTGCGTTTGCGTCCCGTCAAGTTTCGTCGGCGGCGGCGGGCGACGATGCGGATGGGCGGTGTGGCAATCGCCGCCGCGGACCGCAGGAGGTCGATGGATGACGATGCGAATCGCATGGGGTGCCGTGTTGACGGCCGCCGCAATGGCGCTGCCGGCGCTGGCGGAGCCGGCCGGCGATCTCGGCCGGCGGGAGTTCCAGGCCAACTGCGCCGTCTGCCACGGGCCGGGCGGTCGGGGCGACGGCGTGGTGCGCAACTGGCTGACCACGCCGCCGAGCGATCTGACGACGCTGGCGCGGCGCGCGGGCGGCGTCTTTCCCGCCGATCGCGTGCGCGAGGTGGTCGACGGGCGCGGTGCGGCGGTCGGCGCGCATGGCACGCGGGAGATGCCGGTCTGGGGCGACGAGTACCGCAAGGACGCCGCCGCGCGCGTCGCCGGCACCGCCGCGTCCGAGGACTACGTGCGCAGCCGCATCGACGCGCTGGTCGCGTACCTCGAGCGGCTGCAGTCGCCGTAGGCGCGCCGGGCCGCCCTCAGCCCGGCGCGGTGGCGCCGCCGGTCGGCGCGGCGTCGGCGGGGAGCGCGACGACGCCGCTCTCGTCCTTCAGCCCGATGCCGGTCAGGCCGCGCTCGAGCGCCGCGCGCACCAGCCACGCGATGCGCCGCGCCGCAGGCTCGGGAGGCAGGCCTTCGGGGCGGATGTTGCTGACGCAGTTGCGCTCGGCATCGCTGCGGCCGACGCGCGGCGCGAACGTCAGGTAGGCGCCCAGGCTGTCCGGCGCGCTGAGGCCCGGGCGTTCGCCGAGCACGATCAGCACGGCGCGTGCCTGCAGCAGGACGCCCGCCTCGTCGCCGAGCGCGACGCGCGCCTGGGTCGCGACGACGATCGGCGCGATCGCGAGAGCCGGGCGTCCCGCCAACGCGCCCAGGTGTGCCCGCAGCGCGGCGAGCAGTGCCGGCGCGTGGCGCTGCGCCGCGACCGCCGACAGTCCGTCGCCCACGACGATCGCGAGGTCGACCGGAGCCCGCACCGCGTCGCGCAGGCGCTGCGCGCTGGCCTCGTCGAGCCGCCGCCCCCAGTCCGGGCGTCGCAGATAGGCCTCGCGCGACGCGGCGCGGCTCGTCGCCTCGAGGGTCGGCCAGCCGTCGGCGGCGAGCGCGTCGCGCAGTGCCGCGACGTCGAGCGGCACGTGCACCGCGTCGCGGGCGAGCGCGTGCGCGGCCGCGAAGCGCAGCACCTCGGCCGTCGGAAGGCTCGCGCCGGTGCGGCCGAGCGCGATGCGCGCCGGCGTGTGCCGGCGCAGCGCGACCCAGGGGTCGGGCTGCGGCGAATGCGCGGCCGCGGCGGCGGTGGCCGGCGCGGGACCGTCGGGGGGCGAGGCGGTCATGCCGTCAGCTGCCCGGCCGGCGTCGAGCCGCGCGCGCGACGCAGCCGGCCGAGCGCCGTCCTCAGGTCGTCGACCAGCGTGAACAGCACGGGGATCACGAGCAGGCTCAGGAAGGTCGACGTGATCAGGCCGCCGATGACGACGATGGCCATCGGCGCGCGGAAGCTCGGGTCGGTGCCGAGCCCGAGCGCGATCGGCATCATGCCGGCACCCATCGCCAGCGTCGTCATCACGATCGGCCGCGCGCGCTTGCGGCAGGCGTCGAGGATGGCGTCGAAGCGCTCGAGGCCGTGGTCGCGGCGCGCGATGATCACGTAGTCGACGAGCAGGATCGAGTTCTTGGTCGCGATGCCCATCAGCATGATGAGCCCGATCATGCTCGGCATCGACAGCGCCGACTGCGTGACGAACAGCGCGAGGAACGCGCCCGGGATCGAGAGCACGAGCGCGCCGAGGATGGTCACCGGCTGCACGAAGTCCTTGAACAGCAGCACCAGGACGACGTAGATGCACAGCACGCCGGTCAGCATCGCCAGGCCGAAGCTCGCGAACAGCTCGTTCATCGCCTCGGCGTCGCCGACGGTGCTCTGCACCACGCCCGGCGGCAGGTCCTGCAGGCTGGGCAGCGCGAGCGCCCGCTGCTCGACCTCGCCCAGCGGCTGGCCGTTGAGCTCGACCTCGATGTTGACGTTGCGCAGCCGGTTGAAGCGGTCGATCTGCGCCGGCCCGCTCTCGACCGACAGCGTGGCGACGTTGCCCAGCGGCACCGGGCCGCGCGCGCCCGGCACGGGCAGCCGCGCGAGCAGCTCGAGGTCGGTGCGCGCCTCGGCCGGCAGGCGCACCACGACCGGCACCTGGCGCTGCGCGAGGTTGAGCTTGGCGAGCTGCTGGTCGTAGTCGCCCGCGGTGGCCACGCGCAGCGTGTCGGCGATCGCCGCCGACGTCACACCGAGGTCGGCGGCGCGCGCGAAGTCGGGCCGCACGACGAGCTCGGGCCGCACCAGGCTCGACGTCGACGTCACGTTGCCGATGCCCGGGATCGTGCGCAGCTCGCGCTCGACGCGCTGCGCGTGCTCGGCGAGCACGCGGCCGTCCTCGCCGGCGAGCACGAGCACGTACTTCTCGCTCGAGCCGCCGAAGCCCACCTTCACGCGCACGCCGGGCAGCGCGGCCAGCGCGCCACGCAGATCGGCCTCGATGTCCTGCTTGCTGATGCCGCGGCGCTCGCCGCGCGGCGACATCTGAACGGTCAGCACGGCGCGCGTGACCTCGGGCACGCCGCCGGCGGCGAACGGGTCGCTGCCGGTGGCGCCGCCGCCGACCGCGGTGTAGACCAGCCGCACGTGCGGGTGCCGCTGCACGATCTCGCGCGCGGCCTCGGCGCTCGCCAGCGTCTGGCGGAAGGTGCTGCCCGGCGGCGTGGTGATCGTCACCTGGGTCTGGCTCAGGTCGTCCGGGGGGATGAACCCGGTCGGCAGCAGAGGCACCAGCATGAACGAGCCGGCGAAGAACAGGCCCGCGGCGGCCATCGTCACGAGGCGGTGCCGCAGGCACCATGCGGCCCAGCGCGCGTAGACCCCGAGCCAGCGCGGCTCGGGGTGCTCGCGCGCCGGCCGGCGCATCAGGTACGCGGCCATCATCGGCGTCAGCAGCCGCGCGACGACGAGCGAGAAGAAGACCGCGATCGCCGCCGTCCAGCCGAACTGCACGAAGAACTTGCCCGGCACCCCGCTCATGAATGCGGTCGGCAGGAAGACCGCGATCAGCGTGAACGTGGTGGCGATGACCGCGAGGCCGATCTCGTCGGCGGCCTCCATCGCCGCCTGCAGCGGCGTCTTGCCCATGCGCAGGTGGCGCGCGATGTTCTCGATCTCGACGATCGCGTCGTCGACCAGGATGCCGACCACGAGGCTCAGCGACAGCAGCGTCACGACGTTGATCGTGAAGCCGAAGACGTAATGCATCACCGCGAAGGCCGGGATCACCGACAGCGGCAGCGCGGTCGCGGCGACCAGCGTCGCGCGCCAGTCGCGCAGGAAGAACCAGACGACGATGACGGCGAGGATCGCGCCCTCGTAGAGCAGCCACATCGAGCCCTCGTAGTTCTCCTGCACCGGGTCGACGAAGTTGAAGGCCTCGGTCACCGTGATGCCCGGGTGCGCGGCGCGCAGCGCGTCGAGCGCGGCGATCACGCCTGCGCGCACCTCGACCTCGCCGGCGCCCAGCGAGCGCACGATCTCGAACCCGACCACCGGGCGGCCGTCGAGCAGCGCGGCGCTGCGCGGCTCGGCCACCGTGTCGGTGACCGTCGCGATCTGGCCCAGCCGCACGCGGCGACCGTCGGCGAGCGAGATCTCGAGGCGCGCGAGGTCGTCGGCCGAGGCTGCGGTCGCGATCGTGCGCACCGACTGCTCGAGCCCGCCGAGGTCGGCGCGGCCGCCGGCGGCCTCCTGCTGCACCTGGCGCAGCTGCCGCGAGACGTCGGCCGCGGTGGCGCCCAGCGCGAGCAGCCGCGCCGGGTCGATCTCCACGCGCACCTCGCGCGTGACGCCGCCGACGCGGCTGACGGCGCCGACGCCGCGCACCGCGAGCATCGCCTTGGTGACCTCGTTGTCGACGAACCAGGACAGCGCCTCGTCGTCGAGCCGGTCGCTGGCCACCGTGTAGGTGAGGATCGGCGCGCCGGACAGGTTGACGCGGCTGACCACGGGATCCCGCAGTTCGCCGGGCAGGTCCGAACGCACGCGGGCCACCGCGTCGCGCACGTCGTCGACCGCCTCCTGCGTCGGCTTCTCGAGGCGGAACTCGACGGTGATCGTCGCCGTGCCGTCCTGGACCTTGGTGTAGATGTTCTTGACGCCCTGCAGCGTGGCGATCGAGTTCTCGAGCTTGCGCGCGACCTCGGTCTCCATCTGCGCCGGCGCCGCGCCGGGCAGCGACGCGGTCACCGTCACCGTCGGCAGGTCGATGTCCGGGAAGTTCTGGATCTTCATCGACTGGAAGCCCAGCAGCCCGGCCAGCGTGAGCATGACGAACAGCATCACCGACGGGATCGGGTTGCGGATCGCCCAGGCGGAGACGTTCATCGCGTCGGCTCCCTTCCGCTCACTGCGCCCGCGGCGCGGCGGGCGCGCCGTCGACCACGCGCACGAGGTCGCCGTCGGCGAGGAAGGCGACGCCGCTGGCCACCACCGGCGTGCCGGCCTCGAGCCCGCCGCGGATCTCGATGCGGTCGCCGACGCGGCGCCCGGTCTGCACCTTGGTCTGCGCGACGCGACCGTCGGCGCCGACGCGGAAGACGACGGCGAAGCCGTCGCGCAGCTGCACCGCACCCTGCGGCAGCGTGAGGCCGCGCGAGCGCCCGGTCTCGAAGCTGCCGCGCGCGAACATGCCGGCCTTCGCCGCACCCGGTGACGGCAGGTCGACGAAGACGATGCCGTTGCGCGTCGCCGGGTCGACGGTCGGCGCGAGTGCGCGCACGCGGCCGTCGACGGCGCCGCCGCCGGCGGGCTCGATGCGCACCGGCATGCCGGGGCGGATCGCGCCGAGGTCGGTCTCGGCGACCTCGGCACGCCACTCGAGCCGGCCCTGGCGGATCAGCCGGAACAGCTCCTGGCCGGCCGGCACCACGGCGCCGACGGTGGCGGTGCGCGACGAGACGATGCCGTCGTCCGGGGCGACGACGCGGGTCTGCGCGAGGCGCAGCTGCTGCACCCTCGCCGCCGCCTGCTGGGCCTCCAGGCGCGCGCGGGCCGTGCGCTCTGCGGTCTCGAACTGCGTGATCTGCTGTGCCGACAGCGCGCCGCTCGGGGCGAGGTCGCGCGCGCGCTGCGCATTCGCCGCCGCCTCGGCGAGCGCCGCCTCGGCTTCCGCGACCGTGGCGCGCGTCTGCGCGAGGTCGGCCTCGGCGAGATCGCTCGCGAAGACCGCCAGCACCTGGCCGCGGCGCACGCGGTCACCGACCTCCGCGCGCACCTCGGCCAGTCGCCAGCCCGCGCCCTCGGCGCCGATGCTCGCCTCCTGCCACGCGTGGAGGCTGCCGCCCGCGGTGACGCTCTGCGGCAGGTCGGCCGGCTCCGGGCGGACGACCTGCACCGTGAGCGCGGGCTGGCCGCCCGCGGGCGTGCCGGTCGTCGCGGGGTCGGCGGCGGTGGCGTGCAGGACGAATGCGCCCGTGCCGAGCAGCGCGACCAGGGTGGCGGCGGCGACGGCCGCCGGATTGACGAGGCGAGGCATGGGGAACTCGTTCAACGCTGGACAGGGGATCGGTCGTCGGCGCCGGGCGGCGCGGCGACGAGACGGGCTGGCGGGACCTCGGGCGCCGTGCCGGACGCCGTCGTCGCTGGCGGGTCGGTCGGCGCGCTCCAGCCGCCGCCGAGCACGCGGTACAGCGCGATCCACGCGGCCGCGCGCTCGCGCTGCAGTTCGACCACGCCGGCCGACGCCGCGAGCGCACTGCGGCGCGTCACTTCCAGCTCGATCAGGCTGCCCAGCCCGCCGCGCTGCCGCGCCTCGGTCGCGGCCAGCGCGGCTTCGAAGCCGGCCGCGGCGTCGCGCACGTCCGGCTCGCGGCGCGCCGTCGCATCCAGCGACACCAGGACCTGCTCGACCTCGCGCACCGCGCGGCGCGTGGCCGCGGCGTAGGCGACGACCGCCGCGTCGTGGCGCTCGCGCGCGGCAACGGTGGCCGCGGCGCGTGCACCGGCATCGAACAGCGGCACGTCGATCGCGAGCGGACCGATCGTCCAGGTCGTGCCGCCCTCGTCGATGCCGGCGGTGGCGATGCGCAGCGCACCGATCGATCCCGACAGGCCGACGCGGGGACGCTCGCGTGCGCCTGCGGCGGCGATCTCGGCCGCCGACGCGGCGACCTCGAGCGCGGCGGCGTGCACGTCCGGACGCTGCAGGAGCAGCGCGGCCGGCAGCGTATCGACGGACACGGGCGCCCCCTGCGGCACGCGGCCGGTGCGCACGGCCAGCCGCTGTCGCAGCTCGGGCTCCGGCAACGCCGTCAGCTCGACCAGCGACTTCACCAGCGTGTCGCACTGGGCCTGCTGCGCGCCGACGATGGCGCGCCCCTGAGCCGCGCTGGCGCGCGCCAGCGCGGCGTCGGCCGGCGCGGTGAAGCCGGCGCGCGCGCTGAGTTCGGTCAGCCTCGCCGTCGACTCTCGCGATGCCGCGTCCTCGGCGAGGAGCGCGCGCTGGGCCTCGCAGGCTCGCAGCGCGACCAGCGAGGTGGCGGTCTCCGCGGCCACGGCGACGCGCGCCTCGTGCCACGATGCCAGGGCCCCCTCGAGTCGGGCCGCGGCCGCGGTCGCGGTGGCGCGGCCGCC
>JALORQ010000108.1 GCA_025458805.1 Rubrivivax sp.
CGGCGGCCGATGACGATGCCGAGCTCGCCCTCGTAGGTCACGCGGCCGTCGTAGGCCGCGGGCACCGGGATCGGGCGCCCGGGCGCGAGCACGCTGCCGGGCGACTTCATCAGGTACAGCGGCTCGGCGGGCACGGCCCAGCCGTTCTTCTCGGCCGCGGCGCGGAAGTTGTTCCACAGCGCGATGACCTTGCCCGGTGCGCAGGGCGCCAGCAGGTCCAGCCCGGCCAGCGGCAGCGCCTCGCCGGTGGCGCGCACGTCGTCGAACACCGAGCCTTCGTAGACGTGCACGACGTCGCCTTCGAGCACGCCGGTCGTCGCGCGGCCTTCGCGCAGGAACCTGAGCCACTTCATCGGGGGTCTCCTCGGGGTGTTGTCGCGGGACGGGGCCCGGACTCCACCCCGCGTCACGGCACGCGCAAGGCCGCGCTCAGCCGAACCGGCGATGGTAGAGATTCTGCGGGTGCCTGGCCTCGACGAAGAAGCACCAGCGCTCGGCCAGCAGCCCGGCGTACTGCAGCAGGAACAGCACGGCCAGCGCGACGGCCGGCCACGTCGCGGCACCTGCGGCCAGCGCCAGCGCCGGCAGCACGAAGCCCAGCAGCGCGGCGGCCCAGCGCACGCGGCGCACGGTGCCCTCGTCGCGGGCGTGCATGAACTCGCGCGTGTTGAAGGTGCCGGCCATCATGCCCTGCGACATCTGCTCGATGCGCGGGTGGCGCACGCCGATCGCCGACTGCAGCGTGGTCTTCGGGGCCAGCGTCAGGTTGCGCCAGAGCGAGTAGCCACGCGTCGCCGCGCCGAGCACGGTCGCGGCCAGTGCCAGACGCGCGAGCCCGGGGGCCTGCGCGGGCCAGGCCCAGGCGGCCAGCGCGGCGGCCAGCAGCAGCCCCGACGCGATGCCGAGCACCAGGTAGTTGAGCGGCGTGAGCGGCGTCGCCCACTCGCGGATCGCGGCCACTGCGCCGTAGATCATCCCGGTGCAGATGTACAGCACGATCGCGAGCAGCGCCGCCACCGCGCCCAGCGCGGCGGTCGGCGCGTGCAGCGCGTGCGCGGCCGCCCAGGCGAAGACCACCGCCATGAAGAGCGGCAGCACGATGACCTCGCGCGACAGCCACGAGGTGCGCCACATCGCGACCGCGCGCCAGGCGCGCAGCGGGTGCCCGAGGTGGAAGGTCGCGGCCGCGAGACCGACCGCGCTCATCGCGAGCACCAGCGCCGCGCCGGCCAGCGACAGCGCCGGCGGCAGCTCGGTGCCGCGCGCCACGGCCACCCAGTCGAGCCCGACCAGCGCGAGCAGCAGCCCCTGCGCGGCGCCCGCGACGGTGGTGAAGAGGATCATCGACAGCGGCGGGTTCATGCGCCGCCCCGCCCGCCTGCCCGGCCCGCCGCGCGCACCGCGTCAGTGCTCCCAGTCGGCGCCGAGGGGCAACCCGTCGCGTGCCGGCTCGCGGCCCTCGACGCGCAGCGGGTTGGCCTCGCGCACGATCTGCGCCGGCTCGGTGTGCGCGTCGGTGCGCCGCCGCGGCAGGTAGTGGTTGGCCGGCAGCGTGCCCATCTCGGGCATCAGCGGGTAGCCGCCGCGCTCGCGGATCGCGCGCGAGACTTCGCTCGCCGGGTCGTGCACGTCGCCGAACAGGCGCGCGTTGGTCGGGCAGGCGATCACGCAGGCCGGGCGCCGCTCGGCCGGCGGCAGCGCGGCGTCGTAGATGCGGTCGACGCACAGGGTGCACTTGGTCATCACCAGCCGCTGCTCGTCGAGCTCGCGCACCCCGTACGGGCAGGCCCAGGCGCAGTACTTGCAGCCGATGCACTTGTCGTCGTCGACGAGGACGATGCCGTCCTCCTTGCGCTTGTAGCTCGCCCCGGTCGGGCAGACCGGCACGCAGGGCGGGTCCTCGCAGTGCAGGCAGCTCTTCGGGAAGTGCACCGTCTGCGTCTCGGGAAACTCGCCGACCTCGAAGCTGAGCACGCGGTTGAAGAAGGTCCCGGTCGGGTCGGCGCCGTACGGGTCGCGGTCTGCGAGCGGACCGGCGGCGCCCGAGGTGTTCCACTGCTTGCAGCTCGTCACACAGGCGTGGCAGCCGACGCAGACGTTGAGGTCGATGACCAGCGCGAGCTGCGTCACGGCGAGCGCTCCCGGTTCACGAGCTGGGTCATGGCGAGCCCTCCCGATGCGCGCGACGGCTCATCGCCCCGTCCCCTTGCCCGCGAACCACGCGCGCCAGCGCGGCACCTGCGTCGCGGTGCCCGGCGCGCGCGGCACCGGGTCGAACTGCGGCCAGGTCTGGCGCGGCTCGTCGTCGCCCGCACGGCGGATGCGCACGCGCACGTCGTACCAGCCGGCCTGGCCTGTGATCGGGTCGGCGTTCGAGACGCGGGCCGCGCCGTCGCCGGCCGGCAGCTCCTCGGTGATCAGGTGGTTGAGCAGGAAGCCCTTCTCGGACTCGTTGGCGTCGTCGGTCAGCGCCCAGGCGCCCTTGGCCTTGCCGATGGCGTTCCAGGTCCAGACGGTGCCGGGCTCGACGGCCTCGCTGTGGCGGCAGATGCAGCGCACGCGGCCCCAGGCCGACTCGACCCAGATCCAGTCGCCGTCGGCGATGCCCTCGGCGAGCGCGGTCCGCGGGTTGGCGAACAGCACGTTGTGGGCGTGGATCTGGCGCAGCCACGCGTTCTGCGAATCCCACGAGTGGTACATCGCCATCGGCCGCTGAGTCACCGCGGCGAGCGGGAAGGCACCGGTGTCGCTGGCCTGCACCTCGAGCGGCGGATACCAGAACGGCAGCGGGTCGAAGTGGCGGTCGACGCGCTCGCGCAGCCGGTCGGGCGGCTGGCGGCCGTGGCCGCGGCCCTGCGCGGCGAGCCGGAAGCGCTGCATGAACTCCGAGTAGAGGTGGATGACGATCGGGTCGGCGTCGCGCCGCATCCCGGCCTGCTGCGCCCATTCGAGGTAGCCGCGGTTCCAGTTGCGCATCCAGCGGTGCTCGGGCGGCAGCGGGTGGTGGTAGACGCAGTTGTTCTGCGCGTACATCTCCCACTGCCGCGGGTTGGGCCGGCCGCGCAGCGCCTGCGAGCCGTCCTCGCCGCGCCAGCCGATGAGAAAGCCGATGCCCGAGCCGGGCGCGGTCTCGTAGCGCACGATGAAGTCGGGGTAGTCGGCGTACTTGCGGCTGCCGTCGGCATTCGTGAAGGCGGGCAGCTTCAGTCGCGACGCCAGCTCGACGAGCACGTCCTGGAACGGCTTGCACTGGCCGAGCGGCGGCAGCACCGGCACGCGCACCGAGTCGCAGGGGCCGTCGAACTCGCTGATCGGGCGGTCGAGCATCGACATGCAGTCGTGGCGCTCGAGGTAGCTGGTGTCGGGCAGCACGAGGTCGGCGAAGGCCGTCATCTCCGACTGGAAGGTGTCGGCGACCACGATGAACGGGATCCGGTAGCTGCCGTCGGCATGGCGGTCGGCGAGCATGCGGCGCACCTGCGAGGTGTTCATGCTCGAGTTCCAGGCCATGTTGGCCATGAACAGCATCAGCGTGTCGATCGGGTACGGGTCGCCGCGCCAGGCGTTGGTGATGACGTTGTGCATCAGCCCGTGCGCGGCGAACGGGTACTCCCACGAGAAGCCCTTGTCGATGCGCACCGGCTCGCCGGCATCGTCGACGCACAGGTCGGCCGGGGACTCGATCCAGCCGAGCGGCGGCGCGTCGAGCGGCGTGTTCGGCCGGATGCTCGCCGGGCCCTTCGGCGGCCTCGCATTGGGCGGCACCGCGCGCGGGTACGGCGACTTGTGGCGGAAGCCGCCCGGCCGGTCGATCGTGCCGAGCAGCGACATCAGCACCGCCAGCGCGCGGATGGTCTGGAAGCCGTTGCTGTGCGCAGCCAGGCCGCGCATCGCATGGAAGGCGACCGGGTTGCCCTTCACGCTCTTGTGCTCGCGGCCCCAGAAGTCGGTCCAGGCGATCGGCAGCTCGATCGTCTGGTCGCGGGCGGTGACGCCCATCTCGTGCGCCAGCCGCCGGATCGTCGCCGCCGGCACCCCGGTGATGCCCTCGGCCCACTCGGGGGTGCAGTCGCGCACCCGGTCCTCGAGCAGCTGGAACGCCGGCTTGCACGGCGTGCCGTCGGGCATGCGGTACTCGCCGAACAGCGCCGGGTCGGCGCCCTCGGCATGGTCGGCGACCGGGCGGCCGCTGAGCCGGTCCCACCACCAGAAGTTGTGCGGACGCAGCGGGTTGACGACGTCGCCATCGGGATTGCGCAGCATCATCCCGAAGTCGTCGCTGCCCGGATCCAGGTTGACCAGCTGACCAGCGTTGGTGTAGCGGGTGACGAAGTCGCGGTCGAAGAGGCCGAGCACGATCAGCTCGCGGACGATCGCCAGCAGCAGCGCACCGTCGGTGCCGGGCCGGATCGGCACCCACTCGTCGGCGATCGCCGCATAGCCGGTGCGGATCGGGTTGATGGCGACGAAGCGCCCGCCGGCGCGCTTGAACTTCGAGATCGCGGCCTTGAGCGGGTTGCTGTGATGGTCCTCGGCGGTGCCGATCATCACGAACATGCGCGCCCGCTCGAGGTCGGGGCCGCCGAACTCCCAGAACGAGCCGCCGATCGTGTAGATCATCCCGGCGGCCATGTTGACCGAGCAGAAGCCGCCGTGCGCCGCATAGTTGGGCGTGCCGAACTGGCGCGCGAACAGGCCGGTCAGCGCCTGCATCTGGTCGCGCCCGGTGAAGAGCGCGAACTGCTTCGGGTCGGTGGCGCGGATGCGGGCGAGGCGCTCCTCGAGGATCGCGAAGGCCTCGTCCCACGAGATCGGCTCGAACTCGCCCGCGCCGCGCTCGCTGCCGGGCTTGCGCCGCAGCGGATGCGTGAGCCGCGCCGGCGAATACTGCTTCATGATCCCCGACGACCCCTTGGCGCAGAGGATCCCCTTGTTCAGCGGGTGCTCGGGGTTGCCCTCGATGTAGCGCACCTCGGGGCCGCGGCCGGCGTCGCGCAGGTGGACGCGGATGCCGCAGCGGCACGCGCACATGTAGCAGGTCGTCGTGCGGACCTCGGTCTTCGCGCCCGGCAGCGGGTCGGCGACCGGGTCGTGCAGCGGCTTGCCCATGCGCGCGCTCAGCGTGCCGCGAGGCTCGCGATCAGACGTAGTCCTTGTACTTCTCGAGGAAGCGCACCGGCTTGGACAGTGCGTCGCGGCGGAACGGGTCGCCCAGTTCGCGCGTGCACATGATCTCGATCACGCAGGTCTTGCGCTGGTTCATCTGCAGGTCGACCCCCTTCTTCAGCGCCGCGCCGACCTGCGCGAGGTCGTCGACCACGATGGCCTCGGCGCCCATGCTGCGCGCGATGCCGGCGAAGCTCGGGCTCTCGAGCTCGCCGGCGACGAAGCGACGGTTGTAGAAGTCGACCTGGTTCTTCTTCTCGGCGCCCCACTGGCGGTTGTGGAAGACGACCGCGGTCACCGGGATGTCGTGGCGCACCGCGGTCATGATCTCGACCATGCTCATCGCCCAGGCGCCATCGCCGGCATAGGCGATGGCCGGCCGGTCGGGACAGGCGAGCTTGGCGCCGATCATGGTCGGCAGCGAGTAGCCGCAGTTGCCGAAGCTCATCGGCGCGAAGAAGCTGCGCGGCTCCTCGAAGCGCAGGTAGCTGTTGGCCACTGCGTTGATGTTGCCGATGTCGGTCGAGACCATGGCGCGCGGCGGCATCGCCTTCTCGAGCTCGCGCAGCACCTGGCGCGGGTGCAGGTAGACGCCGCCGTTGAAGGTGCGCTCGTTCTTCGCCTCCTCGATCATGTCGAGGCTGTACGGGTCGCGCTCGTGCGTCCAGGCGTCGAGCTCGGCTTCCCAGGCCGCCTTCTCGGCGGCGATCGCCGCGGCGCGCTCGGCCTTGGTCGCGTCGCAGGCCAGCGTGCGGCCGGCGATGCGCGCGAGCAGCGCCTTCGCCGCCGCCTTGGCGTCGCCGTGGATGCCGACGTGGATCTTCTTCACCAGCCCGAGGTTGGTGTGGTCGGCCTCGACCTGGATGATCTTCGCGTCCTTGGGCCAGTAGTCCAAGCCGTGCTGCGGCAGCGTGCCGAACGGACCCATCCGCGACCCGAGCGCGACGACGACGTCGGCGCGCGCGATCAGCTTCATCGCCGCCTTGCTGCCCTGGTAGCCCAGCGGCCCGGCCCACAGCGGGTGGCTGGCCGGGAAGCTGTCGTTGCGCAGGTAGCCGTTGCAGACCGGCGCGCCCAGCCGCTCGGCGAGCGCCTTGCACTCGTCGACCGCGTCGCCGATGACGACGCCGCCGCCCGACAGGATGACCGGAAACCTCGCCGTCGCCAGCAGTTCGGCGGCGGCCTCGAGGCTCGCCTCGCCGCCGGCGCCGCGCTCGACGCGCATCGGCTTCGGGATCTCGCAGGTGATCTCGCCGTAGAAGTGGTCGCGCGGGATGTTGAGCTGCGTCGGCCCCATCTCGGACATCGCGCGGTCGAAGCAGCGCGCGGTGAACTCGGCCATGCGGCGCGGGTTGTTGACGTGGCCCTGGTACCTGGTGATCTCCTGGAAGATCGGCAGCTGGTTGACCTCCTGGAAGCCGCCCAGCCCCATGCCCATCGTTCCGGTCTCGGGGGTCACGATGACCACCGGGCTGTGCGCCCAGTATGCGGCGGCGATGGCGGTCACGCAGTTGGTGATGCCGGGCCCGTTCTGGCCGATGCATACGCCGTGGCGGCCGCTGGCGCGCGCATAGCCGTCGGCCATGTGCGCGGCGCCCTGCTCGTGCACGACCGGGATCAGCGTGATCCCGGCCGGCGCGAAGATGTCCATCGCGTCCATGAAGGCCGAGCCCATGATGCCGAAGATGTGCTGCACGCCGTTGGCGGCCAGCGTCTCGACGAAGGCCTCGGACGGCGTCATCTTCTGCAGGCCCGAGACGACGGGGCGTCCGGTGACGGGGGGCATCTGGGTCATGGCAATCTCCTCTGCGGGCAGCCGGCAGACGAAGCACCTCGGCCCCGCCCGGTCTGCGTGGTCGCGTCGAACTGTAGGCGCGAGGGGCAACGCAGTCAACGTGGTTTTCCGGAATCCGGAACGACTTGGACAATATTCTGGAAGACGCCTATCATGAGAGCGACATGAAGCTCGTGCACGAAGGGGCCGTCGACGCCACCGGACTGGCCGGTGACACGCCCGCCATCCGTCTGTTCGCGCTGCTCGAGGTGATCGCCGGGCGCGACCGCATGGCCTCGCTGCAGGGGCTGGCCGAGGAAACCGGACTGCCCAAGCCGACGCTGCACCGCATGCTGTCGCAGCTCGAGGGCGCCGGGCTGCTGCAGCGCGAGGGCGACGGCCGGCACTACGGCATCGGCGTGCGCATGCGGCGACTGGCCGAGCAGCTGCTGGCCAACGACACGCTGCACGGCGCGCGCCACGCGGTGCTGCGCCGACTGGTCGACGAGATCGGCGAGAGCTGCAACCTCACCGCGCTCGCCGGTGCGGAGGTCGTCTACCTCGACCGCGTCGAGACCGCGGCGCCGCTGCGCTTCTACCTGCACCCGGGCTCGCGCGTGCCGGCGCACTGCTCGGCAAGCGGCAAGCTGTTCCTCGCGCAGATGGCGCCGGCGCAGCGCCGTCGTCTGCTCGCGCACGCGCCGCTCGAAGCCTGCACGCCGCGCACGCTGACCGACCTCGACGCGCTCGACGCCGAGCTCGCGCGCGTCCGGCGCGACGGCTATGCGATGGACAACGAGGAGTTCCTGCCCGGCCTGCAGTGCGTCGCCGTGCCGGTGCCGGCGGCGGAGGGCACCCGCTCGCACCTCGCCGTGGCGGTGCAGGCACCGGTGATGCGGCTGGGCACCGAGAAGGCCCTGCAGCTGCTGCCGGCGCTGCGGCGCGCCGCAGCGGCGCTCGGGCGCATCGACGCCGAGCAGTCCGGCGCCGTCGCCGGCCATGCCTGACTGCCGCCGGGCCCGTCGTCCATGACGCCTTCCACCGACATGGCCGACCTGCGCGCGCAGCGCCCCGACGGCCGCGTGCGCGTGCGCGAGGTCTTCGGCATCGACAGCGACCTCGAGGTGCCGGCCTTCCCCGCGCGCGACGAGCACGTGCCCGACGTCGACCCGGCCTACCGCTTCAACCGCGACGTCACGCTGGCGCTGCTGGCCGGCTTCGCGGGCAACCGGCGCGTCCTCGTCCAGGGCCTGCACGGCACCGGCAAGAGCACGCACGTCGAGCAGGTCGCCGCGCGCCTCAACTGGCCCTGCGTGCGCGTCAACCTCGACGGGCACATCAGCCGGCTCGACCTCGTCGGCAAGGACACGGTCGTGGTGCGCGACGGGCGGCAGGTCACCGAGTTCCAGGAAGGCATCGTGCCGTGGGCGCTGCAGCGCCCGGTGGCGCTGATCTTCGACGAGTACGACGCCGGTCGGCCGGACGTCATGTTCGTGATCCAGCGCGTGCTCGAGCAGGGCGGCCACTTCACGCTGCTCGACCAGAACCGGGTGCTGCGGCCGCACCCGTTCTTCCGGCTGTTCGCGACCGCCAACACGCTCGGGCTGGGCAACCTCAACGGCCTGTACCACGGCGCGCAGCGGCTCAACCACGCGCAGATCGACCGCTGGAACATCGTCGCCACGCTCAACTACCTGCCGCGCGACGAGGAGGTGGCGATCGTGCTCGCGCGCGTGCCCGAGCTCGACGACGAGCGCGGGCGCGAGCTCGCCGGGCGCATGGTCGACCTCGCCGCGCTGACCCGGCGCGGCTTCGCGGCGGGCGACCTCTCGACGCTGATGTCGCCTCGCACCGTGATCAGCTGGGCCGAGAACCTGGGCATCTTCCGCGACCCGGCGACGGCGTTCCGGCTCAGCTTCCTCAACAAGTGCGACGAGGCCGAGCAGCCGATCGTCGCCGAGTACTGGCAGCGCTGCTTCGGCCACGAACTGGCCGCGGGCGCCTGAGGCGCACGGTGGGCGAGGCGCAGCTGCAGGCCCGTCGCCGCCAGCGCCTCGACGAGTTGTGCGCGGCCACGCTGCGCGCGCTGACCGGCGAGCCGCGGCTGCGCTTCCGGGGCCACCGGCTGTGCCGCGGCAACGAGCCGCTGGCGATGCCCGCGCCGCACCTGCGCGCCGACGAAGACGCGGACCTGGCCTCGCTGCGCGGCATCGCCGACGGCATGGCGATGCGCCTGCTCGTGCACGACGCCGCGCTGCACGGCTCGCTCGCGCCGGCGCACCCGGTCGAGGCGCTGCTGTTCGAGCTGTTCGAGCAGTTCCGCTGCGAGTCGCTGGCCGCGCTGCCCGGCATGCGCGCCAACCTGCGCCACCGGCACGAGAGCTGGAGCGCCGCCTTCCACCGCAGCCGCCTCACCGAGAGCGCGGCCGGCCTCGCGCTCTACACCGTGGCGCAGGTGGTGCGCAGCCGGGTCAGCGGCGAGCCGGTGGTCGAGGCGACCGAGGACCTGATGGAGGGCGAGCGCGCGCGGCTGGTGCCGGCGATCGGCGTGGAGCTCGCCGCGATGCGCCGCCACCGGCGGGACCAGCGCGCCTACGCGCAGCCAGCGCGGGCCGTCGCGCGCCACGTCGCGGCGCGCGTCGAGAGCGCACTGGCCGAGGAGGACGTCCGGTCGGCCGAAGGCACCGAGACGTCGCGCCCGCCGCCGTTCGCGCTCTGGCTCGATCGGGACGACGCGGGCGACGACGGAAGCGCCGCCGTCACGACCGGCGGTGCGCGCGAAGCGGCGGACGGTGCCGAGCGCTACCGCATCTTCACGGCCGCGTACGACCGCGAGGACCGAGCCGGCCGCCTCGTGCGCACCGCCGCGCTGGGCGCCGGACGCGAGCGGCTCGACGCGCG
>JALORQ010000109.1 GCA_025458805.1 Rubrivivax sp.
GGCTGTCGACCGAGAAGTTCATGCTCGACGGCCGGCACACCGGCACCGGCGGCGGCAACCACTTCGTGCTCGGCGGCGCGACGCCGGCCGACAGCCCGTTCCTGCGCCGCCCCGACCTGCTCGGCAGCCTGCTGACCTACTGGCACAACCACCCCTGCCTGAGCTACCTGTTCAGCGGCCTGTTCATCGGGCCGACCAGCCAGGCGCCGCGCCTGGACGAGGCGCGCGACGACCAGGTCTACGAGGTCGAGATCGCGCTGCGCGAGCTCGAGCGGCAGATGGGGCTGCGCGGCGGCGCGGCGGCGGGCGGCGTGCCCGAGCCCGGCGCCGTCGCCCCGTGGCTGGTCGACCGCACGCTGCGCCACCTGCTGATCGACGTCACCGGCAACACCCACCGGGCCGAGTTCTGCATCGACAAGCTCTACTCGCCCGACGGCCCGACCGGGCGCCTCGGCCTGCTCGAGCTGCGCGCCTTCGAGATGCCGCCGCACGCGCGCATGAGCCTGGTGCAGCAGCTCCTGCTGCGTGCCCTCGTGGCGTGGTTCTGGAAGGAGCCCTACCGGGGGCGCGGCAGCACGCGGCTCACGCGCTGGGCCACCGGGCTGCACGACCGCTTCCTGCTGCCGACCTTCGTGCAGATGGACTTCGACGACGTCGTCGCCGAGCTGCGGCAGGCCGGATTCGACTTCGACGCGCGGTGGTTCGCGCCGCACTTCGAGTTCCGCTTTCCGCTCATCGGCGAGGTGGCGACGATGGGCATCGGACTCACGGTGCGCAACGCGCTCGAGCCCTGGCACGTGATGGGCGAGGAGGGCGCGGCGGGCACCACGGTGCGCTACGTCGACTCGTCGCTCGAGCGCGTCGAGCTCAAGGTCAGCGGGCTGAACGACAACCGGCACGTGATCACCGTCAACGGCGCCACGGCCCCGCTGCAGCCCACCGGTCGCGTCGGCGAGTTCGTCTGCGGCGTGCGCTATCGGGCCTGGCAGCCGCCGTCGGCGCTGCACCCGACGATCGGCGTGCACGCGCCGCTGACCTTCGACATCGTCGACCGCTGGCTCGAGCGCTCGATCGGCGGCTGCCGCTACCATGTCGCGCACCCGGGCGGCCGCAACTACGAGACCTTCCCGGTCAACGCCTACGAGGCCGAGAGCCGGCGGCTGGCGCGCTTCTTTCGATTCGGGCATACGCCCGGGCGCATGCGCGTCGAGCCGCCGCGGCCGAGCCGCGAGCTGCCGTTCACGCTCGACCTGCGTCGCGCCTGAACGTCCCGCGGGGCGCCGCCTTGTCGCACAGCCAGAGCCCGCTGCCGTTCGAGCCCGAGCTGCTGCCGGCCCTCGGGCTCGATCGCTCGGAGGCGGCGCACGACGCTCTGCTGCGTCGCGCGCTGCCCGCCGAGGCCGGTGTGTGGGACGAACTGCGCGAGCCGCGCGGCGGCGCGCTGCGCGAGGCGTGGCGGCGCTTCGCCGACCTGATGCCGCTGCCGCCCGACGGCGTCGACGTCGCCGGCGACCTGGACCGTCGTGTCGGACAGGTGGCCGACCGCATCCGCGCCGACGGGGTCACGCACAACGTGTTCAGCGAGCACGGGGTGGCGAGCCGGCCGTGGTCGCTCGAGCTGCTGCCGCTGCTGATCGAGCCGGCCGACTGGGCCGCGATCGCATCCGGCGTGGAGCAGCGCGCCGCGCTGCTCGAGGCGATGCTGGGCGACCTGTACGGGCCGCAGCGACTGCTGCACGAAGGGCTGCTGCCGCCGGCGCTGCTGATGCGGCACACCGGCTGGCTGCGACCGATGATCGGCGTGCCGCCAGCCGGCGGGCTGCGGCTGCACATCGTCGCGTTCGACATCGCGCGCGGCCCCGACGGTCGGTGGTGGGTGGTGGCGCAGCGCACGCAGGGACCCTCGGGCCTGGGCTACGTGCTGCACAACCGCATCGTCGTCTCGCGCCAGTTTCCCGAGGCCTTCCGCGAGCTGCGCGTGCAGCACATCGCGTCGAGCTACCGGCGTCTGCTCGACACGCTCGAGCAAGGCGCGCGCGACGTCGCCGGCGGCGCCACGCCGCGCATCGTGCTGCTGACCCCCGGCGCGTACAGCGAGACCTACTTCGAGCACGCCTACCTCGCGCGCTACCTCGGCCTGCCCCTGGTCGAGGGCGGCGACCTGACGGTGCGCGCCGACCGCCTGTACCTGAAGACGGTCGAGGGTCTCGAACCGGTGCACGGCCTGCTGCGGCGCCTCGACGACGACTGGTGCGATCCGCTCGAACTGCGCCCCGACTCGGCGCTCGGCGTGCCGGGGCTGCTGCAGGCGGCGCGCGCGGGCAGCGTGGTGATGGCGAATGCGCTCGGCAGCGCCTTCCTCGAGTCGCCGGCGATCCAGGGCTTCCTGCCAGGCATCGCGGAACGTCTGCTCGGCGAGTCCCTGCGGTTGCCGTCGCTGCCCACCTGGTGGTGCGGCGAGGCCGCGGCGTGGGGCGCGGTGCGCGGCAGTCTCGAAGGCAAGCTGGTGCGCAGCACCTATCCGCAGGGCGGACGGACGTCGCAGGTGCGCGAGATGACCGCGGCGCAGATCGACGGCGATCCCGACGCGTGGACGGTCCAGGGCCGGCTGCGCTTCTCGCGCGCCCCGATCTGGGGCGACGGCATGCTCTCGCCGCGCCCTGCGATGGTGCGCGTGTACGCCATCGCCGACGGGCGCGGGCACTGGCACGTGCTTCCCGGAGGAATGACCCGCGTGGCGCGCCGCGAGGACGGCAGCGTGTCGATGCAGCGCGGAGGCACCAGCCTCGACACCTGGGTGCTGACCGACGGCCCCGTGGACACCTTCTCGATGCTGCCGCCGCGGCTGTCGGTGGACGACATCGCCGCAAGGCGGCGGCCGGTGGCGAGCCGCGCCGGCGAGAACCTGTTCTGGCTCGGGCGCTACACCGAACGCACCGAGCAGCTCGTGCGCCTGGCGCGCACGACGCTCACGCTGATCGATGCCGACAGCGATGCCGGTGTCCCCGTGCACCGGGCGGTTTCGGCGCTGGCCGTGCGGCTCGGCCTGGCGCCCCCCGGGGTGCCGTCGCTGGCGCAGGCGCCCCACCTGTTCGAGCGCGCATTGCTCGCCGCGCTAGGCGACGTCGACGGCGCCTTCAGCATCGGCTTCAACCTGCACGCGCTGATGCGCGCGGCCCAGGGCCTGCGCGAGCGGCTGTCGTCGGAGCAGTGGGGGCTGATCGTCGGCATGCAGGAGCGCTTCCGGGCCCTCGCGACGGCGCCCGAGGGCGAGCTGCCGCCGACGGCGCAGGTCCTTCCGGCACTCGACCGGCTGGCCATCGAGCTGGCCGCGCTGACCGGTGCGCAGACGGACCGCATGACGCGCGATCACGGCTGGAGGCTGCTCGCGGTGGGCCGCCTGCTCGAGAGGCTGATCCACGTCGCGGCCCGCTTCGAGGCCTTCGTCGAGCACGGCGCGCTCGCCAGCCCGGCGGGCATCGACCTGCTGCTCGAGCTGTTCGACAGCGCGATCACCTTCCGCGCGCGCTACCAGCGCCACGACGACCTGCTGGCGATCGCCGACCTGCTCGCGCTCGACGACGCGAACCCGCGTGCCTTCGCCGGCGTGCTGCGCCGGCTGCGCACCGAGCTTCGCAAGCTGCCAGGCGGCGGCGATGCGCAGCAGCCGCTGCTCGCGCGGCTACCGGCGGAGGGAGCAGGCCTGACGCTCGAGGCCCTGCGCGGCGCCGACGACGCAGCTCTCGCCGCGCTGCTGCTCGACCTGGCGCGCCGGCTCGGGGGCACGGCGGCGGCGCTCGCCGACGACATCGGCGAGCGCTACTTCACGCTGGCCGAAGGGCTGGAGCAGCGCGTCTGACCATGCTCGAGCTCGAGGTCGTCCATCGCACGCGATACACCTACGCGTCGGCGGTCTCGCTCGCGCATCACCTCGCGCATCTCGAGCCGCTGTCCGACGCCCACCAGCAGTTGCTCGGCTTCGAGCTCGAGATCGTTCCCGCGCCCGGGCACCTGAGGCGCGGCGTCGATGCCGGAGGCAACGCGTCGCACTGGTTCACGCTTGCGCAGCCGCACCGTGAGCTGGCGGTCACCGCGCGCTCGCGGGTGCTTGTCGCGCCGCGTTTCGCCGCGCTCGATGCCGCCGGGTCTGCGCCGTGGGAGGAGGTCGCGGCCGCGATGGGCTACGTCGCCCGCGCCGACTTCCCCGCGGCGGCCGAGTTCTCGATGCCGTCGCCGTACGTGCCCCGTCTCGACGCGCTGCGCGAGTGGGCGCGGCCCACGCTCGCGCCGGGCCGGCCGGTCGCCGAGGCGGCGCTGGAGCTGATGCACCGGCTGCACCGGGATTTCGAGTACCGCAGCGCCAGCACCGCGGTCGACACCCCGCTGGCCGAGGTCGTCGCGCGGCGCCGCGGCGTGTGCCAGGACTTCGCGCACGTGCTGTGCGGTGCGCTGCGCGCGTTCGGCCTGCCGGCGCGCTACGTCAGCGGCTACCTGCTGACGCGGGCGCCCGAAGGCGGCGCGGCCCTGCTGGGCGCCGACGCGTCGCACGCCTGGGCCCAGGTGTGGTGCCCCGGAACCCCGGGCGTGCCGTCCGACGGGGCCGCCGCCGGCTGGCTCGACCTGGACCCGACCAACGACCTCGTTCCTGGGGCCGGCCACGTGCGCGTGGCGGCCGGTCGCGACTTCGGCGACGTGACCCCGCTGCGCGGCGTGATCCGCGGCGGCGGGCGCCACGGGCTCGAGGTCGGCGTCGCCACCCGCGTCGCGGGCCCGCGAGTTGCTATGGTCTGAATGCTGAGGAGAGGGTGCCCATGAAGCCGAGCTTCGACGAAATGCTCGCCGCCGGCGGCGCGGTCCGCGACCACTACCTGACCTACGACGACTGGCTGCGTCGCCAGTCCGACGAGACGATGCGCTCGCGCCGCGAGGAGGCCGAGGTCATCTTCCGCCGCGTCGGCATCACCTTCGCGGTCTACGGCGCGAAGGACGAGGACGGCTCCGGGACCGAGCGGCTGATCCCGTTCGACCTCATCCCGCGCGTGATCCCGAAGCAGGAGTGGCGCGAGCTCGAGGCCGGGCTGGTGCAGCGCGTGACCGCGCTCAACCGCTTCGTCCACGACGTCTACCACGGCCAGGAGATCCTGAAGGCAGGCGTCGTGCCGGCCGAGCAGGTGCTCGGCAACACGCAGTTCCGCAAGGAGATGATGGGCGTCGACGTGCCCGGCGGCGTCTACTCGCACATCGCCGGCATCGACATCGTGCGCGCCGCGCAACCCGACGGCAGCGGTACCTACCACGTGCTCGAGGACAACCTGCGCGTGCCCAGCGGCGTGAGCTACATGCTCGAGAACCGCAAGATGATGATGCGGCTGTTCCCGGACCTCTTCAGCCTGCACCGCGTCGCGCCGGTCGCGCACTACCCCGACCTGCTGCTCGAGACACTGCGCGCGGTGGCGCCGGCCGGCATCAACGAGCCGAGCGTGGTCGTGCTGACCCCGGGCATGTACAACAGCGCCTACTTCGAGCACGCGTTCCTGGCGCAGCAGATGGGCGTCGAGCTGGTCGAGGGCCAGGACCTGTTCGTCCGCGACGGCTTCGTCTACATGCGCACGACCCAGGGCCCGCGGCGCGTCGACGTCATCTACCGGCGCGTCGACGACGACTTCCTCGACCCGTCGGCCTTCCGGCCCGACAGCACGCTGGGCTGCGCCGGGCTGCTCGACGTCTACCGGCGCGGCAACATCACGCTGTGCAACGCGATCGGCACCGGCATCGCCGACGACAAGAGCATCTACCCGTACGTGCCGAAGATGGTCGAGTTCTATCTCGGCGAGAAGCCGATCCTGCAGAACGTGCCGACCTTCCTGTGCCGAGAGCCCGAGGACCTGAAGTACGTGCTGGCGCACCTGGACGAGCTGGTCGTCAAGGAGGTCCACGGCGCGGGCGGCTACGGCATGCTCGTCGGGCCGGCGGCGACGCGCGCCGAGATCGACGACTTCCGTCGCGTCCTCGAGGCCAACCCGGCCAACTACATCGCGCAGCCGACGCTCGCGTTGTCGACCTGCCCGACCTACGTCGAGCGCGGCATCGCGCCGCGCCACATCGACCTGCGCCCGTTCGTGCTGTCGGGCCGCGAGGTGCAGATGGTGCCCGGCGGCCTGACGCGCGTCGCGCTGAAGGAGGGCTCGCTCGTCGTCAACTCGTCGCAGGGCGGCGGAACCAAGGACACCTGGGTGCTGGAGGCCTGAGGGAGGACCACGATGCTGTCGAGAACCGCCGACCACCTCTTCTGGATGGCCCGCTACATGGAGCGGGCCGGTCAGGCGCGAGGCGCCTGTGGCGAAGCCAGAACACCGCGGCGCGCACAGGCGCGCGGCGGGGTTTTCGGCCCGCTGGAGAACCACCATGCTGTCTAGAACCGCCGACCACCTCTTCTGGATGGCCCGCTACATGGAGCGGGCCGAAAACACCGCGCGCATGCTCAACGTGAGCTACGAGATGTCGCTGCTGCCGCAGAGCGCCGACTTCGCCGAGCAGAGCTGGCGCGGCATGCTCTCGATCAGCGAGCTCACGGCGCTGTTCTCGCAGCGCTACAGCGCGGTCACGCCGCGCAACGTGATGGACTTCATGGTGCGCGACGAGAACAACCTGTCGAGCATCTTCGCCTGCCTGCAAGCGGCGCGCGAGAACGCGCGGGCGGTGCGCGGCGCCCTGACCACCGAGGTCTGGGAGACGCAGAACCAGACCTGGCTGGAGTTCAACCGCATGCTGAAGGCGGGCGAGTTCGAGCGCGACCCGGGCGCGTTCTTCGAGTGGGTCAAGTTCCGCTCGCACCTGAGCCGGGGCGTCACGGTCGGCACGATGCTGATGGACGAGGCGCTGCACTTCCTGCGCATCGGCACCTTCCTCGAGCGCGCCGACAACACCGCGCGTCTGCTCGACGTCAAGTTCCAGAGCGCGGGCGGCGACTTCTTCGGCAGCGCCGGCAAGGAGAGCCAGGAGGTCGACTTCTACTACTGGAGCGCGGTGCTGCGCTCGGTTTCGGGCTTCGAGATCTACCGCAAGGTCTACCGGAACGTGATCCGTCCCGAGCGCGTGGCCGAGCTGCTGATCCTGCGGCCCGACATGCCGCGCTCGCTGGCCGCGTGCATGAACGAGGCCGTCGCCAACCTGCAGCAGGTGGCCAACCAGCAGAGCGCCGAGACGCTGCGGCGCGCCGGGCGCCTGCAGAGCGACCTGCGCTACGGCCGCATCGACGAGATCCTCGCCACCGGGCTGCACGCCTACCTGACCCAGTTCCTCGACCGCGTCGGCGACCTCGGCGTCGGCATCAGCCGCGACTTCCTCGTCCCGATGGCGGCCTGAGCGCCTGGCGCGCCGCCTATCATCCCGCGCATGTCCCGCGCCCGCGGCTGTCTGGCCTTGCCCGTCTCGCTCGCCATCGCCGCGGCGTCCGCGCTCGCAGACCCTCCGCGGCCGCCGATGGCGCGGCAGCAGCCGTTCGTCGTGCGCAGCCCGCACGGCGACCGCGTCGACGAGTACCACTGGCTGCGCGACGACGACCCCGACGCCAAGCGCGCCGAGATCATCGAGTACCTCGAGGCCGAGAATGCCTACGCCCGCGCGATGCTCGCGCCGGGGCAGGCGCTGCATGACCGGCTGGTGGCCGAGTTCCGCGCCCGCATCCAGGAGGACGACCGCACGGTGCCGGTCTACGACCACGGCTGGTGGACCTGGCAGCGCTTCGACCGCGGCGCCGAGCACCCGGTCCTGATGCGCCGGCGCGGCGGCCCGGACGGGCCCGACGCGGCAGCCGCGGACGAGGTCGTGCTCGACCAGCCGGCGCGTGCGGCCGGCCACGCCTACTACGAGGTCGGGGCCACCGACATCAGTCCGGACGGCCGCTGGCTGGCGTGGACCGAGGACACCGTCGGCCGGCGCCGGCACGTGCTGCACGTGCGGGACCTGGCCAGCGGCAAGGTGCTGCCGCTGGCCATCGACGGCGTGCTCGAGCCGGTGGTCTGGGCCGCCGACAGCCGCACGCTGTTCTACATCCGGCAGGACCCGGTGACGCTGCAGAGCGGCCCGGTGTACCGGCACGTGCTGGGATCCGACCCGGCCGGCGACGTCAAGGTCTTCGAGGAGAAGGACCGGACGCAGTTCGTCCACATCGGGCACAGCGCCTCGCGTCGCTTCGTGCTCGTCGAGATCGGCGGATTCGACACCACCGAGACGCGTGCCATCCCGGCCGACCGGCCGGCGCTGCGTCCGCGCATGGTCTTCGCGCGCAGGCCCGGCGTGCGCCACAGCGCGGATCACCTCGACGGACGCTGGTTCCTGCGCACCAACGAGCGGGCGCTCAATTTCCGCCTCGTCGCCGCGCCCGAGGACGCTCCGGACGACCGCAGCCGCTGGCGCACGCTGGTGCCGGGACGGCGCGACGCGGCGCTCGACGACTTCCGGCTGCTGCACGGCGCCGTCGCTGTGCAGGAGCGCGTCGAGGCCGACACGCGCGTGCGCCTGGTGGCCGTCGACGGGCGGCGCGGGCTCGCGCGACCGGACCTCGGCGCGCCTGCGGTCGCGACCACGCTCGGCGAGCACCGCGACCCCGCGGTGCGCCACCTGCGCATCGTGACCACGTCGCTGGTGGAGCCCGACAGCACCTGGGACATCGACCTGGCCAGCGGCGAGCGCTTGCTGCGCAAGCGCCGGGTGGTCCCGGGCTACGACGCCACGCGCTACCGTACCGAGCGCGCCTGGGTGCGCGCGCGCGACGGCGCGCGCATCCCGGTGACGCTGGCCTGGCGAGGCGACCGTGCGCGCTGCGGCGGTCGCGCGCCGCTGCTCATCGAGGGCTACGGCGCCTACGGCTGGAGCTACGACCCGCACTTCGCGGGCACGCGCGTCTCGCTGCTGGACCGCGGCTTCGTCGTCGCCATCGCGCACGTGCGCGGCGGCGCCGAACTGGGCCAGCGCTGGTACGAGTCCGGCCGCTTGATGCGCAAGAAGAACAGCTTCACCGACTTCATCGACGTCACCCGGCACCTCGCGCGCGCGCGCTGGGCCGATCCCGCGCGCGTGTTCGCCAGTGGCGGCTCGGCCGGCGGGCTGCTCATGGGCGCGGTGGCCAACATGGCGGGCGACCTGTACCGCGGCATGGCGCTGCACGTGCCCTTCGTCGACGTCGTCACGACGATGCTCGACGAGACGATCCCCCTCACTGCCAACGAGTGGACGCAGTGGGGCGATCCGCGCAACGCGCGCGCCTACCGCTACCTGCTCTCGTACTCGCCGTACGACAACATCGCGGCGAAGCCCTATCCGCCGATGCTCGTGACCACCGGGTTGTGGGACTCGCAGGTGCAGTACTTCGAGCCGGCCAAGTACGTGGCGCGGATGCGCGCGCGCAGGACCGACTCGAACCCCCTGCTCTTCGTGACGCAGATGGACGCCGGACACGGCGGCCGGCCCGGGCGCTTCGAGGTGCTCGACGAAGTCGCGCGCGAGCAGGTCTTCTTCCTCGGGCTGGCCGGGATCACCGATTGACGGTGTCGGCGCCGCGCGCGCGGCGCACGGCGTCGCCGAGCGTGATCACCGCGAGCGCGTAGAAGCTCGACCGGTTGTAGCGCGTGACGACCCAGAAGTTGCGCGTGCCCGCGACGTGCAGCGGCGGCGCGGTCCCGTCTTCGAGCAGCACCAGCGCGAGCAGCCCGTCGTGGCGAGCGCCGGCGGCGTCGAGACCTTCTACGGCCGGCACCTGGGCACGTTCCGCGTCATCGACGCGCTGACGACGCTGGGCTTCGACTTCCCTGCCGGGCGCAGCGACCG
>JALORQ010000242.1 GCA_025458805.1 Rubrivivax sp.
CATCGGCAAGACGATCCACCCGCACCCGACCCTCGGCGAGAGCATCGGCCTGGCCGCCGAGGCCGCGCACGGCAGCTGCACCGACCTGCCGCCGGCGCGACGCTGAGGGCCCGCCACCGCGGGCGCGGCACACAGGACCCGGCGCACCGGACGCGGCGTACCTGACGCGGCACCGACAGCCCGGCACCGAGGGCGTCGCGCGTGGGGGGCGGGCAGCCCCCGAGCGCCGACCCCATCCCTGGCTCGGTCGCCGGGGTGGATGTCGGCGCGAAGCTTGCGCCGGCGCAAATCCCTTTCGGGTGGCGATGGGAGGATCCGGCTGCGCGGGCAGGGTGTGGGTACGCCCCGCCTGCGGCACGGAAGATCGCGGGGGGCTGCATGAAGATCCTCATTCCCGTCGACGGCAGCGCGCATGGCGAGGCGGCGCTCGCCTTCGTGGCGCAGCGACGCTGGCCGCCGAGCGAGCGCCCGCAGGTCGATCTCCTGAACGTGCAGCTGCCGCTGCCTCCGCGCGCCGGGCGTGCGGTCGATCCCGACCTGGCCCGGTCGTGGCACGAGGCGGAGGCGCGGCGCGTGCTCAAGCCGGCGGCGGCGGTGCTCCTCGCGGCGCACCTGGAGCCGGCTTGGTTCCACCGTGTCGGCATGCCGGGCGTCGTCATCGGCCAATGGGCCGACGAGCATGAGGCCGACCTGATCGTGATGGGCTCGCACGGGCGCACGGCGCTGAGCAACCTGGTGTTCGGTTCGGTCACGCAGACCGTGCTCGCCACCTGCCGGCGGCCGCTGCTCGTGCTGCGCTCGCCACGCGTGCCGACGCGCCGCTCGCTGCGCGTCGGCATCGCTGTCGACGGCAGCGCCTACAGCACGGCGGCCGTGTGCTTCGTCATCGAGCACGCCGCCTTCTTCGGGCCGCGTGCGCGCTTCACGCTCCTGCACGTCATCGAGCCGGGCGAGCACGCTCCCGACGCGCCTCCGCCCGGCCTCGACGACGACGCCGAAGGTGGCCTGGGTGCACCGGCCGCCCTTGGCGAGCCCGCGGTCACGACCGGCCGTCGGCTCTTCGCGGCAGCGGGTCTTCCGGTCGAGATCGAGTGCGTGAGCGGCCGTGCCGGCGTCGAGATCGCCCGCTTCGCGGCGTCGACCGGCCTCGACCTGCTGGTGATGGGCTCGCATGGCCATGGCGCCTTGACTTCTGCCGTCGTCGGATCGGTGGCGTGGCGCGTCGCCGCCAGCTGCGCGACGCCCCTGCTGCTGGTTCGCGCACCCGCTTGAGTCCCGCCGGTCGCCTTCAGCCGCCGGCCAGCTCGGGCAGCGAGGTGACCGTGGCGAGCAGCGCGAGCCCGATCCACCCGCGGCCCCAGCCGAGCAGGTCGGCCAGACGGTCGCGGCTGACTGCGACACCCTTTTGCTGCGCCTGCGCTCGCCCCGCCGATCCGCGAGAGGTCGGCGCGCGGGGCGACGCGTCCGCGCGGATCAGGCCAGCGCGCCGGTGCGCCTCAGGACGGCCTTCTCGAGCTCCAGCACCATCAGGAGCAGCGCCCCGACGGCAACGATCTGCACTCCGGTGGCGAGCGGCAGGGCCTCGGTGTGGAACAACGTCTGCATCAGCGGCGTGTAGGTGAACAGCAGCTGCAGCACGAACACCGTGGCCACCGAGGCCAGCACGCGCGGCGTGCCCCTGACGCCTGACCAGGTGAACGAGGCCGCCTTCAGATAGCGCACGCTGAACAGGTAGAAGACCTCCATGCACACGAGCGTGTTGACGGCGACTGTGCGCGCCGCGTCGACGCTGGCGCCGTGCCAGAGCGCCCAGTTGAACATCCCGAAGACGCCGGCCATGAACAGCAGCGAGACGAAGGCGATGCGCCAGACGAGGAAGCGCGACAGCATCGGCTCGTCGACCGGTCGCGGCGGGCGCTGCATCACGCCGGCCTCGGTCGGCTCGAAGGCGAGCACGAGCGCCAGCGCGACCGAGCTGACCATGTTCACCCACAGCACCTGGGCCGGCAGGATCGGCAGCGCGACGCCGAGCAGCACCGCCAGCAGCAGCGTCATCGACTCGCCGCCGTTGATCGGCAGCAGGAAGGTGACGGTCTTGCGCAGGTTGTCGTAGACCGTGCGGCCTTCCTCGACGGCATGCGCGATCGAGGCGAAGTTGTCGTCGGCGAGCACGATCGCGCCGGCCTGCTTGGCCGCCTCGGTGCCCTTCATGCCCATCGCGACCCCGACGTCGGCCTGCTTCAGCGCGGGGGCGTCGTTGACGCCGTCGCCGGTCATCGCGACGATCTCTCCGTTGGCCCGCAGCGCCTGCACGAGGCGCAGCTTGTGCTCCGGGCTGGCGCGGGCGAACACGCGGGCGCGGTCGACGACCTTGCGCATGGCCGCGTCGTCCATCGCCTCCAGCTCGGGCCCGGAGACCGCCACGATGCCGTCGCCCATCCCGAGCTGGGCGGCGATCGCGCTCGCCGTGACGCCATGGTCCCCGGTGATCATCACCACGCGAATGCCGGCGTCGCGGCATTGCGCCACCGCCCGGATGGCCTCCTCGCGCGGCGGATCGATGATGCCGACCAGGCCGATCAGCGTCAGGCCCGATGCCACGTCGGCATGGTCGAGCTCCTCCTTGCCCGCCGGCAGCGCGCGGCGCGCGAGCGCCAGCACGCGCCGGCCGGCGCGGGCCTGAGTCTCGACCTCCGAGTGCCAGCGCCCGCGGTCGAGCGGCTCGTCGCCACCGTCGGCGCCGAGCTGGTGCGCACACATGTCGAACAGACGCTCCGGCGCACCCTTGACCATGGCGACCGTGCCGCCGTCGGCGACGTTCAGGGTGGCCATGAACCGCTGCTCCGACTCGAAGGGGATCACGTCGAGTCGCGGCCGCTCGACCTTCAGTTCGGCGGGGTCGAGGCCGGCCTTCGCCGCCAGGGTGAGCAGCGCGCCCTCGGTCGGGTCGCCGGAGAGCACCCAGCGCCCCTCGTCCTCGTGCAGACTGGCGTCGTTGCACAGCGCGGCGACCTCGGCCAGCGCGGCCGCCCCCGGGCTGCGGGTAGCGAGCCGGACGGCATCGATGGCCTCGCCGTCGAGCGCCAGCGCACCCTCGGGTGCATAGCCGGCGCCTGCGACGTCGAGCGTCTGCCCGCTGCAGATCACCTGCTGCACCGTCATCTCGTTGCGCGTCAGCGTGCCGGTCTTGTCCGAGCAGATGACGGTCACCGAG
>JALORQ010000110.1 GCA_025458805.1 Rubrivivax sp.
GAGGCCTTCGCGCGCCACCTCGCGCGCTTCGACAGTCGCGTGCACTGGGCGTTCGTCGTCTGCCTTCGCGGCACCGGCGAGCTTGCCGGCGCGATCGAGCTGACGAACGTGGTGCGCGGCGTCTTCCAGAGCGGCTACCTCGGCTACTACGCCTTCGCCGGCTTCGAGGGCCGCGGGCTGATGACCCAGGGCCTGCAGGCGGTCGTGCGCCACGCCTTCGGCACGCTCGGGCTGCACCGGCTCGAGGCCAACATCCAGCCGGCCAACGCGGCGTCGATCGCGCTCGTGCGCCGATGCGGCTTCGCGCGCGAGGGGTACTCGCCGGCCTACCTCAAGCTCGGCGGCCGCTGGCGCGACCACGAGCGATGGGCACGGGTGCGCGGGCAGACCCGGGCCGCCTGCTGACCAGGCCCACGCCGCATTGGCCTGGCGCGCATCCCTACTTCTGCTGCTGCAATTCCGCCCCGACGGGCGTAGAACCGCAGCGTGCGGGCCCGGCAGTCGGGCCGGCCTTGCGAACCGGGGGTGCCGATGCCGAAGTGGCAGGGGTGGGCCGTGTGGCCGGGCCGGTGGCTGGCGGCGGTGCTCGTGCCGATGATGCTCGCCGGCTGCGGCACGCTGCCCGACGCCGGCCCGCTGGTCGATGCGAGCGTGCAGCTTCGTTCGGCCGTCGCTTCCGCCGGCAGCGCGACCGAGGTCGAGCTGCGGGCCGCCGAGCGCGCCGCGCAGGCCGATGACTTCAGGGCCGCCTGGGCCGTGACCGACCGCTCGGTCGCCGCGCTGGTGACCTATGCCGAGTCGCTGTCGGCGCTGGTGCAGGCCGGCCGCGCCGGGGGCGATTCGGTGCAGCGGCTGGCCGATGCCGGGCGCGGGCTGGCGGCCGGCGTGGGCCTGCCGGTTCCGGGTGCGGCGGCGGCCGGCGCCGCGGTCGACGTGGCGGCGCAGGTCTACGGCCACATCGCGGCCGCGGGGGCGGCGGCGTCTCTCGAAGAGTCGCTGGGCCGCATGCAGCCGGCGGTCGACCGCATCGCGGGGCTCATCGTCGGCCAGCTCGACGCGGCGGGCGAGATCCTGACCGCGGCCAGCCTGGCGCAGCAGTTCGACCTGCGTACGGCGTATCGCGACGACCTCGACTTCCGCAAGGCGCTGGAGCGCGAGCGGCGCGCGCTGTATGCCGACGGGACGCCCGATGCCGCGCGCGTGCAGCGTCTCGAGCAGATCGACCGGCTCGAGCGCATCGTCGCGGTGCGGCTGGAGCCGATGGAGCGTGAGCTGGCCGCGTTGCGCCAGCGCGAGCGCCAGTCGGCGCAGATGATGGCCGCGGCACGGCACGCAGTCCTCGACTGGGCCGATGCGCACCGGCAGCTGCGGGCCGCGGTGCGCGAGTCGCGCGCGGTCGATCCGCGCGCGCTGCAGGCGTCGGTCGAGGAGCTGCGGCTGCTCGTCAGGCGCGTGCGCGATGCGGCCTGAGGCCGGCGCGGCGGCGTCGCCAACCGAGGCCCCAAGGAGCACACGATGAGCGAGTTCGACGGCATCGCCGATGTCGAGGGCTGGCGGCGCAAGCTGCGCGCACTGCTCGACGAGGCTGCGCAGGCGGCGCGGGACGACGCGGCGGCGCCGCGCTTCGCGGTGGCCGAGCGCCTGCTGGACTTCACCGAGCACTCGTTCCCGAACGGCGAGGAGGTGCGCGCGCTCGACGCCATCGCGCGCCAAGCGGCGCGTGCGCTGCTCGAGCGCACGATCGACGAGCGGCTGCGAGCCATCGTCGAGCGCAACGCCGAGCTGTCGGCGCTGGGCAAGGGCTTCGAGACGGCGGCAGCCGAGGCCGCCGCCGCGGCGTCGCGCCTGCGGCTCGAGCGGGTGGGGGACGCGCTGCAGTCGCTCGGCGGCAGCCTGGCCACGCTGCGGGCGCTGGCCGGCAGCCTGCAGACGGGCCGGGACGACACCGTGATCGACGCGGTCGAGCGCGCGATCGCGGCCTCGCGCACGCTGCGCGACCTGCTCGAGCGCGAGGGCTGAAGCGGCACCGGCGCGGTGGCGGCCCGCGCCGGCGACCCGCCGCGGGCGGCGGCAGGCGGCTGGCGCTGCGCGGGCGATCGGCGTGCAGCGCGGCACGGGCACAATGCGGCCCCGATGGGGCTGCCGCGATCGCTGGGGATCGGCCTGCTGGCGCTGGCGCTGGCGGGATGCGCGACGCGTGCCGTCGACGTGCGGCCGGCGCCGGCCAGCCCGGCGGAGTTCGCGACCTGGGACTGCACGCGCCTCGACGACGAGGCCGACCGCGTGCAGCAGCGCGCCGCCGACGTCGCCTACAGCGTCGACGAGCGGGTCGGCAACAACATCGTCGCGCTCGGCGTCGGGCTCACGATCTTCTGGCCGGCGCTGCTGGCGATGCGGCCGGCGGGGCCCGAGGCCGAGGAGCTGGCGCGCCTGAAGGGCCGCTTCGAGATGCTGAGGGTGGTGGCGCAGGTCAAGCAGTGCCCGCCGCCGTCGATCGAGCTGCCGCCGGCGCGCGCCGCGGCGCTGCCGGTGGCGGTGGGCGAGCGGCTCGTCTACGAGCAGCGCACGGCGCTGCGCGGGCCGATGGAGGAGTGGGCGCTGCGGCTGGTCAGCCTGCGCCGCGACGAGTACGAGTTCCGCATCGAGTCGGGCGACGGCCCCACGGGAGTCTGGCGGCAGGACCCCTCGGGCAACGTGATCGCCGCCCCCGACGGCACGCTGCACTGGCCGCGCCTGCTGCGGGGCGAGCTCGTGCCCGGCCACGTGCTGGCGGGCGAGATCACGCTCGCCGGCGACCCGCTGGCGCGCGCGCGGGTGCGCGGCCAGGTGCTGGCGGTGGGGCCGCAGGTCGTCGCCGGGCGCCGCTTCGACGCCGCGGTGATCGAGTTCTACGGTGATGCGCTGCGCGGCGACATTGGCTCGCGCCTCGAGGGCGGGATGGTCGTCGACCGCACCAGCGGTGTCCTGCTGCGGCTGGACCTGACGACCGCGCAGCCGGGCTTCACGCTGCAGCGACGCCTGGTCCGCATCGAAGCCGCGCCCAACTGAGGCTGGACGCCAGGACATGCCTGCGCATGTCCGAAGGCCTGCCCAAGGGTGCGAGCCCTGGGGGCGCGCGGCCGCCGCTTCACGCAACTTTACCCAGCCGGCAAGCGGCCGACACCGTGCGCGCCGACGATGTCGTCGTCGACAACCGAAGGAGAGACGATCATGACGACGCCCAATGCAACGAAGACCCCCGCGGCGCGCCGGCGCCTGGCGATCGCCGGCCTGGTGACGGCGCTGGCGGCCGTGCCCGCGGTCGCCGCCGCTGGCGGCGGCTGGGGCCATGGCCCCGGCGGCTACGGCATGGGGGGCATGGGCGGGATGGGCATGGGCGGCATGCCCGGCATGGGGCCGATGTCGCCGCAGCGCCTCGAGCGAATGCTCGACGGCATCCAGGCCACGCCGGCCCAGCGCGAGCAGCTGCGCGGCATCTTCGATGCGGCGCGCACCGACCTGCAGGCGCAGCGTCAGGCCGGGCGGCAGCTCGCCGACGAGGCCGCGAAGCTGTTCCGCGAGCCGACCGTGGACGCGGCCGCCGTCGAGGCCCTGCGCCAGCGCATGCTGGCGCAGCACGACCGCGCGACGCAGCGCATGTCGCAGGCGATGATCGAGGCCAGCCGGGTGCTCGACGCCGATCAGCGACGGCAGCTCGCCGATCGCATGGCCGAGCGCATGCCGTCGATGGACCGCCGCCACGCCGGCCACGGATGGCGTTGAGGCAGGGCATGGGCTATCGTGCCGCAGGGCCCCGGCGCGGCCGCAGCCAGCGGCTGCGCCCCTGACGGCCGACGACCCCGATGCAGCGGCTGCTCCTGATCGACGACGACGCGCGGCTGGCCGCGATGGTCGCCGACTACCTGCGCGGGGGCGGATTCGAGGTCGATGTCGCAGGCACGCTGGCCGCCGGCCGACGTCGCCTGCAGGCAGCGGCGCCCGATGCGCTGGTGCTCGACCTGATGCTGCCCGACGGCGACGGGCTGGACTTCACGCGCGAACTGCGCGCCGACGCGCGCTGGCGCCGGCTGCCGCTGCTGATGCTCACCGCGCGAGGCGAGCCCACCGATCGCATCGTCGGCCTCGAGATCGGCGCCGACGACTACCTGTCCAAGCCGTTCGAGCCGCGCGAGTTGCTGGCGCGCGTGAAGGCGCTGCTGCGCCGCGCCACGCCGGGCCCGCTGGCCGACGACCTGCTGGTCTTCGGCCGGCTCGAGATCGACCTCGGCGCGCGCCAGGCGCGGCTCGACGGCCGGCCGTGCGAGCTGACCAGCCACCAGTTCGAGCTGCTGGCCGTGCTGGCGCGCCACCCGGGCCGCGTGCTGAGCCGCGAGCAGATCATGGACGGCCTGAAGGGCGAGCCGCTCGAGGCCTACGACCGCAGCATCGACGTGCATGTCTCGCGCATCCGCGCCGCGATCGAGGACGACCCGAAGCATCCGCGGCGCGTGCTCACGGTGCGCGGCGCCGGCTACGTCTTCGCGCGCCGGCAGGATGCCGACGATGCCTGAGCGGCAGAGGGCGCCCGCGTCGGCGGGCGGGCGATGAAGTCGCTCTACCTGCGCATCTGGCTCACCGTCGTCGCGGCGCTGGCGCTGTTCGCGGCGCTGTCGGGCTGGCTGGTGCAGCGGCACCTCGAGCGCGAGCGCAGCGGCGTCGAGGCGCGCATCGAGCAGCGCCTCGAGGAACGCATGCAGGCCTGGGGCGAACTGCTGCAGCGCTCGCTGCCGGCGGCCGACGCGCCGGCCGAGGTGCAGGCCGAGGCGCTGCTCGACTGGTCGGCACGGCTGCGGCTGCCCCTGGCGCTCGACGACGCCGAGGGCCGGCGCATCGCCGCATCGCCGGCTTTCGAGCGCATCGATCGCCGGTTCGGGCCCGGCCGCTGGCACGAGGAGTCGGCGCCGGGCGGCCGCGGGCCGATGCGCGGGATGCCGTCGGCGAGCGCGATCCGGCTCGACGACGGGCGCACGCTGTGGCTCGCGCGACCGGTGATGGCGCTGCCGCGGCACGGGTCCGGCCCGCCTGGCGCGGGCATCGAGCCACCCCCGCGCTGGCCGGCGCCGCGCGGGCTGTTCGACGGGCTGGGCCTGGCGGCGCTCCTGCTCGTGTTGCTGGCCGCCGTGGCGGCCGGCGCGTGGCCGGTCGTGCGGCGCCTGACGCGGCGCCTCGAGGCGCTGCAGCGCGGGGTCGAGGCCTTCGGTGCCGGCGCGCTCGACCATCGGGTCGCCGTCGAGGGGCGCGACGAGGTGGCGTCGCTGGCCGCGGCGTTCAACCGCACGGCCGGTCGCATCGAGGCACTGGTGCGGTCGCACCGCAGCCTGCTGGCCAATGCGAGCCACGAGCTGCGCTCGCCGCTCGCGCGGCTGAAGATGGCGCTGGCGATGCTCGACGACGCCCCGGCCGGGCGGCGGGACGCTTTGCGCCGCGAGATCGCGGCCGACATCGCCGAGCTCGACGCTCTGGTGGAGGAGGTGCTGCTGTCGAGCCGGCTCGACGCCGCGCCGGCGCTCGACCGGCGCGAGCACGTCGACCTGCTGGCGCTGGCGACCGAGGAGGGCGCGCGCGTGCAGGCCGCGGTGGACGGCGAGCCTGTCGCCGCCGACGGCGACGAGCGGCTGCTGCGCCGCGCGCTGCGCAACCTGCTCGAGAACGCGCGCCGCTACGGCGGCGGCGATGTCTCGGTGCGGGTCGGACCGGGCCCCTCGGCGACGGTCGAGGTGCGCGTGTGCGACCGGGGCCCGGGGGTGCCCGAAGCGCTGCGCGAGCGCATCTTCGAGCCCTTCTTCAGGCTGCCGGGCCACGCCGAGCGCGAGGGCGGCGTCGGGCTTGGCCTGGCGCTGGTGCGCCAGATCGCCGAGCGCCACGGCGGCACCGTGCGCTGCGAGCCGCGCGACGGGGGCGGCAGCTGCTTCGTGCTGGCGCTGCCGGCGGCGGCGCCGGTCTGGCCCTGATCAGCGGCCGAAGCGCGCGGGGTCGGGATGGTCCTCGCCGCTGGCCTGCCGCGCGCGTTCGGCGTAGCGGTTGAAGCGCCAGGCCGAGCCTTCGTCGGTGATGCGGCGCCAGACCGCGCGTTTCTCGCCCGGGCTCAGCACCGGCCAGTGCTGAATCTCGTCGAAGCTGCGGCCGCAGCCCTTGCAGACGGCGTCGCCCTGCGCGGTCGAGCAGATCGCGATGCAGGGGGCGTCGGGCGTCGTCGCATACCAGGCCAGCCACGCCTCGCGTGCGCGCGCCGGCATCGTGTCCTCGTCGGCCAGCGGCTCGCGGTGATAGACCATCAGCGCGTAGACCTCGGCCAGCGCACGCACCTCGGGGCACGCAGTGATGCCGTCGGGCGACGGCGAGCGCTCGCGCCACCAGTTGATGGCGGCCTCGATGTCGGTGACGTGGATGCCGGCCATGGGGCCGGCGATCATAGCGGCGGCCCGGCGCACGCCCGGCCGCCGCCCGGGCGGATCAGCTCAGAGCAGGCCCTTGAGCAGCCGCCCCATCTCGCTCGGGTTGCGCGTCACCTTGAAGCCGCACTCCTCCATGATCGCCAGCTTGGCGTCGGCCGTGTCGGCGCCACCGCTGATCAGCGCGCCGGCGTGGCCCATGCGCTTGCCCGGCGGGGCGGTGACGCCGGCGATGAAGCCGACGATGGGCTTGCGCATGTTCGCCTTGCACCAGCGCGCGGCCTCGGCCTCGTCGGGCCCGCCGATCTCGCCGATCATGATCACGGCGTCGGTGTCGGGGTCGTCGTTGAAGGCCTTCATCACGTCGATGTGCTTGAGGCCGTTGATCGGGTCGCCGCCGATGCCGACCGCGCTGCTCTGGCCGATGCCGAGCTCGGTGAGCTGTGCCACCGCCTCGTAGGTCAGCGTGCCCGAGCGGCTGACCACGCCGACGCGTCCCTTCTTGTGGATGTGCCCCGGCATGATGCCGATCTTGATCTCGTCGGGCGTGATCGTGCCCGGGCAGTTGGGGCCGAGCAGCAGCGTCTTCTTGCCGCCGGCGGCTTCCTTCACTTTCATCCTGTTGCGCACCGTCAGCATGTCCTTGATCGGAATGCCTTCGGTGATGCAGACGACGAGGTCGAGGTCGGCCTCGACCGCCTCCCAGATCGCGTCGGCCGCGCCCGCCGGCGGCACGTAGATCACGCTGACGGTGGCACCGGTTTGCGCCTTCGCGTCCTTGACGCTGGCGTAGATCGGGATGCCCTCGAAGCTCTCGCCGGCCTTCTTCGGGTTGACGCCGGCGACGAAGCAGTTCTTGCCGTTGGCGTAGGCCTGGCAGCCCTTGGTGTGGAACTGGCCGGTCTTGCCGGTGATGCCCTGCGTGATGACGCGGGTGTCCTTGTTGATCAGGATGCTCATGTCGGTGCCCCGCTTTACTTCACCGCGGCGACGATCTTCGTCGCGGCCTCGGCCATCGTGTCGGCGCTGATGATCGGCAGGCCGGACTCGGCCAGCATCTTCTTGCCCAGGTCCTCGTTGGTGCCCTTCATCCGCACGACCAGCGGGACCGACAGGTTGACCGCCTTGCAGGCGGCGATCACGCCCTCGGCGATGGTGTCGCACTTCATGATGCCGCCGAAGATGTTGACGAGGATGCCCTCGACGTTCTCGTTCTTCAGCATGATCTTGAAGGCCTCGGTCACCTTCTCGGCCGTGGCGCCGCCGCCGACGTCGAGGAAGTTCGCCGGCTCGCCGCCGAAGAGCTTGATGGTGTCCATCGTCGCCATCGCCAGGCCGGCACCGTTGACCAGGCAGCCGATGTTGCCGTCGAGGCTGATGTAGCTGAGGTCGAACTTGCTCGCCTCGACCTCGGCCGGGTCTTCCTCGTCGAGGTCGCGGTAGGCGACGATCTCGGGGTGGCGGAAGAGGGCGTTGCTGTCGAAGTTGAACTTCGCGTCGAGCGCCTTGATGGCGCCGTTGCCTTCGAGGATCAGCGGGTTGATCTCGGCGAGGCTGGCGTCGGTGGCCATGTAGCAGGCGTAGAGCTTCTTCAGCACGTCGACGGCCTGCGCCTGGCTGGCCTCGGGCACCCCGATGCCCCGCGCGAGCTCGAGGGCCTGTGCGTCGGTCATCCCGACCAGCGGGTCGACGAAGACCTTGAGGATCTTCTCGGGGGTCTTGTGCGCGACCTCCTCGATGTCCATGCCGCCCTCGGAACTGGCCATCATCGCGACCTTCTGCGTCGAGCGGTCGGTGAGCGCGGCGACGTAGTACTCCTTGCGGATGTCGGCGCCTTCCTCGACGAGCAGCCGCCGCACCTTCTGCCCGGCCGGGCCGGTCTGGTGCGTGACGAGCTGCATGCCGAGGATCTGGCCGGCGAGCTGCTCGACCTCGGCCTGGCTGCGCGCGAGCTTGACGCCCCCGCCCTTGCCGCGTCCGCCGGCGTGGATCTGCGCCTTGACGACCCAGACGCTGCCGCCCAGCTTCTGTGCGGCCTCGACCGCCTCGCGCACCGTGAAGGCGGCATAGCCCCGCGGCACCGGCACGCCGTGGGCGCGCAGCAGTTCCTTGGCCTGGTACTCGTGGATCTTCATGCGGGGGTCCTCACTCCTGGGAAGTCTCGGGGCGCGGCCGCGACGGTAGACGGGCCGTCTGACCGCAAGCTAACGGCCGCCACCGGGCCGGCGCGCGGTTTCAGGCCGCCGCCTCGACACCATGGTCGAAGTGTGCCTGCATCAGCCGCCGTGCCGCGTCGGCGTCGCGGCGGGCGATGGCGCGCATCAGCGCACGGTGCTCCTGCAGCGATTCCTCGAGCCGGCCCTGCTTGAACAGCGAGTGGTGGCGGCTGAGCTTCATCACCTTGCGCAGGTCGGCGACGACCTGGGCCGCCCAGCGGTTGCCGGCCACCTCGAGCAGCGCGTGGTGGAACTCCTCGTTGACGGCGAAGAAGGCGTCGCGGTCGTCGACCGCGGCCTCCAGCCGCCCGTGCAGCGCCTCGAGCCGGCGGCGCTGGTGCTCGTCGGCGCGCACCGCCGCCGCCGCGGCGGCGTCGCTCTCGAGCAGCCCGAGCACGTGGTAGGCCTGGGCGACGTCGTCGCTCGACATCTCGGTGACGTAGGCGCCGCGGCGCACCTTCAGCGTGACCAGGCCCTCGGACTCGAGCACCTTCAGCGCCTCGCGCAGTGGCGTGCGGCTGATGCCCCAGGCGCCGCAGAGCTTCTGCTCGTCGATCCAGCTGCCGGGCTCGAGCTGGCGCGCGAGGATCTCGTGGCGCAGGCGTTCGGCCACGTCCTGGTACAGGGCACGCGGCTGCAGGCGCGGGGTGGCGACGAGCGGTTCGGTGGCGGCCAAGGCGGGAGGGGCGTCAGTTTGGCGTTGGATCTGAATTCATAATTATGCATAATCGAATCGTGACGGCAAGCCGATGCCGCCGACCCCGCTGCCCGGCCCCCCGGCGCGAGGGGGTCGGTCGGCCGCGGCAGCCGCTGAAATGCCGCGCGCCACGCCGACGCGGCCGACCGCCCGAGCGCACGACGAGGATCGACCGATGAGCACCGACCGCCCGACCGAGTTCACCCCCGCGACGCTGGAGCAGTGGCACAGGGCGGCCGCGAAGTCGGCGCCCGGCGGCGATCTCTCGGCGCTCGACTGGACCACGCCCGAGGGCATCGTCGTCAAGCCGCTGTACACCGCGGCCGACCTGCAGGGCATCGCGCACACCGACACGCTGCCGGGCTTCGAGCCCTTCGTGCGCGGCCCGCAGGCCACGATGTACGCGGTGCGTCCGTGGACGATCCGTCAGTACGCGGGCTTCTCCACGGCCGAGGAGAGC
>JALORQ010000007.1 GCA_025458805.1 Rubrivivax sp.
GGAATTCCGCGAGAGCACCGGCGGCAAGTTCGTCGGCATCGGCATCGAGATGGGCATGGAAGACGGCGTGGTGAAGGTCGTCTCGCCGATCGAGGGCTCCCCCGCCTTCCGCGCCGGTCTCAAGCCCGGCGACCTGATCACCCGGATCGACGAGACGCCCGTCAAGGGCATGAGCGTCGACCAGGCCGTCAAGCGCATGCGCGGCGAGCCCAACACCAAGGTGCAGCTCACCGTCTTCCGCAAGACCGAGAGCCGCACCTTCCCGGTGACGATCGTGCGCGAGGAGATCCGCGTGCAGAGCGTGCGTGCGCGCATGGTCGAGCCGGGCTACGGCTGGGTGCGCGTGAGCCAGTTCCAGGACCGCACGGTCGAGGACTTCGTGCGCAAGGTCGACGAGCTCTACAAGCAGGACCCGAACCTGAAGGGCCTGGTGCTCGACCTGCGCAACGATCCAGGCGGCCTGCTCGACGCCGCGGTGGCGATCTCGGCGGCGTTCCTGCCGTCCGACGTCGTCGTCGTGACGACCAACGGCCAGCTCGCCGAGTCGCGCGCCACCTTCCGCGCCAGCCCCGAGTTCTACGTCCGCCGCGGTGCCGACCCCTTGCGCAAGCTGCCGGCGGCGATCAAGTCGGTGCCCCTGGTGGTGCTGGTCAACGAAGGCTCCGCGTCGGCGAGCGAGATCGTCGCCGGCGCGCTGCAGGACCACAAGCGCGCCACCATCATGGGCAGCCAGACCTTCGGCAAGGGCTCCGTGCAGACGGTGCGGCCGCTGTCGGCCGAGACCGCGTTGAAGATCACCACCGCGCGCTACTACACCCCGAGCGGCCGCGCGATCCAGGCCAAGGGGATCGTGCCCGACATCTGGCTCGACGAGACCGCCGAGGGCAACGTGTTCGCGGCGCTGCGCATGCGCGAGGCCGACCTCGAAAAGCACCTGGCAGGCCCCGACGAAGCGAAGGATCCGGCGCGCGAGAAGCAGCGCCAGGAAGAGCGGCGCAAGCTCGAGGAGCAGTTCGCGAAGAGCCGCGAGACCCCCAAGCCGCTGCCCGAGTTCGGCAGCGCCGAGGATTTCCCTCTGCAGCAGGCACTGAACCAGCTGCGCGGCCTGCCCGTCACCGCCAGCAAGACCGCGGTCGAGCGCAAGGCCGAGGCAGACACCGACACCAAGTGACCGGACGGCCGCGACCGCGGCCGCGACCCCCCCGCCCCCGCAGCCCGTCCGCGCGACGGGCTTCGTCTTGCTGCGATCGGCGCCGCGACCGGGATGCCGCGCGTTGCCCCGTAGACGACCGAGCCCCGCCATGGACCGCCCCCGCGACGACCTGACCGCCCGCAACTTCCCGAGTGCCGAGGAGGAGGCGCTGGCGCCGCATCCGCCCGGCCGCTACGCCGGCCCCGAGAGCGCCTACCGGCTTGCCTTCACCGATACCGCCTTCCTGCTGCGCGAGGAACTGCGCCCGGTGCGCATGCAGCTCGAACTGCTCAAGCCCGAGCTGGTGCAGCAGGAGCACGGCGTGACCTCGACCATCGTCATCTTCGGCAGCGCGCGCATCCTGCCGCCCGACGAGGCGCAGGCGCGGCTCGACGCCGCGCGGGCGGGCGGCGACGAGACCGCAGTCCGCCGCGCCGAGACGGCGCAGGCGATGAGCCGCTACTACGGCGAGGCGCAGCGCTTCGCCGGCCTCGTCACGACGCGCTCGCGCGAGCACGCGACGCCGATCTACGTGGTGACCGGCGGCGGCCCGGGCATCATGGAGGCCGGCAACCGCGGCGCGCACGAGGTCGGCGGCAAGAGCATCGGGCTCAACATCGTGCTGCCGCACGAGCAGGCGCCCAACCCGTACATCACGCCCGAGCTGTGCTTCCAGTTCCACTACTTCGCCCTGCGCAAGATGCACTTCGTCATGCGCAGCATCGCGCTGGTGTGCTTTCCGGGCGGGTTCGGCACGCTCGACGAGCTGTTCGAGACGCTCACGCTCGTCCAGACCGGCAAGAGCCGGCGCCGGCCCATCCTGCTGTTCGGACGGACGTTCTGGGAGAAGCTGATCGACTTCGGGCACCTGGTCGACACCGGCATGATCGGCGCCGGCGACCTCGGTCTGTTCCACTACGTCGAGACCGCCGACGAGGCCTGGCAGCGGCTGGCCGAGCACTACGGCTTCGGCACGGCGGCCGCCGAGTCGGGCAGCGCCTGACGGCCCCCGGGCCGACCCACCGATGAACCGCCGCGTCAGCCTCATCGGCGCCCCCACCGACATCGGCGCCGGCACGCGCGGCGCGAGCATGGGGCCGGAGGCGCTGCGCGTCGCCGGGCTCGCGCCGACGCTCGAGGGCCACGGCCTCGAGGTCGTCGACCGCGGCAACCTCGCCGGCCCGGCCAACCCCTGGCAGCCACCCGACGGCGGCTACCGGCACCTGGCCGAGGTCACGGCCTGGAGCCGCGCGGTGCACGACGCCGTCTACGACGAGCTGAAGACTGGCCGCCTGCCGATCCTGCTCGGCGGCGACCACAGCCTGGCCATCGGCTCGATCGCCGCGGTGGCCCGCCACTGCCGCGAGGCCGGGCGCAGGCTGCGCGTGCTTTGGCTCGACGCGCATGCCGACTTCAACACGAACCTGCTCACGCCCAGCGGCAACCTGCACGGCATGCCGGTGGCCGTGCTCTGCGGCCACGGCCCGCAGGCGCTGGTCGAGATGGCTGGCAGCGTGCCCGCGATCGCGCCGCGCGTCGTGCGCCAGATCGGCATCCGCAGCGTGGACCCCGGCGAGAAGCGCTTCGTCCACGAGCAGGGTCTCGAGGTGTTCGACATGCGCTACATCGACGAGATGGGCATGCGCCACGCGATGGACCTCGCGCTGGCCACTCTGGACGCGAACACGCACCTGCACGTCAGCTTCGACGTCGACTTCCTCGACCCCGAGATCGCACCCGGCGTCGGCACCACGGTGCCGGGCGGGCCGACCTACCGGGAGGCGCAGCTGTGCATGGAGATGATCGCCGATACCGGCCGGCTGGCCAGCCTCGACGTGATGGAGCTCAATCCGGCGCTCGATGTCCGCAACAAGACCGCGGCGCTGGCCGTCGACCTGATCGAGAGCCTGTTCGGCAAGAGCACGCTGATGCGCGAGCGGTCGTGACGGCGCGCGTCGAGGCGCCCGGCTACCGCGCCGGCCGCCCGGGTCCCAGGGTGCCGTCGGCGCGGGCCGCGAGCCACGCATAGAGGTCGGCGATCTGAGCGCTGACCGCAGGCTCGCCCTGCCACGCCGGCATCGACACGGGCGGGGCGCGCCGCTGCAGCACCTGATCGACGCGCGCCTCGCGCGCCGCCGCGTCGTCGCCCGCCGCGAGTCCGGGCAACGACGTGTCGTAGCGGTAGAGCACGAGGTCGGCAAAGCGCCGGGGCCCCATTTCGCGCACCAGAGGCAGCAGGTTGGGGGCTGTCGCGCTACCGGCAGCGTCGCCGCCATGGCAGCCGGCGCACTTGTCCTGGAACAACCGCCAGCCGAGGTAGGCCGAACCCGGCGGCGCCGACTCGCGGGCCAGCTGCTGCGCGGGTTCGAGGTTCACGACCTGCACCGGCCCCGAGCAGCCGGCCAGCACCGTCAGCGCGAGGAGCAGAAACCCCGGGGCCACCACCACCCGGTGGCCCGGGCGTTCGGGTTGGAACATGCGACATCCTCCGCGATGCCGGCATTGTTCACCGCTCGGCGAGGCGCCGGGTTGCGCGAGATCAGCCACAGCCGGCCCGCCATCCAAGTCAGGCGATTGCGGGCCGGAGGTCGTACAGTCGCCCCTGAGGCAGCGCGAACGATGCGCGCCACGTCCCGATGACCCGTCCTCTGCTGATCGGCGTCTCCGCCCGCATCCACCACCCTCGCGGCCCGGTGCTCGACCTGGGCGGGGTCTGGGCGAAGACGCTGCACTACCTCGAGCAGTCGGTGGCGCACTGGGTGATCTCGCGCCAGGTGCTGCCGGTGATGATCCCGGCGGTCGACCGGGAGAGCATGGTCAGGCGCTCCGAAGTCAGCCTGCACGGATACGCGCAGATGCTCGACGGGCTGGTGCTGCAGGGCGGCAACGACATCGCGCCCGAGACCTACGGCGAATCCGCGCTGGACCCGGCATGGGCAGGCGACCGCGTCCGCGACCGCTACGAGATCGAGCTGCTCGACGCCTTCATCGAGGCCGGCAAGCCGGTGCTCGGCATCTGCCGCGGCTGCCAGCTCATCAACGTCGCCTTCGGCGGCACGCTGTACCAGGACATCGCCACGCAGCGTCCCGACGCCGCGCGTCACGTGGACCCGGACGACGTCGACCACCTGGTGCATGCGGTCGAGCTGCAGCCCGGCACCCGGCTCGCAGGGCTGTATCCGGGCGTCACCGAGGCGGTGATCAACTCGATCCACCACCAGGCGGTGAAGGACCTCGCGCCCGAGCTGGTGGTCGAGGCCCGTTCGCGGCCCGACGGCCTCGTCGAGGCGCTGCGCTGGACGGGCGAGGGCTGGGTCTTCGGCATGCAGTGGCATCCGGAGTTCCTCGCCGGCCGCGCGCTGCACGACCAGCAGCTCGACGGGCATCCGATCCTCGAGGACTTTCTCGCGGCGGCGCGGGTGGCGCGAGAGCAGGCCGGGTGATGGCGGGCGGGCGCGTCCCCGGTCGTGGGCCGGCAGAATGCGCCGCATGCAGCCCTCGCACGCCTCGACGATCCGGCACGGTTCCAGGCCACCGGTCCTGACCCGAAGCACATGCTGGCGCTGGCCGCGGCGTGCCGCCGTCGTCGGGCTGCTGTGGGTCGCGACGCTGGCCGCACCGCTGCACGCGCAGACGCTGCGCATCGCGAGCGCGTTCGACCCGCAGACGATGGACCCGCACGCGCTGGCGCTGCTGTACCACACGCGGGTGGCCTTCCAGGTGCACGAGTCGCTGGTCACGCGCGACGAGACCTTCGGCCTCGAGCCGGCGCTGGCTGTGTCGTGGCAGCAGCTCGACCCGCGGCGCTGGCGCTTCAGGCTGCGCGAGGGCGTGCGCTTTCACGACGGCTCGCCCTTCGGCGCCGACGATGCGGTGTTCTCGCTCGAACGTGCTTTGGCATCGCCTTCGCAGCGCGCCTTCCAGCTCAAGGGCGTGACCGCGGTGAGGAAGGTCGACGCGCTGACGCTCGACATCGAGCTCGAGGCCCCCGACGCGGTGCTGCCCGAGAAACTGCAGTACATCGGCATCATGAGCCGGGCCTGGGCCGAAAGGCACGGCGTGCAGCGCGCGCAGGACTTCAACGGCAAGCAGGAGACCTTCGCCGTGCGCCAAGCCAACGGCACCGGGCCCTTCCGCCTCGAGCGCTACGAGCCGGACGTGCGGCTGGTGCTCAGGCGCCACGCCGCGTGGTGGGGCTGGGGCGAGCAGCGCGGCGGCAGGGCGCGCCACGGCAACCTGCAGGAGGTGGTCTTCGTGCCGATCCGTTCCGATGCGACGCGGCTCGCCGCGCTGGCGTCGGGCGAGGTCGACCTCGTCCTCGACCCGCCCTACCAGGACATCCCGCGACTGAAGGCCGATGCGCGCTTCACGCTGCTGCAGATGCCCGATCTCGGGCAGCAGTATCTGGCGTTCGACCAGGCGCGCGACGAGCTCGAGGGCAGCGACGTCAAGGGCCGCAACCCCTTCAAGGACCGGCGCGTGCGGCAGGCCGTCTACCACGCGATCAACGTGCCGCTGATCGTCGACAAGGTTCTGCGCGGCCAGGGCGTGCCTACCGGCGCCTTCCTCTCGCCGCGTGTCGACGGCTCGCCGCCCGAGCTCGACCGGCGCCTGCCCTTCGACCCGGCACGCGCCCGGGCGCTGCTCGCCGAGGCGGGCTACCCGAACGGCTTCACGGTCACGCTGGACTGCGTCAACGTCGCGTGGCGTGAGAACGCCTGCCAGGCGATGGCGGCGATGCTGGCCCAGGTCGGCATCCGCACCGCGCTGCGCGCCAGCCCGACGAACCAGTTCTTTCCCAAGCTCAGCCAGGGCACGGCGAGCCTGATCGAATACGGCTGGACGCCCAGCATCGACGCGTGGCCTTCGCTCAACGCCCTGCTGCGAAGCCACGCGCCCGGCGGCTTCGGCACCTTCAACGCCGGGCGCTACGCCAATCCCGCGCTCGATGCGCTCATCGACCAGATCCGGACCGAGCCCGACCTGACGCGGCGCCGCGCGATGGTCGCCACCGTGCTGCGGCTGGCCGCCGACGATCTGCCCTACGTCCCGCTGTACCGCCGCGTGCTGACCTGGGCCATGGCAAGGAAGGTGAGCGCGGTGCAGTGGCCCAGTGACTCGATCGAGCTGCGCTGGGTGCGCATGGACTGAAAGGCACGGCCGCTCCCGGCGCCGGTCGTCTGTCACGCGGACCGCCGGGGCCGCGCGTTCTGCGCCCCGTCAGGCATCTGCTGGCCCGCCGGCCGTGACCGGCGATACGCGGAGAAAAACCATTTGGTTTTCAATGAAAACCTATTGGTCACAAATAGACGGTATCGTTTATTCCGCAGTCCCGATCGCGGGCTGCGTCCGATTGCTCGACCGCCAGGAGACCGACCGATGTTCACGCTGAACCGCTTCGCCCGTGCCTGCACGGTGGCCGCCACCCTGACCGCTGCCGCGATGTCGGCCGCTGCCGCGCCGGCGCCCGGCGAATGCCGCCGCGCCCAGGCGATCCAATTCGAGGGCACCATCGTCGACGCCGCCATCGCGACGCCCGCGCTGTCGACGCTGACCTCGCTGGTCGTCGCGGCCGGCCTCGCCGACGCGCTGTCGCAGCCGGGCAACCTCACGGTCTACGCGCCCACCGACGACGCCTTCGCGAAGATCCCGCCGGCCGTACTCGGCGCGATCGGCGGCGACATCGCCGTGCTGACGGCGGTGCTGACCTACCACGTCGTCCCCGGCAGCGACGATCCGCGCCGCGCCGTCAAGCGCGAGGTCGCCACGCTGCAAGGCCAGACGCTGCTGACCGGGTTCGAGCGGGGCACCGGCGCATCGGTCAACCAGTCGGTGGCCGATTGCACCGCGGTGCGCACCTCGAACGGCACCGTCTGGATCATCGACAGCGTGCTGCTGCCGCAGTTCCGCTGATCCGCGGCAATGGTGCGGCGCCGCTCAGCGCGCGCCGCACCACTGCGACTCGCAGGGAATGCCGTCGCCGTCGCCGTCCATCGCGGTGCCGGGGCAGTGGCGCAGGAACCAGGTCGCCTCCTCGCAGGAACGCATCTGCGAGCACTGGGTGCGCCCGTCGCAGCGCATCGGCGACGCGGCCGCGGGCGCCGCGGCCGGGAGATCCCGGGGCGAGGGCGGCATGGCCGGGGGAACGTCCCCGCTGCGACAAGGCCCGTGACGGCGCCGGAACTCGCGCGGTTCCTCGGCGCCCGGCAACGCGAAGATGCCGCGGCGCAGCGCCTGCGCCATGCGCTCCTGCTTCACGTAGGGGCCGCGGTCCCACTTGTAGCGCGAGCTCCAGGCCCAGCCCTCCTCGACCTGCCGCACGTTGACGTCGATGCCGTCGACACTCACGACGCCGAGCAGCCGGCCGTGATCGTCGCGGCCGCGCGACCGCACGCTGACCGGGCGCCGTAGCACGAGGTCCTCGAGCGCCCTCCGCGCCTCCGGGCCGCCGGCCTGGCAGCCCTCGGGCGCGTCGATGCCGTGCAGCCGCACCTCGACCGGCGGGCCGGACGCCGGGGCGACCCACAGGCTGTCGCCGTCGACGACGCGCGTGACCGTGCCCTCGATGACGCGCGCTCCCTGGGCCGACGACGCACCCGGCAGCAGCAGCACCACGCCGAGCGCCACGACACTGGCACGCGCACCGGCCATCGCGCGGCGTATCGGCCGCGGCGTCACAGCGCGCCCCGCATCACCGTGAAGACCCACCATCCGAAGAAGGCCGCGGCCGCCAGCCACAGCAGCACGATGATCGCCGCCCCCCAGAGCAGGCGTGGCAGCTTCCCGCCCTCGGTCTCGGCCTCGCGCAGACGCGCCTGCCACTGCTCGCGCGGCGTGAGCCGCACGACGAGCGCGACGCCCAGCGGGATCAGCACCAGGTCGTCGAGCATGCCCAGCACCGGGATGAAGTCCGGGATCAGGTCGATCGGCGACAGGGCGTAGGCGAGCACCGCCAGCGCCACCCAGCGCACCGCGCGCGGCGTCTGCGGGTGCTGGAACAGCTTCCACAGCGCGATCAGGTAGACGCCCAGCCGGCCGGCGCGCAGGGCTTGCCAGAGGCGCCGCGGTGCCGTCATGCGGCGCCCCCGACGGCGGCGCCGACCCTGCGGCGGCGCGACGGCGGCCGCGGCACCGGAGGCGCGGCCAGCGCGGCCTCGGCGTCGGCCAGCAGGCGGTCCAGTCGTTCGTGCATCTTCTCGGTCGTCAACTGCTCGCGCAGGCGCTCCACCATCAGCGGCAGGCTGAACGGGCTGGGCGCGCGCAGGTCGACGATGTCCACCGGGCAGGCCGAGAGCCGCACCAGCAGCGCAGACAGCCGCACGATGTCGAGCTCCTGCGCCAGCACCTCCTGCTCGGCCTGCGCGAGCAGCCTGTTGGCGGCATCGTACTTGCGGAAGACCTCGTAGAAGAGCGCGCTCGAGGCCTGCAACTGGCGCAGGCTCTTGGGCGCGCCCGGGTAGCCGCCGAAGACGAGTCCGGCGACGCGCGCGATCTCGCGGAAGCGCCGCTGCGCCAGTTCGCCCGAGTTGAGGCTCGACAGCACGTCGGCCAGCAGGTCGCGCGTGTCGAACAGCGAGCCGTCGGCGAACGGCGCCGCATCGAGCGGCCTGGCGCCGAGGATCTCTAGCCCGTAGTCGTTGACCGACAGCGAGAAGGTGTTCGGCTGCAGGCGCGCCAGCCGCCAGGCCCATAGCTGAGCGAGCCCGATGTGCACCTGGCGACCGCCGAACGGGTAGACGAACAGGTGCGTGCCCTCGCGCGAGACGAAGCGCTCGACCAGCACGCGACCGCTGCCCGGCAGGCGCGACAGCCGCGCCTGCGCCTGCAGCATCGGCTGCGCGGCGCGCATCTCGGCGCCGTCGAAGCGGCCCTCGTCGGCGGCGGCGCGCAGCAGCTCCTGCACCGCGTCGGCCATCTCGCTGGACAGCGGCATGCGGCTGCCCGCCCACGACGGGACGGCGCCGCTCCTGCGCGTGGCCTTGCGCACGTAGGCGGTCATCTCCTGCGTGCGCACGTACTCGAGCAGCCGCCCGGCGAAGACGAAGCAGTCGCCGGGCTTGAGACGGGCGATGAAGCCTTCCTCGATGGTGCCGATCGCGGCACCGCCGCCCGCCTGCGACCACCACTTCACCTGCATGCTGGCGTCGCTGACGATGGTGCCGACCTGCAGCCGGTGGCGCTGCGCGACGCCGCGGTCGGTGACGCGCCAGCGCCCGTCGACGCGGCGCACGCGGTGGTACTCGGGGTAGGCGCCGAGGCTCGCGCCGCCGCGCTCGACGAAGGCCAGGGCCCAGTCGAACTCGTCGCGCGTCAGGCCGCGATAGGCATGCGCGCCGCGCACCTCGTCGTAGAGCGCGTCCGGCTCGAAGCCCGTCTGCGCGTCGCCTCCGGGCACGCGGTCGCTGCCCAGCGCCACGGTCACCAGGTGCTGCACGAGCACGTCGAGCGGCTTGTCGGGGCTGGTGCGCGACTCGACGTGCCCGGCGAGCGCCGCCTCGCGCGCCGCGGCCGCCTCGACCAGTTCGAGCGTGTTCGTCGGCACCAGCGTGACGCGGCTCGGGAGCCCCGGCGCGTGGCCGCTGCGGCCGGCGCGCTGCAGCAGCCGCGCGACGCCCTTGGCGCTGCCGATCTGCAGCACGCGCTCCACGGGCAGGAAGTCGACGCCGAGGTCGAGCGACGAGGTCGCGACCACGGCCTTCAGCCGGCCCTCCTTGAGCCCCTGCTCGACCCACTCGCGTGCCGCCTTGTCGATCGATCCGTGGTGCAGCGCGACGAGGCCAGCCCAGTCGGGTCGCGCCTCGAGCAGCAGCTGGTACCAGATCTCGGCCTGGCTGCGCGTGTTGGTGAAGACCAGCGTCGTCCCCGAACGCTCGATCTCGGCGACCACCGGCTGCTGCATCTGCGCGCCGAGGTGTCCGCCCCAGCTGAAGCGTCCGGGGTCGACCGGCAGCAGCGTGTCGATGACGAGGTCCTTGGCGACGCGGCCGCGCACCACCCGACCGCGGCGGTGGCCGAGCAGCGTGGCCATCGCCTCGTCGAGGTTGCCGAGCGTCGCCGACAGGCCCCAGACGACGAGGCCCGGGTTCCAGCGCGCCAGCCGCGCCAGCGCGAGCTGCACCTGCACGCCGCGCTTGTTGCCGAGCATCTCGTGCCATTCGTCGACGATCACGAGGTGCACCGCGGCCAGCTCGTCGGCGGCGCGCTCGCGGGCGAGCAGCAGCGACAGCGACTCGGGCGTCGTCACCAGCGCCGTCGGCAGCCGGCGGTCCTGTCGTGCCCGCTCGGCGGGCGGCGTGTCGCCGGTGCGCAGCCCGACGCGCGCCGTCGGCGCCAGGTCCGCCAGCGGCCACGCGAGGGCACGAGCGCTGTCGGCCGCCAGCGCGCGCATCGGCGTGATCCACAGCACCTGCAGCGCCGTGCCCGACAGGCGCGCGAGCGCGCCCAGCCACACCGCGTAGGTCTTGCCGCTGCCGGTGGTGGCATGCAGCAGGCCGCTCTCGCCGGCCGCCATGGCGGCCCAGACCTCGCGCTGAAAGTCGAACGGCGTCCAGCCGCGCGCCGCGAACCAGGTCTCGGCCGCCACCGTGCCGGACGCAGCGCGGCGCGCCGGAGGCTCACGCCGTGGCAATCCAGCCCTCCACCGGATCGACCTCGGCCGGCCGGCCGAAGCCGGGCCGCGCCGCCGCCCACGCCGCCTGCAGCAGGCACAGCACCGCGTCGAGACGGTCGCCCGAGGCATCGTCGACCAGCGACTCGCGCTGCGCGTGCGTGAGCTTGAGCCGCACGCCGAGTCGCGTGCGACCCTGCTCGAGCGCGTCGACCAGGTCCTTGCGCGCGATCAGCCGGTCGGCGCCGCCGTCGTTCTTGTACGAGCGGCGGCCGATCACCTCGAAGGCCAGCCACCCCGGGTAGCCCTCGACCGCCACCCGCGACGCGTCCCCCACCGCCAGCCCGGGCAGGTCCACGCCGGCGGCGAACAGCCGCGGCAGCCCTTCGAACCACATGAAGCCGACCGGCACGTAGCGCGTCTGCAGCGGGCTGGTCGAGCGGATGCCCGGCATCGCGCCGTCGGTGCGCCGATGCACCAGGCGCTCGCCGGGGGGCCGCCCGTTGCCCCACGCGTCGACCAGCGCGCGGAAGGACATGCGGTCGGGGCAGCGCGCGCGCACCGCCGCCGACACGGCGGGCAGGTCCGCACCGAGCCCGAGCGACTCGACGAAGGCGCGCGGCAGGCCGAAAGGGAAGTCGAAGGCGCCGCACCAGGGGCCGGGCTCGGCCAGCAGCGCCTCGAACGCGGGCAGTGTCGTCAGCGCATCGACCCCCTCCAGCCGCAGCACCGCGCCCTGCAGGCGGCCTCGCGCCACCGTCACGGGCTTGCGCCGCGACGGCGCACAGGTGAAATCGACACCGAGCAGCGCGCGGTCCATGCGCGGATTGTCGGCCGCTCATCGCGCCACGACCCGGTGCGCGGGAGGAACCCCGCGCGCAGGCAGCGGCTACAGCGGCACCACCCGCCCGTCGCCGGCGACGAAGGCACCGCGCACGCGCAGCCCGGGCGAAGCGGCGGCGACGGCGGCGACGTAGGCCTCGAGCTGCGGGCGGTGGCCGGCCAGCGCCTCCGGCGCGGTCGCGAGCTTGTAGTCCAGGACCCAGCACTCGATGCCTCCGGCCCCGTCGTCGAGTTCGACGATCCGGTCCGCGCGCATCGTCTGGCCGGCCGGGCCCGCCAGCGTCACCTCGTTGCCCGCCCAGCGCAGCCCGGGGCCGTGGAAGAAGCGCCGGCAGGCCGGGCTCTCCAGCACCGCGCGGGCCGCGTCGAGGACGGCAGGCGCGGCCCGTTCCGGAAGCCCCTGTTCGCGCGCCGCCGCCTCGGCCGCGGACGGCCAGCGCTCGCGTGGAAGGGGCCGATCCACGCGTCCGGCCCACTCGAGCAGCCGGTGCACCGCGGCGCCCCGCCGCGGATCGCTCGCGCCCGACGGCACCGCGGCGGCGGCGCGCGCCGCGGCCGGCCGTGCGGCGGGAGCGGCATCGACCTCCACCGTCCCCGTGTCGTGCTGAGGCGCGGCGCGCGGCGGGCGCCAAGGCGTGGCGTGCCCCTCGAGGCGCTGCCACCACGTGTCGGCGCCGCTGCGCGCCAACACCGTGCGACTCACGATCAGCCGCTCGGCGGCGCGCGTGACGGCCACGTAGAGGGCGTTGAGCTCCTCTCGCTGGCGCTCGCGCCGCTCGTCGGCGAGCAGCGGCTCGAGCGTCGGCGCGGGCCGGGACTCGCTGGCGACGAAGGCCACGCAGGCCGGCGCCGCGCTCCCGACGGGCCAGTCGACGAGCAGCGTCGCGCGGTCGGGCGGGCGATCGGCAGGGGCCGTGTCGGCGAGCACGACGGCGCGCGCCTCGAGCCCCTTCGCGCCGTGCACGGTGAGCAGCCGCACCGCGTCCGGCGGCGGCGACGCGGGCGCCGCGAGGAAGCCGCGCCGCACCTCGCGCACGAAGGCATACGGGGTGACGATGCGGCCGCCGCCAGCCTCGAGCGACGCGGCGAGCAGCCCGTGCACCGCGTGCAGCGCGGTGGCGCGCCGCGCAGGCGGCACGGCTGCCAGCAGCCGGGCCGTCAGGTCGCCTTCGTGGACGATGCGGTCGAGCAGGTCGTGCGCCGGCAGCTGGCGCGCCGCGGCGGCCCAGCCGCCGAGCAGCGTCGCCGCGCGCGCCAGCACCGGACGCGCCTCCCAGGTCGAGCCGAGCAGGGTCGCCAGCCAGCGCCGGCCGCAGGCGCGCGCCGCGGTGGCGAGCGCGAGCAGGTCCTCATCGCCGGCACCGAACAGCGGACTCTTCAGCGCGCGCGCGAGCGACAGGTCGTGTGCCGGCGAGGCGAGCACGTCGAGGACGGCGACGAGATCCAGCGCCTCGGGCAGATCGGCGAAGCCGGTGGTCTCGGGGCGCACGTGCGGAACGCCGGCCGCCGCCAGCGCCTGCGCAACCTGGCCGAGCACGTCGCGCCGGCGTGCGACGACCATCACGTCGCGCGGCGCAAAGCCGTCGGCGAGCAGCGCCGACACCGCATCGGCGATGCGCGCGGCCTCCGGCGCGCGCCGGTGGGCCTCGGGCTCGTGCCGCGGCTCGCGCAGCGAGTCGCGCCAGCGCAGCGCATCGGGCGACGCGCCGCGCGCCGGGGCCGACGACTCCGATCCGGCCTCGTCGTCGATGCGCAGCGTGCGGCCTGCCGCGTCGGAGGCCGTCGTGTGCGCGCGGAACGGCCCCCAGCCGTCGCGCTGCGCGGCATCGGCGAACACCGCATTGAGCGCCTGCACGACGGCATCCGCATTGCGGCGCGTGTGGTCGCAGGCGAGCACTCGCCCGTCGAAGGCGTCGACGACGAGGTCGCGCGCGGCGGCGAAGACGCGCGGCTCGGCGCGCCGGAAGCGGTAGATGCTCTGCTTCGGGTCGCCGACGATGAACACCGACAGCGGCCGCTGGCCGCTGGCGCCGCCGCCGGCACCGGCGTACGAGGCGAGCCAGGGCGCGAGCGCCTGCCACTGCAGCGGGCTGGTGTCCTGGAACTCGTCGATCAGCAGGTGCGCGAGCCGCAGGTCCAGCCGCTCCTGCACCCAGCCCGCGCAGGACGGGTCGGACAGCAGCACGAGCGCCGCGCGCTCCAGATCGGCCATGTCGACGAAGCCGCGCGCGCGCTTGAGCGCCGCGTACTCGTGCAGCAGCACCCGCACCAGCCGCACCATCGCCGCGTGATCGTCGTGCGCCTGCTGCTGGCGGCGCAGCAGCGCGAGGCGGCGCAGCCTCTCGCAGGCGTCGCCGAGACCGGGCACGTCGCCCAGCTTGCGCTCGTCGCCGGCGGTCGTGAAGAGGGCCGCCCAGGCGGCGTCGAAGCCTGCCGGCGGGTCGGACGTCACCAGCGCCAGCGCCTGCCCGAGCCGCTCGCCGGCCTGCCGCGCGGCAGCGCGTGTCGAACGCGAGAGCCGCCCGGCAAGCGCGCCGAGCTCGGCCTGCCACGATGCGGACGCGACGAGCGACGCCGGGTCGGCGAGGCCGGCGCACGCGGGGTCGAGCACATCCGCCGGCGCCACCGCGCGGTCGAGGGTGCCGGCCGCATCGGCGAGCCCGATCTCGGTGGCGCGGCGCGCCGCGGCATCGAGCCAGTCGAGCACGGCGCGGCGACGGTGCCGGCGCACGAGCGCCAGGTAGTCGTCGCGCAGCGAGGCGTCGGCGTCGACGCGGCGATGGAAGCGACGCAGCAGCGGCACGCGCAGCGTGTCGATCTCCTCGAGCAGTGCGCGCTCGGCGGGCAGCCCGAGGCGCTCGAGCAGTGCCAGCGGCGCCGCGCCGAGCAGCTGCGCGAACCAGCCGTGGAAGGTGCGGATCTCGACCGGGCGCGACGCCGCCAGCACGCGCGCGTGCAGCGCCGCCAGCGCGGGCGCCTGCGCTCGCGCGGCGGCCTCGTCGAGGCCGCGAGTGCGCAGCTCGTCGACGCAGCGCTGCACGCCCGCGCTGGCAAAGCCGGCCAGCCAGTCCTCGAGCCGCTCGCGCATCTCGCCGGCGGCCCTGCGCGTGAACGTGATCGCCAGGATCTGCGATGGCTCGGCGCCGTCGAGCAGCGCGCGCACGATGCGGCTGACCAGCACCCAGGTCTTGCCGGCCCCGGCGCAGGCCTCGACGACGACGCTGCGACGCGGGTCGCAGGCCGCGGCGTAGAAGGCGGCGGCATCGGCGGTGCGGCCGTCGATGCGGTAGGCGGGCGCGTCGCTCACGTCTCGCGTCCCGAACCGCGGACGTCCCGGTCGTCGGCGGCGACCGCGGCGCCGCCATCGGCCCAGTGGTCGCGCCGACACAGGCCGCGCATCTCGCACCAGTCGCAGGCCCGGCCTTCGCCAAGCGCCGGCAACGGCGCCCCGGCCCGCATGCGGGCGAGGTCGTCGGCGAGCCCCGCGAGAAGCGCGCGCGCGCTGCGCACCACGTCCGGGTGCTGCACCTCGACCGGCGCCTGCGGCTCGTCGAGCGCGAGGTAGATCGCCTCGAGCGGCGGGGCGTCTTCGGCGGCGGCCCCGGCGAGCAGCGCGTAGAAGGCCAGCTGCGTGTCCTCGAGCGGCATGCGCACGCGGTCGCGCAGCGGCGTCGACGCGCCGCTCTTGTAGTCGATGACCTGGCGCACGCCGCCCGGCCCTTCGTCGAGACGGTCGATGCGGCCGCGCAGCGTCTGCGGAGCGACCGGATCGGGCGCGGCGCGCAGGTCGAACTCGCCGTCACGCCAGCGCCAGCCCGCGGCATCGCGCGATCGCACCCAGCGCAGGTACCCGGGAGCGAAGGCGGCGAACGCGGCCCGGTACGGCAGCATCGCGGCGCCTTCGAGGCCGGCCGCGGCGAGCGCCGCATCGGCAGCGGCGTGGAGGCGCAGCGCATCGGCCTCGGCGCCGGCGGTCGGGTCCCGATCGCGGTGGAAGCGGTGCAGCGCCTCGTGCAGCCAGTTGCCGTGGATGCGCGCGTCCGGCTCGACGTCGATCTCGTCCTCGTCGCGCAACCGCAGCACCGACTGCGCGAAGAAGCGGTACGGGCATTGGCGCAGCGCCTCGACCTGGCTCGCGCTGAGCGCCGCAGGCAGCGCATCGGCCGGCACCACCGGCAGCGGTCGTGCGACGGGCCGCACCGCGACGCGGCGCGGCGGCGGGCCCGCCGGGGCGTCGGCGACCGCGGGACGGCCGGCGGCGCGTCGCGCCAGGACGAGCGCCTCGAGGAGTGGGGCGGCGGCGAGCGGCTCGTCGCCGTCGTGGCTGCGGCGCAGCAGCGTGACCGCCGGCGCATGCACGAGATGCGCGAAGGCGAGCTGCTGGCGCCGCCGCCGCTCGTCGGCATCGGGCAGCCCGAGCGCGGCGGCGAGGCGGTCCGGGACGAGCGCCGGCCCCGGTGTGGCGGGCGCCAGGTGGCTCGCGTCGCATCCCGGCATGACAACCTGCGCGAACGGACGGCCCGCCGCTCGCGCGAGCGGGGTCATCACGACGTCGGCGCCCTGCGGATGCGGGGGGACGAAGCGCGCATGCTCGAGCGTCGCGCCGACCCAGTCGGCGAACTCGTCGAAGTCCATGCGCAGCGTCGAGGCAGCGCCGCGCCACGCGGGGCTGTGGTCGTCGAAGCGAAGCGCGCGCAGCACCTCGACCCCGGCGGCGTCGGCGGCCAGGGCCGACCAGAGCGACACGCCCGCCGCGTCGCTCGCGAGAGCGTGTCCGAGCCCGGCCAGCCAGGCTGCAAGCGTGGCCTCGCGCGCGCCGCGCAGCGCCGCCAGCGTCGCCCAGGCGCGTTCTCGCAGCTCGAGCGCCGCGGCCCGCCCGGCGTCGTCGACGAGCTGGCCGCGCCACAGCGCCTCGAGCGCGTCGACGGCCGCCTGTCCCGAGGGTGGCGCGGGCGCCTCCTTCAGCCACTCGAGCACCGCGTCGGCCGCAGCCGGGTCCGGCGCGAGCGGCCAGTGCAGCGGCGGCTCGACGCACGCCGCAGGCACCGAGCGTGCGGCGTGCAGCAGGGCGGCGACCGCGGCGGCGGAACGCGTCGTCGACAGGCGCCAGCCGGTCTCGTCGGCCACGGCGATGCCGGAGCGCTCGAGGAGCGCACGCACACGGCGCGCGACGCGGCGGTCGGCGGTGACGACGGCCACCGGCACGCGGCCCGCGTCGACCGCGGACGCCACCTCGTGTGCGGCCGCGACGGCCTCGGCCTCGAACTGCGCGCACAGCCGCAGCAGCGGCGCCTGCGCGTCGGCGAGCGACGCGAGAGGATCGGGCGGATCGAGGTCGACGTTCAGCACCGGCACCCCGGCAGCCGCGGCGACCGCTTCGGCGAGCGCGTCGGGCCCGCCCAGCCGCACCACGATCCAGGCCGCCGGACGCAGCCCGAACAGCACGTCGGTGGCGGGCGGTGGCGTACCGGCGGCCCATTCGACGGCGAAGCGCAGCAGCGACGCTTCCAGCGCGCCGGGCACTCCGGGCGAGGCGGCTGGCAGCCGCTGTCGCGCCCCTTCGAAGAACGCCGCCCGCGCCGGCGGCGGTCGTGCATGGGCGGCGTCGAGCACCGAGGCGGCCGCCTCGACCACCGCCGCCACCGCACTCGCGAACGCCTGGCGATCCCGCTCCGCCCACCCGTCCAGCACACCGGATCGGCGCAGCGCGGCGGCTGCGGTGACGCCATCCACGACCGCGTCCCCGGTGCATTCACCCGCCTGCGCATCCGGCGGCGGGGCCAGCGACATCGCCAGCGTGCGCGGGGTCTCGACGCGCGGCGGCCATCCGGGGTGCGAGGCGAAGGCCGCGCGCAGCGCCGGCAGCAGTTCGGCGAACGGCAGCAGCACGACGGCGTCGCGCGCGGCGATGCGACGCACGACGAGCCAGTCCGCGACCGCGTCGGCGACGCGTGTCCACCCTCCCGTCGCGGCCGGTGGAGACAGGCGCACGGTGTCGCGCGGCGGGGCGCCGGCCGTCGGCGGATCGGAGGCGTGCAAGGCGAATCCGTGCTGTCCGGCGCGCCGTCGCGATGCCGGGGGGCAGGGTCCGTTGTGTCAGAATGATTGTGCCTGTGCCCCGGCAGAAGACCGAAGGGGCCACGGAGACCACCGACATGGGCAGCGAACTCATCAAGCACGTCACCGACGACTCGTTCCAGAGCGACGTCCTGCAGTCCGGCACCCCGGTGCTGGTCGACTACTGGGCCGAGTGGTGCGGTCCCTGCAAGATGATCGCGCCGATCCTCGACGAGGTCGCTGCGGCCTACGACGGCAAGCTCCAGGTCGCCAAGATGAACGTCGACGAGAACCGCGAGGTACCGGCGAAGTTCGGCATCCGGGGCATCCCGACGCTGATGCTTTTCAAGGGCGGCGAGCTCGCCGCGACCAAGGTCGGCGCGATGTCGAAGGCGCAGCTGACCGCGTTCCTCGACGGGCACCTATAATCCGGGCGAGCGTCGGACGACCCGGCGGCCAGTGGCCGGGAGCGGGCGACGCCCAGATCCGCCATCACGAGATGCCCCGGGGCTGAGTCCCGGGGGCCGCCCGCGCCGCCCTGAGTCGCGCGGGCCGTGAATCCGGCCATCCACCACGACCTGCACCTGCAGCCGTGCGCCCCGCGGGGCGCCGCGCGATGCGCGCAGACGCAGCCGCGGGGCCGGAATGCCTGGCGCCGGCCGTGGCAAGCCGGCGCCCGATCCCGAGGACCCTCCCCCATGCATCTGTCCGAACTGAAGGCGCAGCACGTCTCCGAACTCATCAAGATGGGCGAGGCACTGGAGATCGAGAACGTCAGCCGCATGCGCAAGCAGGAGCTGATGTTCGCGATCATGAAGAAGCGCGCGAAGGCCGGTGAGCAGGTCTTCGGCGACGGCGTGCTCGAGGTGCTGCCCGACGGCTTCGGCTTCCTGCGCTCGATCGACACGAGCTACATGGCGTCGACCGACGACATCTACCTCAGCCCGAGCCAGATCCGCCGCTTCAACCTGCACACCGGCGACATGATCGAGGGCGAGGTGCGCGTGCCCAAGGACGGCGAGCGCTACTTCGCGCTCGTCAAGGTCGACCGTGTCAACGGCGTGACCCCAGAGGAGAACAAGCACAAGATCATGTTCGACAACTTGACGCCCTTGTTCCCCAAGGAGCAGTTCAAGCTCGAGCGCGACAACTTCAAGGGCGACGAGAACATCACCGCGCGCATCATCGACCTGGTGGCGCCGATCGGCAAAGGCCAGCGTGCGCTGCTGGTCGCCCAGCCGAAGACCGGCAAGACGGTGATGATGCAGCAGCTGGCGCACGCGTTGGTCGCCAACCACCCCGAGGTGCACCTGATCGTGCTGCTCGTCGACGAGCGCCCCGAGGAGGTCACCGAGATGCTGCGCACCGTGCGCGGCGAGGTCATCAGCTCGACCTTCGACGAGCCGGCGGCGCGGCACGTGCAGGTGGCCGAGATGGTGATCGAGCGCGCCAAGCGGCTGGTCGAGCTGAAGAAGGACGTGGTGATCCTGCTCGACAGCATCACGCGCCTGGCGCGCGCCTACAACAACGTGCTGCCCTCGAGCGGCAAGGTGCTGACCGGCGGCGTCGACGCCAATGCGCTGCAGCGACCGAAGCGCTTCTTCGGCGCCGCTCGCAACATCGAGGAAGGCGGTTCGCTGACCATCATCGGCACCGCGCTGATCGACACCGGCTCGAAGATGGACGAGGTCATCTACGAGGAGTTCAAGGGCACCGGCAACTGCGAGATCCACCTCGACCGCCGCATGGCCGAGAAGCGCGTCTACCCGTCGATCCTCATCAACAAGAGCGGCACGCGGCGCGAGGAGCTGCTGCTCAAGCCCGAGATCCTCCAGAAGACCTGGATCCTGCGCAAGCTGCTCTATCCGATGGACGAGATCGAGGCGATGGAGTTCGTGCTCGAGAAGATGAAGGCGACGAAGAGCAACATCGACTTCTTCGACATGATGCGACGCGGCGGCTGAGTCGGGACGTGGGGGTCCGCCAGGACCGGAACGCTCGACGAAGGGCCGGGCATGTCCTGCCGGCGCGCCGCGGCGTGCCGGGCTGACGCCGCAGCAGCTAGAATCCGGGGTTTTGCCCCAGGCAAGTGCGCTGCAGCCCATGGCTGCCCGGCGTGGCTGCCGTCAACGCACGAGGCACCGCATGAAGGAAGGCATCCACCCCAACTACCGCGAGGTCTGCTTCCTGGACCTGTCCAACGGCTTCAAGTTCGTCACGCGCTCGTGCGTGCAGACGAAGGAGTCGATCACGCTGGACGACGGCCGGCAGCTTCCGCTGGTGAAGCTCGAGACCACGAGCGAGACGCACCCCTTCTACACCGGCACGCAGAAGAGCGTCGACAACCTCGGCGGCCGCGTCGAGAAGTTCCGCAACAAGTTCGCCCGCGTCGGCCTCAAGAAGCCCGCCTGAGGCCGCCCGCGGCGGCGCGCCAACGACGTCGCCGCCGGTCCCCGCGCCTGGGGCCACGCGTCGGCCCTCGGGCATCATCGTCGGCGTGAACCGGCCCTCGCCCGCCCTCGTCGCGCCGAATGCGGCGCGCACGCTGCCGCGCATCCCGCTGCTGCTGCTGTGCGCGGCCTACGTGCTGCCCGGCGTCTTCCACCGCGATCCCTGGCGCAGCGCCGACCTCGCCTCGTTCGGCCAGATGGTCGCGATGGCCGAGGGCCGTACCTCGTGGTGGACGCCGACCCTGGGCGGCGTGCCCACCGACGCCGCGCTGCTGCCGAACTGGCTCGGTGCCGGCTTCATCGTGGCGTCGTCGCCGCTCGTCGACGCGACGGTCGCCGCACGGCTGCCGTTCGCGGCACTGCTTGCACTGACGCTGGCGCTGGTCTGGTACGCGACCTTCCACCTGGCGCGCACCGAGAGCGCCCAGCCGGCCCCATCGGCCTTCGGCGACGACCCTCCGCCCGTGCCCTATGCGCGCGCAATCGCCGATGGAGCCGTGCTGGCCCTGATCGCGACGCTGGGCCTGCTGCAACTCGGCCACGAGACCACGCCGGAGCTGGCCCAGCTCTTCGCCGTGGCACTGCTGTTGTACGGACTGGCCTCGGCGCCGTACCGCCACTGGAAGTCGCGCGCCGCGATCCTCGCGGCACCGGCGCTGATGGCCGCCAGCGGTGCGCCGACGATGGCGCTCGCGATGGGCCTGGGCGGTGCGCTCGTGTGCGCCGGGTCGGCATATCCCGAGGTGCGTCGCACCGCCCGATGGGTGGTCGGCGCGACGGTGCTCGCGATCGCGGTCGCGTTCGCGCTCGACGCCTGGCGCTGGCGCGCGCAGGCACCGGATGCGCCCGAGCTGTTCTCGATCGCGCGCCAGTGGCTGTGGTTCCTGTGGCCGGCCTGGCTGCTCGCGGCGTGGACGCTGTGGCGCTGGCGCCGGCACCTGCTGCGCCGTCACCTTTCGGTGCCGCTGGTCGCGGCATCGGTCGCGCTCGCGGCGAACCTCGCGACGGCGGGCTCGGACCGCGCGCTGATGCTGGGACTGCCGGGATTCGCCATGCTCGCGGCATTCGCGCTGCCGACCCTGCGGCGCAGCGCCGCGGCGGCGATCGACTGGTTCTCGATCTGCTTCTTCAGCGCCGCCGCGATCGGCGTCTGGGTCATGTACGCGGCGATGACCACGGGCGTGCCGGCCAAGCCCGCGGCCAACGTCGCCAAGCTCGCCCCCGGCTTCGAGGCGGCCTTCTCGCCGATCGAGTTCGCGATCGCCGCCGCCGCGACGCTGGCCTGGCTCTGGCTGGTGCGCTGGCGCACCGGCCGGCACCGCGAGGCGCTGTGGAAGAGCATGGTGCTGCCGGCCGGCGGCGTGGCCCTGTGCTGGCTGCTGGTCATGACGCTGTGGCTGCCCTTGCTCGACTATGCGCGCAGCGCGCGGCCCTGGGTCGACCGTGTCCTGTTGCACGTCCCGGCCGGCAGTTGCGTCCTGGCCCCGGGTCTCGCGCGGGCGAACGTCGCGGCACTCGAACACTTCGGACGCCACCGCGTCGACGCGCGCCCCGATGCCACCGCGCGCAGCGCCTGCCGCTCGCTCCTGCTGGTCGTGCGCGGCCGGCAGGCGCCGCCGGCACCCGAGGGCTGGACGCTCGCGGCACAGGTTCGGCGGCCGACCGAACGCAACGAGACGACCGCCGTCTACCGGCGCACGCCCTGATCCCGCACGGCGCACGCGCCGGGATCGCCGGTCGTCCGGGCCAGCACCGGCCGCGATCACGCAGGCCCGGGCCAGCCTAGACCGAGTCCTGCGCTGCCGGCGCGCGCGCCGGGGTGCGGCGCAGCCGCGCCGCGGGCAGCACCAGCCTCATCGTGGTCCCGCGACCGACCTCGCTCTCGATCTCGATGTCGCCGCCGTGCCGCTGCACCACGTGCTTCACGATCGACAGGCCCAGCCCGGTGCCGCCGGTGTCGCGCGACCGGCTGCCATCGACGCGGTAGAAGCGCTCGGTGAGCCGCGGCAGGTGCTCCTTGGCGATGCCGGGCCCGGTGTCGACGACACGCAGTTCGGCGGCGCCGTCGGCCCGCCAGGCGAACGCGACGTCGATGCGTCCGCCCTCCGGCGTGTAGCGCACCGCATTGCTCACCAGGTTGCCGATCGCGCTCAGCAGCTCGGTCTCGGCACCGGCCACCTCGGCGTCGTCGCCGCCCGAGAAGCTGAGCTGGTGCCGTCCCGCGGACAGCTGCAACGCGTCGGTCCTGGCGCGCTGCATCAACGCGGCGGCGTGCACCCAGCGGTCGGCCGCAGGTCGCGGGCTGCCCTCGAGCTGCGCCAGGGTCAGCAGGTCGGCGACCAGAGCCTGCATGCGATCGGTCTGCTGCGACATCAGCGCAAGCACCCGGCGCCGTTCGACCTCGGTCAGCGACAGCGTGCTCATCGTCTCGACGAAGCCGGCCAGCACCGTCAGCGGCGTTCGGATCTCGTGCGAGACGTTGGCGACGAAGTCGCGACGCATCGCATCGGTGCGCTCGCGTTCGGTGACGTCCTGCGAGAGCACGAGCTTGGCGCCGTCGCCGTACGAGCGGACGATCACCGAGAGGGTCGCGCGCCGCTGGGCATGAGCGAAGACGAGCGGCGACGACCATTGCGCGCCGTGCAGATACGCGACGAAGGCCGGCACGCGCACCAGGTTCGTCACGCGCTGCCGGAGGTCGCGCTCGGGGTCGAGCCCGAAGTGATCGGCGGCGACGCGGCTGCACCACTCGATCTGGTCGTCCGCGTCGAGCAGCAGCACGCCGTTCGGCGATGCCTCGATCGCCGCGAGAAACTGGTCGAGGCGGCCGCGCTCGGACTCGATGCGTGCCTCGCGCCGCCGCAGGGAGCGCTCGATGCGGTACGCGAGTTCGCCCCACAGCCCGACCTCGCGCGGCGCGGTCGGGGTCGGCTCGTCGCGCACCCAGGCCAGCAGCCGCTCGCCGCGACGCGCATCGCGCAGGACGACCCAGAACGCGGCGACGGCCGCGCCGACCCAGCCGCCGGCTGCCGGCATCGAGAGCATCGATCCGGCCAGCGAGCCCACGACCGCACCGCCTGCCGCCGCTGCGCCGGCCATCGCGCCGCGGCGCAGCACCCAGCCCATCGATGTCCCGGCGCCTCAGCCCGCCACGTGGCCCGGCACCTGCTGCGTCAAGCGGTATCCCGCGCCCCGGACGGTCTCGACCAGTGCGGCGCACTGCACCGGCGCCAGGGCCTCGCGCAGGCGCTTGACGTGGACGTCGACGGTGCGCTCCTCGATGAAGACGTGGTCGCCCCAGACGCGGTCGAGCAGCTGCGAGCGGCTGTGCACGCGCTCGGGATGCGTCATCAGGAAGTGCAGCAGGCGGAACTCGGTCGGCCCGACCTTCACCTCGCGCACCTCGTCGCCGAGCCGTCGCGTGACGCGGCGCGTCGCCGGGTCCAGCCGCAGGCCGGCGATCTCGACCGCGGTGTCCAGCGCCTCCGGCGCCTTGCGGCGCAGCACGGCGCGGATGCGCGCCAGCAGCTCCTTGGTCGAGAACGGCTTGGTCAGGTAGTCGTCGGCGCCGGCGTCCAGGCCGCTGATCTTGTCGGCCTCCTCGTCGCGCGCCGTCAGCATGATGATCGGCAGCTCGCGCGTGCGCGCGTCGGTGCGCCAGCGCCGCGCGAGCTGCAGCCCCGACTGGCCGGGCAGCATCCAGTCGAGCAGCACGAGGTCCGGCAGCACGCGGTCGACCAGTGCCTGCGCCTGCTCGGACGTCGCGGCCAGCGTGACGTCGAAGCCGGCATGCCGCAGGTTGATCGAGATGAGCTCGGCGATGGCCGACTCGTCCTCCACCACCAGCACCGAACTCATCGTGGTGTCCCTCCCGGAGCCGCCGTCAGCGCACCGCCGACTCGACGTCCTGCATCGACGCATGACGCACGTCGGTGCCCTTGACGACGTAGATCACGGCCTCGGCGATGTTCTTGGCGTGATCGCCCACGCGCTCGATCGCCTTGGCGACGAAGACGAGGTCGATGCTCGACGAGATCGTGCGCGGATCTTCCATCATGTAGGTGATCAGCTTGCGCAGCAGGCCGTCGAACTCCTGGTCGATCTGATCGTCGGCCTTCAGCACCTCGAGCGCCTTGGAGGTGTCGAGCCGCGCGAAAGCGTCGAGCGCCTTGCGCAGCTGCGCGACCGCCAGGTCGGCCTCGAAGGACAGGTCGGCAACCGGCAGGCGCAGCCGGCTCGACACGCCGGTGTTGATCAGCCGCTGCACGGTGCGCGCGATGCGCGCGGCCTCGTCGCCGACCCGCTCGAGGTTGGCGATCGACTTGCTCACCGAGATCAGCAGCCGCAGGTCGCGCGCGGTCGGCTGGCGGCGAGCGATGATCGCGGTCAGCTCGCGGTCGATCTCGACCTCGAGCTGGTTGATGCGCTCCTCCTGCTGGAGGACCTGCGTCGCGGTTTCTCCGCTGAACTGCGCCAGCGCGTAGACCGCCTGCGCGACCTGCGACTCGGCCATGCCGCCCATCTCGAGCACGCGACTGGAGACGGTGCTCAGCTCGGCATCGAACTGGGTCGAGAGATGCTTGTCGCTCACGCGCTTGCTCCTGTGTCTTGGCTCCAGCCCGCCGCGTGTCGCGACGTGCGAGGCCGGATCCGGCCGCTGTGGGACCGCGGGTTCAACCGAACCTTCCGGTGATGTAGTCCTCGGTGTCCTTCTTCTTCGGCTTCATGAACAGCTCCGAGGTCGGACCGAACTCGACCAGGTCGCCCAGATACATGTAGGCCGTGTAGTCCGACACCCGGGCCGCCTGCTGCATGTTGTGCGTGACGATCATCACCGTGTAGTCGTGCTTCAACTCGTCGATCAGCTCCTCGATCTTGCCGGTGGAGATCGGGTCGAGCGCCGAGCAGGGCTCGTCGAGCAGGATCACCTCCGGCTTGACCGCGACGCCGCGCGCGATGCACAGGCGCTGCTGCTGGCCGCCCGACAGGCTAGAGCCGCTCTGCTGCAGCTTGTCCTTGACCTCGTTCCACAGCGCCGCCTTCTTGAGCGCCCACTCGACGCGTTCGTCCATCTCGGCGCGACCGAGCTGCTCGAAGAGCCGCACGCCGAAGGCGATGTTGTCGTAGATCGACATCGGGAAAGGCGTCGGCTTCTGGAACACCATGCCGATCTTGGCGCGGATCAGCGAGACGTCGTGCTTGGTCGTGAGGATGTCCTCGCCGTCGAGCATCACCTGTCCGACCGCGCGCTGCTCCGGATAGAGCTCGTACATGCGGTTGAACACGCGCAGCAGCGTGCTCTTGCCGCAGCCCGACGGGCCGATGAAGGCGGTGACCTTGCGCTCCGGGATCTCGAGGTTGATCTTCTTCAGCGCGTGGAATTTGCCGTAGTAGAAGTCGAGGTCCTGCACCTTGACCTTGACCTTCTCGCGCAGCGGCGACTCGACCTTGGTGTCCATCTTCAGCCCTTCTTGCGGAACAGCACGCGCGCCAGGATGTTGAGCGCGAGCACCCCCACCGTGATGATGAAGACGCCGGCCCAGGCCAGTTCGCGCCAGTTCTCGTACGGGCTCATCGCGTACTTGAAGATGGTCACCGGCAGGCTGGCCATCGGCTCGTTGAGATTCATGGTCCAGAACTGGTTGTTCAGCGCGGTGAACAGCAGCGGCGCGGTCTCGCCGGCGATGCGCGCGAGCGCCAGCAGGATGCCGGTGATGACGCCGGCACGGGCGGCTTTCAGCGTCACCGAGTAGATCACGCGCCACTTCGGCGCCCCCAGTGCGTAGGCCGCCTCGCGCAGCGAGTTCGGGATCAGGCTCAGCATGTTCTCGGTGGTTCGGACGACCACCGGGATGACGATCAGCGCCAGCGCCAGGATACCGGCGATGGCCGAGAAGTTCTTGACCCGCGCGACGACCACCGCGTAGATGAACAGCCCGATGACGATCGAAGGTGCCGAGAGCAGGATGTCGTTGATGAACTCGGTCACTCGGCCGAGCCAGGTCGTGCGGCCGTACTCGGCGAGATAGATGCCGCACAGGATGCCGATCGGCGTGCCGAGCGCCGTCGCCAGCAGCACCATCACCGCGGAGCCGGCGATCGCGTTCGCGAGCCCGCCGCTGTCGGCGTTGGGCGGCGGCGTCATCTCGGTGAACACCGACAGCGCCAGGCCTCCGAGGCCGAGGCGGATCGTCTCGAACAAGATCCACGCGAGCCAGAAGAGGCCGAAGGACATCGCGGCCAGCGACAGCGTCAGCGTGACCACGTTGGTGCGCTTGCGCGCGACGTGGAGGCGACGGCGCGACCCCTCGAGGGCGAAGATGCTCACGTGCGGCTCCCTTCGTTGCGCCGCAACCGCGCGAGCAGGATCTTCGAGAAGGCCAGCACGCAGAAGGTGATGAAGAACAGCACCAGGCCCAGGTACATCAGCGCCGGCTGGTGCATCGACGGTGCGGCTTCGGCGAACTCGTTGGCGATCGCCGCGGTGATGCTGTTGGCCGCCTCGAACAGCGATGCGCCGTTGAACTGACTGACGTTGCCGATGACGAAGGTCACGGCCATCGTCTCGCCGAGCGCGCGCCCGAGGCCGAGCATGATGCCGCCGACGACCCCGCTCTTGGTGTAAGGCAGCACCACCTTCCACACCACCTCCCAGGTGGTGGCGCCCAGCCCGTACGCCGACTCCTTGAGCAGCGGCGGGGTGACCTCGAAGACGTCGCGCATCACCGAGGCGATGAACGGAATCACCATGATGGCCAGGATGATGCCGGCGGAGAGGATGCCGATCCCGACCGGAGGGCCCGTCAGCAACGCCCCGATCACCGGTACATCGCCGAACGCCGCCTGCATCGGCATCTGCACGTAGGTCGCGAGAATGGGACCGAAGACCAGCAAGCCCCACATGCCGTAGACGATCGAGGGCACCGCCGCCAGCAGTTCGATGGCGACGCCGAGGGGTCGCCGCAGCCACCCGGGAGAGAGCTCAGTGAGAAACAGCGCGATGCCGAAGCTCACCGGGACCGCGATCAGCAACGCGATGAACGAGGTCATCAGCGTGCCGTAGATCATCACCAGGCCGCCGTACTTGTCCTCGACCGGATCCCAGTCCGTGCTGACCAGAAAGCCGAGACCGAACTCGCGGATCGCCGGCCAGGCGCCGATCACCAGCGAGACGATGATGCCGAACAGCAGCGCCAGCGTGATCCACGCGGCAGACTGTGCGGCCGCGGCGAACAGGCGGTCGGCCCACGGGGCGCGTTGGACGTGGGTCGGCGGCTTGCTGCCGGACTCGGCGCCTTGCATCGTGCTCGTGGCCGTGTCCATGTTTGCGGGCAGGGTGGCGGACACGGCTCCCTCCTCAATCTCGATTCTGGCGCAGCCGGACGACGGATCAGCGCCGCACGACGCCGCTGATCGAGCGACGGCTCGCGGCAGCGGCCGGTCGGCGCGTCAGGTCACTTGAAGGCGATGGCCTTGCCCGACCCGTCCTGGATCTTGCCCCACTCGCGACGCACCAGGTCCTTGACTGACGCCGGCAGCGGCACGTACTCGAGGTCCGATGCCATCTGATCGCCGTTGACGAACGCCCAGTCGAAGAACTTCAGCGACGCGGCGGCCTGGGCAGGCTTGTCCTGCTTGGCCTGCATGACGATGAACGTGGCTCCCGTGATGGGCCAGCTCTGGGCGCCCGGCTGCTCGGTCAGGATCTGGTAGAAGCTCTGGTCCCAGCGCGCCCCCGCCGCGGCTGCCTTGAACGTATCGTCGGCAGGATCGACGAAGTTGCCGGCGGAATTTCGCATCTTGACGTGCGACATCTTGTTGGCCTTGGCGTACGAATACTCGACGTAGCCGATCGAATTGGGCAGACGCTGCACGAAGGCGGCCACGCCCTCGTTGCCTTTGCCGCCTGCACCGGTCGGCCAGTTGACCGCAGCACCCTCGCCCACCTTGGCCTTCCACTCGGGATTCACCTTCGAGAGGTAGTTGGTGAAGATGAAGGTCGTGCCCGAGCCGTCGGCACGGCGAACCGGCGCGATGGCGGCGTCCGGCAACGCGACGCCGGGGTTGAGCGCCGTGATCGCCGGATCGTTCCAGCGCGTCACCTTGCCCAGGTAGATGTCGCCCAGGACCTGGCCCGTCAGGCGGAGCTGACCGGCCTGGATGCCGCGCACGTTGACGACCGGCACCACACCACCCATCACGGTGGGAAACTGGACCAGACCGTCCTTGGCGAGGTCGGCATCGGTCAGCGGAATGTCGGAGGCGCCGAAGTCCACGGTCTTGGCGCGAATCTGGCGCAACCCGGCGCTGGAACCGACCGACTGGTAGTTGATCTTCGCGCCCGTCGCCTTGTTGTAGGCGTCGGCCCACTTGGCGTAGAGCGGCGCGGGGAAGGTCGCGCCGGCGCCGGTGACGTCCTGGGCCAGCGCGGTCGACGCCAGCGCAAACATGCCCGCCGCCGCGAAGGCGCTGCGAATCAAACGGATCGACATGGAGCAGCCTTTCTGAGTTCAAGACCCGACATCAAGGACTCTAGAAAGCCTGCGTGACAAACCGGTGACAACACCAGCCGACTCGCGGATTCGGCGACCGTGCGTCATGACAACGTCACTCTTTCGTCACAAACGGGTTCTAGCCTCCTTGCCGCGTCTTCATCCAGACTCCGAGGGTCTTCATGCACAAGAGAACTCTGCTGTCGCTCGCGATCGCCGCCGCCGCCGCAGGCATTGCCGGCTGCGCGTCGACACCGGCCCCCGTCACGATCACCGAGACCGCGGCGCGCACGCCCCAATTGTCGACGCTCAGCCGTCTGCTGAACGATGCCGGGCTGGCCGACACCCTGCGCGGCCCCGGGCCGTTCACGGTCTTCGCGCCCACGGATGACGCCTTCAAGGCCGTTCCGGCCGCGACGCTGGACGCGCTGGCGAAGGACAAGGACCGCCTGCGCGCCGTGCTGACCTACCACGTGATCCCGGGCAAGATCATGGCCGCCGACATCAAGACGGGCAACGTCAAGACCGTCAACGGCGCCGACGTCGCCGTCTCGAAGGCCGGCACCTTCGCGACCTTCGACGAGGCCGTGGTCGTGACGCCCGACGTGGCGGCGACCAACGGCGTCGTGCACGTCATCGACAAGGTGATCATCCCCCCGGCGCCGCGACGCTGAGGCCAGCTGCCGCCCGCGCAGGGCCGAAGGTTGCCCTCGTGCGGGCGACCGAGGTCAGCTACGGGCGGCGGCCGCGAGCCGCTGCGCGCCGGAGTCGGCCAGACCCGGATCGCGCGCCTCGACCATCACGCGCAGCACCGGCTCGGTGCCCGACGCGCGGACGAGCACGCGACCTTCGGGCCCGAGCTCCCGCGACACCGAGTCGGTCTCGGCCGCCAGCCGCGAGTTCTTCTTCCAGTCAGAGCCCGCGGCGATCCTCACGTTGACCAGCCGCTGCGGGTAGAGCTCGACCCCGGTCAGCAGCTCCGCCAGCGAGCGTCCGTGGCGGCGCATCGCCTGCATGATCTGCAGCGCACTGACCATGGCGTCGCCGGTGGTGTGC
>JALORQ010000008.1 GCA_025458805.1 Rubrivivax sp.
GGAGTTCTGAACTGAACGCCCCGGGGCTGGGCCGGTGGCCCGGCCCGCCCCCACGGGGACCCCAGCGAAATGGCGACGCCACGCCTGCTCGAGAGGTCGCTGGCACCCCCTCCTCCGCCGGCGCCGTGCTTCATCACGACGATTTCTTGATCTGCCGGTCCGTCGCCGAGCGGTTCGCCCGAGCAACGGGCATGTCGATAGACACAGCCGCCCCTTGAAGGAGTCACCGATGAGCCACGTCGACCTGGTCGAACCCAATCACACCTCGCCGGATCGCGCGGCCGTCCTGTCGCAGATCCGGCAAGCATTCGGCACCGTGCCCAACATGTTCCGTGCCGTGGCCAACTCGCCGGCTGCGCTCGAGAGCATGTGGGGCTCGTTCGGCGCCCTGGGCGCCGGCACGCTGCCGGCCAGGCTGGGCGAGCAGATCGCGGTGGCCGTGGCCAACCGCAACCGCTGCGAGTACTGCCTGGCCGCCCACACCGTGCTGGGCCGCAAGGCCGGCGCCACCGCCGAGGAGATGGCCGCCGCGCAGGCCGGCCGCGCGTCGGACGAGAAGACCGCCGAAGCGCTGCGCTTCGCACTCGAGCTGGTGGAGCAGCGCGGCCACGTCGATGCCGCGGACCTGCACCGCCTGCGCGCGGTGGGCTTCACCGACGAAGGCATCGTCGAGATCGTCGCCCACGTGGCGCTGAACCTGTTCACCAACTACGTGAACGTGGCGCTCGACGTGCCGGTCGATTTTCCGAAGGTCGCGCTGCGCCGCGCCGACTGAAGCCGCTCCCGGCGTACGCGCCGGGCCGTGTCACGCCCGCAGACCGGAGCCCGCCATGTCCGTTCTCGATGACGAACCCCACCCGCTGCTGCCCGAATGGCAGGTCAGCGCGTGGCTGAACACGCCACAGCCGCTCACGCTGAAGGGCCTGCGCGGCAAGGTGGTGCTCCTTCACACCTTCCAGATGCTGTGCCCCGGCTGCGTGGCCTATGGCTTGCCGCAGGCCGAGCGCGCGCGTCAGCTGTTTCCGGCCTCCGAACTGGCCGTCGTCGGCCTGCACACGGTGTTCGAGCACCACGCAGTGATGAACGTCGCCGCACTGCGGGCGTTCGTCCACGAGTACCGCTGGAGCTTCCCGATCGGTGTGGACGACCCTGACGGCCAGAGCGGCCCCTCGCTGACGATGGCGCGCTATGGCCTGCGCGGCACGCCCTCCTGCATCGTGCTGGATCGGCAGGGGCGTGTGCAGTTGCACCACCTCGGCCAGATCGACGATCTGGCACTCGGTGCCCGCCTGGGCCGCCTGATCGGCAGCCCGACCCTGCCCCGCGACGCTGCGAACCCGCCCCGCATGCGGGCCAGCGAGCCGCACGTTCAGGCACCTGCCTGCACTCCCGAAGAATGCAGCGTCCAGGGCAACGGCGGATGAAAGTCTGCTGGCGAGGAAGACCGAGGACCGCGGGCTCATCGAGCCGTGGCTCAAGCGCCGCGGCCAGGCAGTGACGCACCCCCAAGCCAAAGCCACGACTGGCGGCGGCCTGGGTGCGCTCCGGCGAAGGGCTTCGCACCGAACCCCGCGTGGCGTCGCGGAACCCGGAAACGGAAACGCCCAACCGATAGAGGTTGGGCGTCGAATGGTGGTGGCCTGGGGCGGAATCGAACCACCGACACGCGGATTTTCAATCCGCTGCTCTACCAACTGAGCTACCAGGCCAAACAGCCCATGAGTATATCGGAGGCCACCTGAGGCAGCGGCTCAGACGGGACCGCGCTTGGCGCGGCCGAGCTCGACGCCGAGCTGCTTGAGCTTGCGGTACAGGTGCGTGCGCTCGAGGCCGGTCTTCTCGGCGACGCGGGTCATCGAGCCGCCCTCGCGCGCGAGGTGGAACTCGAAGTAGCTCTTCTCGAAAGCGTCGCGCGCCTCGCGCAACGGGCGGTCGAGGTCGAAGAGCTGGCTGGCCTCGGGCCCCGGCGGCACGACGGTCGCCGGCACCGCCGTGTCCGCGCCCGCTGCGCGCAGGCTCCCCACCAGATCGGGCCGTGACCCCCCGATCGCCCCGGGCGCGTGCCGGTCGGCCGGGCGCATCAGCGCCAGCTCGACGGCGCGCAGCAGCTTCTGCAGCGTGATCGGCTTCTCGAGGAAGGCGCTGGCGCCGAACTTGATGGCCTCGACGGCGGTATCGATCGTGCCGTGGCCGCTCATCATCACCACGGGCATCGTCAGCTGGCCGCCGCTGGCCCATTCCTTGAGCAGCGTGACGCCGTCGACGTCGGGCATCCAGATGTCGAGCAGCACGAGGTCGGGGCGCAAGCGATCGCGCAGCTCGCGGGCCTGCGCGGCGTTCTCCGCGAGCTCGACGGTGTGTCCCTCGTCGCCGAGGATCTCGTACAGCAGGGCGCGGATGCCGAGCTCGTCGTCCACGACCAGGATGGTTGCCATCGGGCTCAGTGCACCTGCGTTGCGTCGCCGGTCGCCGGTGCTGGCCCGGCCGATCGCCCCGGCGCAGCGGCCGCGGGCACCGCCAGTCCGTCGACGATCCTCGAAAATGATAGCGAAACTCGCGCCCCTGAAGGCGGTGCGTCGGGACCGCCGGCACCTGGCAGGTTCGCCAGACCGACGCGCGCGCCGTGCTCGTCGGCGATCTTGCGCACCACCGCCAGCCCCAACCCGGTGCCCTTGGTCTTCGTCGTCACGTAGGGCTCGAAGGCACGCTTGAGAACCTTCTCGGCGAAGCCGGGGCCGTTGTCGACCACGGTGAGCCGCACCTCGCGCAGTTCGCCACTCTCGCCGCGCGCCGCGGCGGTGGTGACCTCGACGCGACCGCCGGGACGGTCGCCGACTGCGTCGAGCGCATTCTGCACGAGGTTGTGAACCACCTGGCGCAGCTGCGTGGCATCGCCCAGGATCGGCGGCAGCGCGGCGCCCGCGCGCGACACCAGCCGGCCGCTGTCCAGCGCGTGCCCGTAGAGCGCGAGCACCTCGCCGACCAGCGTGTTGAGGTCCAGCGGCTTCAGCTCGGCGGCGGGCAGGCGCGCATAGTCGCGGAACTCGTTGACGAGCTTCTGCATCGCCTGCACCTGCGCGACGATGGTCGCGACCGAGCGCTCGAGCAGCGCCCGCTCGGCCCCCTCGAGCCGGCCGCCGAGCTTGTGCTGCAGCCGCTCGGCGGAGAGCTGGATCGGGGTCAGCGGATTCTTGATCTCGTGGGCGAGACGCCTCGCCACCTCGGTCCAGGCCGCGGTGCGCTGCGCCGACACGACCTCGGTGATGTCGTCGAAGACGACCAGCCGCGAATCCCCGGTCAGCAGCGCGCCGCGCACCAGCAGCGTCAGCGTGCCGCCGTCCGCGCGCTGCAGGTCGAAGCTCTCCTGCCAGTGGTCGCGCTCGCCCGCCTCCGGGCTGGTCACCAGCAGCACGAAGCGCTCCGCAATGCGCTCGGCGAGCGCCTGCAGCTCGGGCTTCTCGGTCAGCCGGTGGCCGCGCCACGACGCCAGCGGCAAGCGCAGGATGCGCGTCGCGCCGGGGTTGACGACGTCGATGCGGCCTTCGCGGTCGAAGACGATGACGCCGGCGGTCAGCGTGTCGAGGATGGTCTGCAGCCTCGTGCGCGCGCGGTCGAGCTGCGCCACGCCGCGCTGCACCTGCTCGCGCGCCTCCGCGAGCTGTGCCGTCATGTCGGCGAAGCTGCGCGTGAGGCCGCCTAGCTCGTCGCCCGAGGCGAAGACCGGCTTGGCCGTCAGGTCCCCGGCGGCCACTTGGCGCACCCCGTCGGCCAGCAGCAACAGCGGCCGCACGAGCTGCTGGCCGAGCAGGAACGCGAGCAACACCGCGCCGAACACGCCGAGGACCAGCGCGAGCGTCAGCGTGCCGACGTACATGCGCCGGAGGCTCTCGCGTGCCAGCGCGCGCTGCTGGTAGTCGCTGTAGGCCTGCTGCACGACCAGCGCGTTGGCCGCGAGCGCGGGCGGCAGGGGCTGGACGACGAACAGGTACAGGTCGGCGTCGGCGCGCAGCGCGACGGCCTCGGCCGGCAGGCGCGCCAGCGCGTGCACCCGGGCGCGGGCCCCGGTGCCGTGATCGTCGTCGAGCCCGGCGATCAGCGTCGCGCTGCCCGCCGCCGCCGCGCGCTGCCACAGGGCGGGCGCGGGCCGCTCGGGCACCAGCGTCGCGGCGCCTCCGCCGGCGCTGGCCAGGGGCCGGCCCTCACCGTCGAGAAGAGAGACCTCGCCGGCGCCGATCTGCTCTCGCAGCCGCTCCAGCGCCAGCGGCAGCGCGGCGACGGACACCGCCCCGCCGAGACGCGAGGCGGCGACGCGCGCCTTCTCGCCGACGTCGCGCTCGAGCACCTGCAGCGTGCCGCGGCCGAGCGCGAGCCCGGCGTCGAGCGCGCCGGCCATGCGCACGTCGAACCAGGCCTCGATGCTGCGCGTGACGAACTGGAACGACACGGTGTAGATCACCACGCCGGGCAGCATCGCGACGACGACGAAGATCGCGGCGAGCTTGGCCAGCAGCCGGCTGCCGAACTTGCCACGGCGCAGCCGCACCGCCAGCCGCGCCGCCGCGATGCCGAGCACCAGCAGCAGCAGCAGCGCGACGGCGACGTTGAGCCAGAACAGCCAGACGAAGTGGCGCTCGTAGCCCCCCTCGAGCTGGTCGCCCAGCGACAGCAGGAACGCCAGCACCAGGCCGGCACCGGTCAGCGCCACGAGCGCGACGATCCAGGCCCAGCGGGTCGAGCGCTTCATGGCGTCGTCAGTCCAGCTCGACGGTGCGCTCGACACCGAAGGCCCAGTCGCCCTGCCCGCCGAGCCCGATGCGCATCGGCCCGGGAAGCTCCTCGGCATCCAGGCGCCAACTGAACTCGACGTAGTGCCGCTCGTCGGCGTCGAGCTGCGCCGCGTCGGCGATGCGCCACTGCGTGGCGCGAGCCACCGACGCCAGCGCCTCGGCCAGCGTCTCGTGATTCTGCGTGAGCCCGCCGACCGGCCCGACGCGCCAGGTGGCCGTGAGCGGCTGGAACGCCACGCGCCAGTTGCGCGTGGCGCGCGCAACGCGCGAATCGCGCCAATACCATCGGCTGCGGTAGAGGTCCGCGCGCACCGCGAAGAACACGGGCACGCCCTTGGACAGCGCGTCCTCGACCGTCGGCGGCAGCCGCACGCGGACGTCGTATTCGAGCAGCACCGCGTCGTCGCGGCGCAAGGCCTTCAGCGTCACCAGCTCGATCGACTGCGCCAGCGCCAGCGCCGCGAGCAGCCACGCGGCCACCATCCCGAGCCCCAGGCCCAGCGTGCGGCGGCGGACCGGCGGCGGGTGCATGAACGTGCGTGTCGGCTCAGGTCTTGCGCAGGAGCGCGTAGAAGAAACCGTCTTCGGGCGGCGCGCCCGACGAGCGTCCATTGTCGGCCAGCGGCAACAGATGCCCGGGCGACGCAGGATCGAGCGACACACCGCGAGCGGCGTGGCGTTGCAAAAACGCCTCGATGCGGTCGGCCCCCTCGGCGCGGAAGACCGAGCAGGTGGCGTAGAGCAGACGGCCCCCGGGGGCGACCAGCGGCCACAGCGCCTCGAGCAGCTCGCCCTGGACGCGCGACAGCGCCACCACGTCGTCGGGTCGGCGCAGCCAGCGCACGTCGGGATGCCGGCGCACGATGCCCGACGCCGTGCAAGGCGCGTCGAGCAGCACCGCGTCGAACGGCCTGCCGTCCCACCAGCGCGCGGGGTCGCGCGCGTCGGCGCACTTCAGGTCGGCCCGCAGGTGCAGCCGCTGCAGCGTCTCCTGCACGCGCAGCAGGCGCTGCGGATCGCTGTCGAGCGCGAGCAGGTCCAGGTCGGCGCGCTCGAGCAGCTGCGCGGTCTTGCCGCCGGGCGCGGCGCAGGCGTCGAGCACCCGCGCCCCCGCGCGCAGGGGCGGCCGCGTCGGCCCGGCGTCGCCGGACGCGCCTGATGAAGGCACGTCGCCGAGCAGCAGGGCGGCCGCGCGCTGCGCGGCCGCGTCCTGCACCGAGACATCGCCTTCCGCGAAGCCGGGAAGCTCGCCGACGGGGCAGGGGTCGGCCAGAACGAGGGCCTGCCCGGCGAAGACGGGGTCCTCGAGCCGAAGCGCGGCGCGACCGCTCGCAGCCAGGCGCTGCTGGTACGCCGCGCCGCTGCAGCGCCTGGCGTTCACGCGCAGCGTCATCGGCGGATGGCGCTGCGACGTCTCCAGGATCGCCTGCCATTGGCGCGGCCAGTCCTGCTTCACGCGCTCGATCCACCACAGCGGGTGGTTGAACGCGGCGAGCGGTGCGTGCCGCGCCGCCGCGACCTGGGCCTCGCGTTCGCGCGTGAAGCGGCGCAGCACGGCATTGACGAAGCCGGCGGCCGCCGGGGCCCGGTCGCGCGCCGCGGCGACCGCCTGATCGACCAGAGTGTGTTCGGCATAGGGCGCGCGGTCGTCGCCCGGCCACATCAGCGCGAGCGCGCTCAGCAGCAGCGCGTCGACGACCGGCGGTGGCGTCTTCGGCGCCAGGGCCTGGCGCACGACCAGAGCAGCGCCGAGCGCGCGCAGAACCCGGAAGGCGAGCGCCTGGGTGCCGGGCCGCAGCTCGGCGGGCACACGCGCCAGCGCGTCGGTCAGCGAGCGGCCGGCGCGCACGGCGGCCACCGCGTCGGCGGTGGACAGCAGCAGGCGCGACAGCGGCGGCGACGGGGCGGTCCTCACCGGCCGATCGTAGCGAGGCGATGCCGCGCGGGTGGCGTCGATTTGGGACAATCCGGGCCATGGATGCGCCCGACATCGACGCCTACATGGCCCACCTGGGGGCTGCCGCGCGCGCCGCGGCCACGCACATGGCCGCAGCGCCCGTCGCCGCGAGGGACGCGGCATTGCGCGCGCTGGCGCGCCGGCTGCGCGCCGGCGGCGACGTGCTGGCGCTGGCCAACGCCCAGGATCTGGCGGACGCCGCGGCGGCCGGTCTCGCCGGTCCGCTGGCCGACCGCCTGCGCCTGACGCCGCAGGGGATCGAGACCGTGGCCGAGGGCTGCGAGCAGATCGCCGCGATGCCGGACCCGGTAGGGGAGATCATCGACGTGCGACGCCGGCCGAGCGGCATCGCGGTCGGCCGCATGCGCGTTCCGCTGGGCGTGTTCGGGATGATCTACGAGAGCCGGCCCAACGTGACGATCGAGGCGGCGTCGCTCGCGATCAAGAGCGGCAACGCCTGCATACTGCGCGGGGGCTCCGAGGCGCTGCAGAGCAACCTCGCGCTGTGGCGCTGCGTGCAGGCGGCCCTCGGCGAGGCCGGGTTGCCACCCGAGGCCGTGCAGCTCGTCGAGACCACCGACCGTGCGGCCGTGGGCCGGCTGATCGCGATGCCGGAGTCGGTCGACGTGATCATCCCGCGCGGAGGCAAGGGGCTGATCGAGCGCATCGCCGCCGAGGCGCGCGTGCCGGTGATCAAGCACCTCGACGGCAACTGCCATGTCTACGTCGACGCCGAGGTCGACCTCGACCTGGCGGTGCGCGTGACCGACAACGCCAAGACGCAGAAGTACAGCCCCTGCAACGCGGCCGAGAGCCTGCTCGTGCACGAGCGCCAGGCCCGTGCCTTCCTGCCCCGCATCGGCGCAGTCTTCGCGGCCAAGGGCGTCGAGATGCGCTGCTGCGCGGCGAGCCGCGCGATCCTGCAGGCGGTGCCGGGACTGCGACTCGCCGACGCCACCGAGCGCGACTGGGCCGAGGAGTACCTCGCCCCGGTCATCAGCGTCAAGGTCGTCGCGAGCCTCGACGAGGCGATCGCGCACGTCAATCGCTGGGGATCGCATCACACCGATGCCATCCTGACGACGAACCACCCGAACGCGATGCGCTTCCTGCGCGAGGTCGATTCGGCCAGCGTGATGGTCAACGCCAGCACCCGCTTCGCCGACGGCTTCGAGTACGGGCTGGGCGCCGAGATCGGCATCTCGACCGACAAGTTCCATGCGCGCGGTCCGGTCGGGCTGGAGGGGCTGACCTCGCTCAAGTGGATCGTGCTCGGCCAGGGCGAGGTCCGGCACTGACCGGGCCGTCCCCGGAGACACGCCGATGTCGGCCGCCCAGGTCGCGGTGCTGGTCGCCGCGCTCGTGCTCGTGTCGTGGATGGTCGGCGCCTACAACCGGCTGGTCGCGCTGCGCAGCGCGATAGGCGCGGCGCTGGCGGAGGTCGTCGAGCTGCAGCGTCGCCGCGGCGAGGCGCTGCAGCAGCTGGGCGCCGCGCTGCGCGCGCCGCTGGCCGCCGAACACGGCACGCTCGAGGCTCTCGCCGCCGCCGAGGCGCAGCGCAAGCGCGCCGCCGCGGCTCTGCAGCAGCGCCCGGTCGCCGCACCGCTCGCGGCCGCGCTCGCCGGCGCCGAGGCCGCGCTCGCGGCGCAGACCGCCCGGCTGCTGGCGCTGATCGAGCAGCACCCGTCGCTGGCCGCGGACGACGCCGTGGCGCCGCCGATGCGGGCGCTGCGCGACGCCGAGCAGCGACTGCCGTTCGCGCGCCGCATGTACAACGACGCCGCGAATGCCTACGACGAGGCAGCGCGCCAGTGGCCGACGAGCTGGCTGGCGCGCCTGTACGGCTTCGGCGCGGCGGGCCGGCTCTGAGTCGGCCGCCGCCGTCTTCAGCCGCGCCCGGGGTGCGGGGCCAGCCGGTCGGTGTCCGCGATCTCGGTCTGCGGGTCCATCTCCAGCGCGATCTGCGTGCACACCGCCCGGCAAAGCGATGCGGCGCGCTCGCTGCCGATGCGGTAGTAGATCTGCGTCGCGTCACGTCGCCGCGAAAGCACGCCGGCCCGGTACAACGTCGCCAGGTGCTGGCTCATGTTGGGCTGCGTCGTGTCGATCTCCGCAAGCAGCTGGGAGACGTTCTTCTCGGTGCCGCACAGCGCGCTGATGATGCGCAGACGGATCGGCGTCGACAGCAGCCGGAAGAGCTCGGCCGCCGACTGGAACACCTCGGCCGACTCGTCGTCGGCGGGCGCCGCCGGCGCTGCCGCATCGACGGAGGAAGGGATCATCGGTGCTGCTCCCCGGAGGCTGTCGTCACTTGGCCGGCGCGGCCGGGAAGCGGTAGTGGTCGCGCTGCAGCACGCCGGCGACGGACGTCACCTCCTCGGGGAACAGCCCGAGGTTCAGTTCGGTGCTGCAGTAGTCGACCATGCCGCGCAGCAGCCCGGGGGTGTTGATGCGGCCGGCCGGCCGGTAGATCGCGCTGCCATCGCCGCCGACCTTGCGCGCGTGGCACGCGGCGCACTGGTGCTCGCGCATCAGCCGCTCGCCGAGCGCCAGATCGGCATCGGGCCAGCTGTGCAGCGGCATCTGCGCGACGGCATGGGTCGCGGCCGCGACGGCGATCGACACGGCAGCCAGGGTGCGCAAGAGCATGGTCGGTTCCTCAGGCCAGCCGCTCGAGCTCGAGCACGTCGGCCTCGAACATCTCGCCGGGAATCACCTGAACCAGCCGCCCCTGGCGGTCCACGGTCACGGTGAGCGGCATCAGGTTGCGGGTCGACAGCACGGCCGCGAGCGGAGCGTGGTCGAGCGTGATCGGAAAAGTGTAGCCCTGCCGGGCCGCGTAGTGCGCGACCAGCGCGGGATCGCGCTCGCGGGCAATGCCGAGCACGAAGAGACGGTCGCCGGCCTCCCGGTGCAGGCGCTCGACGTGCCGGTTGTGGCGGCGGCAGAAGGCACATGTCGTCGACCAGAACACCGCGACGACGGCGCGTCCGGCGAAGTCGGCGCTGCCGACCCTTCGGCCGTCGAGCAGTCGCACGGTCGGCCAACCCACCGCGGCCCGCGGATCGCCGGCCGCGGCGGCACCGACCCAGCCCGCGGCGGCGCCGAGCACCAGGTCGCGGCGCTTCATGGCGGCAGCTTCTCCATCAGCAGGTAGGTGTTGTACGCGTTGATCCGGTTGGCGGCCTTGAACAGCGGCAGATGCTCGAACCGCGACCAGTCGGCACGCGCATAAGCGTCCTCGAAGGGTTCGAGCGCGCGCGCCGCCTCCCCCATCGTGCGGCGCAGGTGCATCAGGTAGTCGCGCGTGAGCTGGAGGTCCTCGCGCGCGCCGGTCGACGCCGGCCCGTGGCCCGGCACGATGACCGCGACGTCGTAGGCCAGCAGCCGGTCGAGCGACTCGATCCAGCGCGCGCTGTCGGCGCCGCCGACGAAGGGCACGCGCCCGCGGAACACCAGATCACCGGCGATCAGCACGCGCCTGTCCGGAAGCACGACGACCAGATCCTCGGGCGTGTGCGCAGGGCCGGCGGGGTACAGGCGCAGCTCGACGCCCCCGAGGACCAGCCGCTCGGGCCCGGTGATCCAGCGGTCGGCGCCGAGCAGCTGCGTGTTCTCGTCGATCCAGGGCCACAGCTCCTCGCGGCTCGCCTTCAGCCGCTGCGCGGCCAGGTCGGAGTTCAGGTACAGACGCGCGTCGGCATGTCCGAGGATCTCGGCCCCGACCGCCTTGAACGCCTGCAGGCCGTAGACGTGGTCGGCGTGCCAGTGCGTGACGACGACGTGCCGCACCGGCAGCGGCGTGATGCGGGCGATCGCCGAGAGCAGATCGACGGCGAGCGCGGGCGAGCCGAGCGCGTCGAAGACGATGACGCGGTCGTCGCCGACGACGAAGGCCGCGTTCGAGATGAAGTTGCGGTTGGCCGACGACCCGAGCGCCGACTCCCCCTGCACCATCCAGACGCGCGGCGCGACCTCGACCGGCACGACCGTCGGCCGTGCGGCCGATGCGCCGGCCGCCGGCTGCGCCGACGCGGCACCCATCGCCGTGGCGACCGCAAGGCAGAGCACGACAAGCCACGACCCGATGAGGGAAAGCCCCGGTGGGGTGCAGCACTTTCCCCAATACATTCGCATGCGCTGATATTACTGCCGATGAAGGCAGCCGGACAACCGCGGGGCCAGGTGCCAAGCGCGTCGGGCATGGCCGACAATCGCCGCGTCCCGAAACGGCAACCCAGGAGACACCGTGATCCGTCCGAAGCACCTCGCCGCACTCGCCGCACTGGCGGCCGCCGGCATGTTCCATGCGGCCCCCGCGAGTGCCCAGGACGTGCACCTGGCGCGCAATCTCGCCGCCACCTGCGCCAACTGCCACGGCACCAACGGCGTCGCCCGCGGCGACATGAAGACCCTCGCCGGCGTGTCGGCCGACAAGATCCTGGCCCAGCTGGCCGACTTCCGCAGCGGCGCGCAGCCCGCGACGATCATGCACCAGATCGTCAAGGGCTACACCGACGACCAGCTCAGGCTGATTGCCGAGTACTTCGCCGCGAAGCCGGCGCCGGCCAAGTGAGGAACGACCCGATGAACCGGCATGCATTGCAATCGACCGACCGCCGCCGTTTGCTCGGTGCCGGCGTGGCGCTGGGCGGCCTCGCGCTGGCCGGCTGCGCGACCCCCACGTCGGGCCCGTCGATCGGCCGCGTCGTCGTGGTCGGCGGCGGCTTCGGCGGCAGCACGGCGGCGCGCTACCTGAAGATGTGGGGCGGCAACATCGACGTCACGCTGGTCGAGCGCAGCACGACCTTCGTCTCGTGCCCGATCTCCAACCTGGTGGTCGGCGGCTACCGCCAGATCGGCGACGTGACCCGCGGCTACGACGGCCTGAAGGCGATGGGCATCAAGGTCGTGCACGAGGAGGTGGTCGCGATCGACGTCTCGCTGCGCAAGGTGCGGCTGCAAGGCGGCACCGAGCTGCCGTACGACCGGCTCGTCGTCTCGCCCGGCATCGACTTCATGTCGGGCGACATCGGCGGCCTGCCAGCGGCGCTGGCCAGCGGCGAGATCGCGCATGCCTGGAAGGCCGGGCCGCAGACGCTCGCTCTGCGGCGCCAGCTCGAGAGCATGCCCGACGGCGGCGTGGTCGCGATCTCGATCCCGAAGGTGCCGTACCGCTGCCCGCCGGGCCCGTACGAGCGCGCCTGCATGATCGCGAGCTACCTGAAGACGTCCAAGCCGAAGAGCAAGCTGCTGGTGCTCGACGCCAACCCGGAGGTGCAGTCGAAGAAGGCGCTGTTCGAACGCGCCTTCGCCCAGCACTACAAGGACATCCTCGAGTACCGGCCGAACGCCGAGCTGAAGGAGGTGAGCGGCAAGGTCGCCAGGCTCGAGTTCGAGGACGTGCGCGCCGACGTGCTCAACGTCATCCCGCCGCAGCGCGCGGCCGACTTGGCGCAGAAGGCCGGCCTGGTCAACATCAACAACCGCTGGGTCGGCGTCGACTGGCTGACGATGGAATCGACGGTCGCGCGCGGCGTGCACGTGCTCGGCGACGCCACCTTCCCGGCGCCGGCAATGCCGAAGTCGGGGCACATGGCCAACCAGCACGCCAAGGTGGCCGCGGCCGCGATCATCCAGCTGCTCAAGGGCGAGGCGCCGAGCCCGACCCCGGTCGTGATGAACACCTGCTACAGCTTCGTCACGCAGCGCGACGTGATCCACGTCGCGTCGGTGCACCAGTTCGACGCGGCCGAGAAGACCTTCAAGACGGTGCCCGGATCGGGCGGCGTGTCGTCGGCGGCCAACCAGGTCGAGGGCCGCTACGCGCTGTCCTGGGCCGACAACATCTGGGCCGACATGCTGGCTCTGTGAGGGCCCGGCGGCCCGGCCGGTGCCGGGCCCGCCGCGGCGGCGCGGGCTACTTCAATCCGCTGATGTAGGACGCGACCGCCTTGAGCTCGAGCTCGGTCAGCTTCGAGGCGATGGTGTGCATCACCGCGTTGTCGTTGGTGCGCTCCCGCTTGTTGAACTGGCGCAGCTGGTTCTCGGTGTACTGGGCGTGCTGTCCGGCGAGGCGCGGCAGCGTCGTCGAGCCGTGCCCGTCGGCGCCGTGGCAACTCGCGCAGGACGCGACCCCCGAATACGGATTGCCGCGCGTGAAGATGAAGCGGCCCATCTGCGCCAGTTCCGGATCCTCGACATCGTGCGCGCGGGTCGGCCGCGTTTCGAACCAGGTGCCGAGCAGCTTGAAGTCTTCGGCCGTCAGCCCCTCGACCATCGGCTGCATCGTGGTGCTCCTGCGCTTGCCGCTCGCGTAGTCGGCCAGCTGGCGCGCGACGTAGGCGGCGTTCTGGCCGGCCAGGCGCGGGAAGACCGGGCTCGAACTCTCCCCGTCGGCACCGTGGCAGATGAAGCACTTGCCTTCGACGATCTCCTGCGCGCGGGCGAGATCGGGCGACTCCTTGGCGACGGCGGCCGACGCGGCGGCCAGTGCGAGGGCGGACAGCAGCAGCTTCACTACGGTGCTCCGGGACGGCGGGAGGATGCGGCGACGCATGGATTGTGGCGAGGCAGGCACGGCGTCAGGCGGGACGGGCCGATCCGCCGGGCGGCGTCGTGGCACCCGGCACGGGCTGGTCGATGGCGCCGGTCGGCCGCTGGTCGAGCAGCCGGTCGGTGAGCGCTGCCGCGCCCCACATCGAGAACAGCGTGACCCAGGCCGTGGCGGTGAACACCGACGCGCCGGACAGGCCGGCGCCGACCGCGCAGCCGCCGGCCGTCATCGCGCCGAAGCCCATCAGCACGGCGCCGATCAGGTAGCGCCGCATCCCGAGCGCGCCCTCGAAGCCCTCGAGCCGCAGTTCGCCGAACAGCGCGGCGGCGACGAACGAGCCGATGACGACGCCCGGCACGAGTCCGATGTCGAAGCCGGCCGGCTTGTCGCTGGCCACCAGCACGCGCGACAGCACCTCGGCCGACGGGCCGGCGAAGGTGAGCGACTGCACGCCGACCGGCTCGAAGGAGGCGGACGCGACGGCGTAGGTGACCCACCAGGCCGCAGCGACTGCCAGCCCGACGCCCACCGCGCCGGCCCAGCCCCAGGTGGGCACCTTCTGGCGCCGCGCCCAGAAGACGGCGGCCGCCAGCCACACGGCACCAAAGATCAGCGCGCCCCCGTGTCCGATGCCGGTGCGCGCGATCAGGTCGCGCGCACCCCCGCCGTCGATCGTCCACCACTCCGAGATCGCCAGCCGCAGCGGAGCCAGCACGCCGGTCCAGGCGGCCAGCGCCGTCACGGCGAAGACCAGCCCCGACAGCACCGAGCGCAGGTTGCCCTGCGCCGCGAGCACGAGCAACCGGCTCGCGCAGCCGCGGGCCAGGATCATCCCGATGCCGAACAGCGCGCCGCCGACGGCCGCGCCGGACAGGCTGCCCCGGCTGGCGATCTGGCGCGACTGCGAGGTGTCGAGAACGCCGGCCCATGCGAGCGCCTGTGTCGCCATCACCGCGGTGGCGAAGGCGAACAGCCAGACGGTCAGCTTGCCGCCGGTGGTGTTGCGGGCGAACTCGATCACCGCCGAGCGCAGGCAGAAGCGCGAGCGCTGGGCGAGGAAGCCGAACGCGATGCCGATCGCGAGCCCCGCAGCCAGCAGCAGCGCGTGCTCGCCGTGCCTTTCGACCAGAGTCTCCAGCCCCATCACGATCCCTCCCCGGCGCCGCGCCGCCCGAACGCGCGCAGACTACCTCCGCGCCCGGCGCCGCACGCTTGAGCCACCTCAGGGTTTGATGTACGAGGCGCCTTCCTTCTGCAGCTTCGAGAGGCGCACCACGCCCGACGGGGTGAAGTCCGCCTCCTGGATGAACTGCTCCTTCTTCAGGTTGCGGTTCTGCAACGTGATCTCGCAGACCTCGAAGCGCACGCCGCGGTTCTTCAGCGCGGCCACCGTGCTGGCGAAGCTGTTCTCGTTGCGGTCCTTCATGCCTTCCATGAGGAAGTCGACGCCGAACGCGTGCGTGACCACGGTGATCTGCGCCGTCGGGTCGACGTCGAGGTGGTTGCGGATGTTGCGCAGCCCGGCCAGCGCCTGCGCGGCGGTGTCGTTGATGTGGTAGACCACCTTGTCCTGCGCGAGGGCGGTGACGGAGGTCGCGGTGACGAGCGCGGCGATGGCGAGGGAGCGGAATCTCATGGCTCGGTCTCCTGGGTCGTGGGGTGTCGCAGCCGGATCAGGCGATGCCCGGGTTGCCCTGCACGCCGACGATGCGCGGCGCGTTGACCGTGCGCGGCGCGACGCGGCCGCCGGGGCGCGACTTGAGCCAGGTCTCGACGACCTCCCAGACCGGCTTGTTGCCGGCCCGCGCCGCCTCTTCGGCGACCGGCGCCCAGCCGGCGACCTTGTAGGTCCGGCCGGCCTCGATCGGCCTTCCGGCCAGCCGCATCTCGGAGATGCGCGACCCCATCGCCGCACCCGGCGTGATCGTGTACTCGAGGCCGCCGACGCGCACCATGTCGCCGCCCTGCTGGTAGTACGGGTCGGGGTTGAAGAGGTTGTCGGCCACGTCCTCGAGCACGGTCTTGATCATCGCGCCGGACATCTCGGTGACGGTAGCGTAGGGGTAGGTGATGGCGACCTGGTCCATCATCAGCTCGCGCGTGATGACGTCGCCCGGCAGCAGGCTGGTGCCCCAGCGGAAGCCCGGGCTGAACGCGATCTCGGCGCCCTGCACCTCCATCAGCGCGTCGCAGACGAGCTGGTCCCAGCTGCCGTTGAAGTTGCCGCGGCGGAACAGCAGGCCGTCGGTAACCGCCAGCCTCTCAGCGAGCCGGGTCTCGTACGGGGCGCGGATCCTGGTGATCAGCGCCTCCATCGCGGGGTCGGGCGGCAGCAGGTTGCTGAACACCGGCAGCAGCCGGTAGCGGAAGTTCGCCACCTTGCCGCCCTTGACCTCGAAGTCCATCACGCCGAGGAACTTGCCGTTGCTCCCGGCGTTGGTCACCAGCGTCCGGCCGCCGGCGTTGTCGACCGGCACCGCCACCGGCACGCCGTCGTGCGTGTGGCCGCCGAAGATGGCGTCGATGCCGCGCACTCGGCTGGCCATCTTCAGGTCGACGTCCATGCCGTTGTGGCTGATCACGACGACGAGCTGCGCGCCCTTGCCGCGCGCCTCGTCGACGACCTTCTGCATGTTGGCGTCCTGGATGCCGAACTCCCAGTCGGCGACCATGTAGCGCGGGTTGGCGATCGGCGTGTACGGGAAGGCCTGGCCGACGATCGCCACCTTCACCCCGTTCATCTCGCGCATCACGTACGGCTCGAAGACCGGGTCGCCGAAGTCGGCGGTCTTGATGTTCTGCGCGACGAAGTCGACCTGACCCTTGAAGTCCTTGCCGACGATCTCCTGCACGCGCTTCATGCCGTAGGTGAATTCCCAGTGGCCGGTCATCACGTCGACCGTCAGCGCCTTGCAGGCGTCGACCATGTCCTGGGCGTTCGTCCACAGGCTGGTCGCGGAGCCCTGCCACGTGTCGCCGCCGTCGAGCAGCAGCGCGCCCGGACGGCTCGCCTTCATCCGCTTGACCAGCGTGGCCAGGTGCGAGAAGCCGCCGACCTTGCCGTAACGCCGCGCGGCGGCCTCGAAGTCGAGGAAGGTGTACGCGTGCGCCAGCGGGGTGCCCGGCGCGATGCCGGCCCTCTTCAGCAGATGCTCGCCGACCAGGTGCGGCAGCTGGCCCTGCATCGAGCCGATGCCGAGGTTGACGCTGGGCTCGCGGAAGTAGATCGGCTTGAGCTGCGCGTGGCAGTCGGTCATGTGCAGGAAGCTGACGAAGCCGGCGCCGGTGCCCAGCGGCGGCAGGTCGTAAAGCGCCTGCCCGGCCTGCTGCGCATCGGCCTCGCCCCAGCGCGCCAGTCCCATGCCGGCCACCGTGGCGGCCGACAGTACCTGCAGGAATTCGCGCTTGCTCAGGTTCATGATCAGTCGTGGCTTATGTTCGGGCGAAAAAAACGCCCGGCGGCGCCGGGCGGGGGTCCGGGGGTCAGCGGTTGACCGGTGACTTGGGGTCGAGCAGCAGCGCCATCACGTGAGCGATCTGCTTCTCGTCGAGCAGCCCGGAATGGCCGAAGCGCGGCATGTTCGAGCACGCGTTGTAGGTCTTGGAGTTCCAGATCTTCTCCCAGGTGTACTGGATGATCGGCGCCGCCGTCGGCGCGGTGACGTCGGTGACGCCACGCATCTTCCCGTAGTTGTACAGGCTGGGGCCGATCGTGCCGTAGGAGATCTCCTCCTTCGTGATCTGGTGGCAGTTGTAGCAGTTGCCGCCATTCGCGCTGGTGGCCGTGCTGGTGTCGGTCCAGGTCATCCCGCGGCCGCTCTGTGCGATGCGCTCGCCCTCGCGCCAGTCGCCGAGGTAATAGCCGCCCGTGGGCCACTTGACGCTCATGCGCGCCTGGTACTGGATGCGCTCGGCCACGTCGTCGGGCGGAGGCTTGTCGGACGAGCAGGCCGACTGGCCAAGGTCCTGCTGGATCCGGTCGACCTTGGCGATGCCCTGGTCGCGGAACGAGGACTTCATCATCGCCAGCGCCTGGCGGTCGAGTTCGGCCGGGGCCGGCACCGACGCGCAGCCGGCGACGCCGACGGCGAGCACCGCGACCGCGGTCGCGCAAAGAACGATCTTCGGATTCATCGTCGCGTGCTCCGTCAGCGCTTGATCGTCGGTGCGGCCGACTTGTCGCCCTTGGCATTGATGCCCATGTACGACGCGAGAGCGATCGTCACGTCGGAGCCGAATCCGGGGAACGGGAAGCGCTGCTGCCGGAAGCAGTCGTTGAGCCGCAACTGCATGCCCCACATCTGCCCGTTGCTCACGCGGTAGGCGGGCCACGCGGCAAAGCCGACGCCATCGCCCGGGGCCTTCGTGAGGTTGGGCAGGTCCTGCAGCCGGATGCGCTTGCCATCCTGACCGTGGCAGGTCGCGCACGAGAAGTCGTGCGGGCCGCCCTGGAAGTAGAACGCCCGCTTGCCGAGCTCGTAGAAGCGCTTCTCCTCGGGATGGCTGGTCGGCAGGTTGAACGGCATGCCGCGCGACATCGCGGCGATCCAGGTCGCGAGCGCGGTGACGTTCTCCTGCTCGCCGCGGCCGAACGGCGTCTTGCGGATCTCGTCGCCGTTCAGACCCTGCAGGGTCTCCATGCATGTGACGAGCCGGGACTCCAGATCCTGCACGCGGCCGGTGTCGGCGAAGTAGCGCGGCAGTTCGACGAAGGCGCCCTTGACGACGCCGGGCCCCTTGCCCAGGTCGCAAAGTTCGAGCGACGCATTCTTGGGCCCGCGCTTGCGCGTCCAGAGCCCCTCGCCCTTGGCCTCGTAGAGGTCGGCGGGGTTGCCGTCCTCGAGCATCTTGCGGTACTCCGCGATGCCCTCGGCGGTCGACTTCTCCTGCGCCACCGCGGGCGTGGACATCCCCAGGGCGGCGAGCGCCAGCGCCGTGAACGACCCGGCGCGGGCAACGGTGAAGCTCGTCATCTCGTCTCCATGCGTGGTGGTGGGAAGCCCGCCCGCGCCCTGCCTGGGACGCGGTGTCGAGGCGCGAGCGGGCCGCGAGGGCCCGCGAAGGCGAATCAGGAGACGGTCGCCTCGTCGGTGCGCGTCTCGCCCTTGTTGTCCTTCCAGGTCACGGTGATCTTGTCGCCGGCCTTGGCGCCCTTCACGTTGAACTGGAGGAACGGGTTCTTCGCGATCGACGGCCCCCACTCGGCGGTGAGGACGGTCTTGCCGTTGTGGGCGGCGCTCACCTCCTGGATGAACCAGGCGGGGATCGTCTTGCCGGCCGAGTCCTTGCGCTGGCCGGTCTCCATCTCGTGGCTCATCAGCACGCGCACGGTGGCCTTGTCACCGGCGGCTTGGGCGCGAATGCGCATCGGGTCTGCCTGCATCACCGCCGATGGGTCTGCTGCGTTCCGGCATCGAGCCGGCGGGCATGCCGCAGGACGCGCGGCGCGTTCGGCCGCCCTCAGGACGGTCGGCTACTAGCCGCCACACCCGCCGAGCGTGACCTTGATCTCCTTCTGCGCGTAGTGCACCTTGCCGTCGGCGGTCATCGCCACCGCGAAGACGTTGGACGACTGCCCCATCTTCACGCGCGTGTTGAAGTTCGCCTCGACCGCGTCGTTGACATCGAAGATCGAGGCCAGCACGCTGGGGTTCTTCTCGACGAGGATCATCATCCGCTTGACGCCAGGCAGCGTGGTCGCACAGCCCACCGGCACCACGGCGCCGTTCTCGGCGATGTCGGGGCCGGTGATCGTCACGTCCTTGCTCTCGACCGGCGCACTGCCGCCGAGCGCCTTCACGCAGTCGGCCATCGACTTGGCCTCGAAGGCGGCCTGGTTCCAGGCCGCCTGGGCCTGCATGGGCAGCAGGCCGCCCGCGGCCAGCAGGCCGGCAACGGTCGCGCCGTGGGCGAGCATCTCGCGTCGGGTGTGCATGGGTCTCTCCTTCATGAACGGTTGGGATGATGGATCCGGGGGCGGGCAGCGTTGATTCGAGAATACCCGTCCCTGTGCCCGGTCGGCGGGATCGCGACGGCCGCGCTCAGCGCCTGGCGCCCTGCGCCAGCCACTCGGCGATGGCCTTCGCGTCCGCCTCGGGCAGCGTCTGCGCGGGCATCGGAATCGTGCCCCAGACACCGGTGCCGCCGGCACGGATCTTCTGCAGCAGGTAGGCCTGTGCGTCGCCCCTCCCTGCGTACTTCTTCGCCACCTCGTCGAGCGACGGGCCGACGATCTTCTTGTCGACGCCGTGGCAGGCCAGGCAGTTGTGCGACTGCAGCAGCTTCATCACCGCGGCGCCCGGGCCTGCGGCCGCAGGAGCCGCGGCAGGGGCGGCGGCGACCACCACCGGCCGCGTGCCCGGCGGCTGCGTGGTGTCGGCGCCGAGCTGCGCGCCCACCATGCGCTGCTGCTCGGCCAGGTTGCCGTGGGCGTTGCGCGCGAAGTCGGGCAGGAACGAGGCCACCGTGGGCTCGGCGGCGCAGTCCTTCATGCAGGCCACTGCGCGCACGTCGGGCTTGCCGCCATTGCCCAGGGACCGGCCCGGCCACATGCCGTGGTCGGTGGTCTTGCCGTTGCGGTTGGGCAGCAGCGCCTGCACCTGCGCGATGTTGCGGTCGGAGAGCACGAAGTCGTCCGGCAGCACGCCACCCATGTTGAGCAGGTAGGCGGTGACCGCGTACACCTCCTCGGTGCTGAGCGACTTCGGCGCGTTCCACGGCATCGCGCGGTTGATGTAGTCCCACAGCGTCGACACCGTCGAGACCTTCATCATCGTCGTGCGGCCCGGGAAGGCCGGGTCGAGCAGCCGGGCCACGCGGCCGGTCTTCACGTCGTCCTTGGTCGTGCCGCCGACCAGCGGCGAGAACACCTCGTTGCTCTCGCCGAAGATGCCGTGGCACGACGCGCACTTGGCTTCCCAGACGTCCATGCCCTTGGCGACCGACCCGGAGCCCGCCGGCAGGCCCTTGAAGTCGGGGCGCACGTCGATGTCCCAGGCGGCGACCTCCTTGGCCGTCGCCGGGCGCCCGATGCCAGGGTAGGCCGCCGACTGCGCCAGCGCCGCGCCCGCGGCGGTCAGCACGACCAGGCCGGCCAGCGCCTTACGAAAGCTGGACATTCTTGACCTCCCCGGACTCCTGCACCAGCCAGGTCTGGATGGCGTTGTTGTGGTAGATCGAACGCGTGCCGCGGACGTTGCGAAGCTGGCGGTAGGTCGGCTGCACGTAGCCGGTCTCGTCGATCGCGCGGCTCTGGATCAGCGCCGGCCTGCCGTCCCAGACCCAGTCGAGCGTGAAGCGCGTCAGGCACTTGTCGAGCACCGGGCCCTGGAAGCGGGCGGTGCGCCAGTTGCGCCCGCCGTCGACCGAGACGTCGACGCGCCGGATCTTGCCGCGCCCGCTCCACGCGAGGCCAGAGATCTGGTAGTAGCCCTTGTCGAGCAGCACCTGCCCGCCCGACGGCGTCGTGACGACGCTCTTGCACTCCTGGATGCTCGAGTACTGGCGGTGCAGGCCGTCGGGCATCAGGTCGACGTAGTGCATGACCTCGTCCTTCGCCGCGTACGGCTGGTCGCCGACCTCGATGCGGCGCAGGTACTTGACCCAGCTCACGCCCTGGACGCCGGGCACCACCAGCCGCAGCGGGTAGCCGTTCTCCGGGCGCAGCATCTCGCCGTTCTGGCCGTAGGCGACGATCACCTCGCCGTTCTCGACCATCTCCATCGGGATGGTGCGCGTCATGCTCGACCCGTCGGCGCCCTCGGCGAGCACGAAGCGGCCGCGCTTGACGTCGGCGCCGGCCAGGTCGAGCAGCACCTTCAGCGGCACACCGGTGAACTCGCTGCAGCTGATCATGCCGTGCGAGTACTGGCAGGTCGGCACGGCGACGTTGCCCCACTCCATGCCGGTGTTGGCACCGCACTCGATGAAGTGGAAGCGGCTCACGCTGGGCAGCCGCATGATCTCGTCCATCGTGAAGACCATCGGCGTCTTCACCATCTTCTCGTCCGAGCCGTTGATCATCAGCCGGTGCTTGGACGGATCGATGTCCCACCAGCCCTGGTGATGGCGCTCGAAGTGCAGCCCGCTCGGCGTGACGATGCCGAACAGGCTCTGCAGCGGCGCGAAGCTCACGCTCGCCTGCGTCGTCTGCGTCAGCCCCGGGCTCTGCCGGCGCTGCACGTTGGCCTCGTAGCGGCTCGGCCGGCCGTAGCCGTCGGTGACGACCGGCTTGCCGAGGCCGGTCGTGTGCTCGGGCAGCTTCAGGATGTTGGGGTCGCCGCCCTCGGAAGGCACCGGGTTGGCCTGGGAGAGCGCCGCCGGGGCGGCCGCACCGGCGGCGGCCGCCGCGAAGGCGCGCCGGATGAAGTCGCGACGCCCTGCCTTGCCCTCCCGGAAGACGGTGCGCACGCCCTCGGGCGTCAGGAAATTCTCGGGGGCGCGGATCAGTCGCCCGCCAGCGACAGCGGCGTTTTCGCTCACGGCTTGTTCCTCGGTCTCGGCCTTACACCGCCTTCGCGGGTCCGGACCGCGTGCCCGAGGCATCGATCCGAATATTCGCAGGCACAAATATAATTGTCCGTTGATGTGCAATCCTGAGTGCAAACCCTGAACGCGCGCTGACGCTTCACCGCAGGAGGCGCGGCGAACTTCAGGACGGCCCGACGATCGACGCCGTGGCCAGCAGTTCCTGGAAGAGCGCCATCGACACGTTGCCGGAGACGGCGAACGGATCCAGCGTCGCGGTGGCCGAGTACTTGAGCAGCAGCGCCGGATTGAGGCGCGCCATGTTGACCTGCCCCATCGACCAGCCGGCGAAGCGCCGTTCGCCGATCTCCTCGTAGCTCAGCAGCTCGACCTGCGTGTGCCGGGGGTCGGCGACGATGCGGTTGTAGAGCTGGTTGACCGCGCCGCGACCGCCCTCGAGCACCTGCAGGAAAATCCCGCCCGAGAAGCAGAGCACCCCCGTGACCCCGAGTGCGGGATTGTTGGCCTTGCTCTTGCGGAGGATCGCGAGCAGCTCCTCCTGGTCGATCGCCGGCACGGCGCGGCTGGCGTACATGAGGCGGACGAGCATGGCGCACTCCTGGGCGTGGGCTTCAGCCGCCGGCCTTGCGCGGCAGCAGGGAGAGGAATTCTCGCCGCAGGTTGGCGTCCTTCAGGAACGCACCGCGCATCACCGAGTTGACCATCGCGCTGTCGGTGTCCTTGACGCCGCGCCAGTGCATGCAGAAGTGGTCGGCCTCCATCACGATCGCCAGCCCGTCGGGACGCACGCGCCCTTGCAGTTCGTTGGCGAGCATCGTCACGGCCTCCTCCTGGATCTGCGGCCGGCTCATGACCCAGTCGCAGATGCGGGCGTACTTGCTGAGCCCGATCAGGTTGGAGTGCTCGTTCGGCATGATGCCGATCCACACCTTGCCGAAGATCGGGCACAGGTGATGGCTGCAGGCGCTGCGCACGGTGATCGGGCCGACGATCATCAGCTCGTTGAGGCGCTCGGCATTCGGGAACTCGGTGACAGACGGCATGTCGACGTAGCGGCCGCGGAACACCTCCTCGACGAACATCTTGGCCACGCGCTTGGCCGTCTCGTTCGTGTTGTGGTCGCTCTCGGTGTCGATGACGAGCGCGCGCAGCACCTCGTCGAGCTTCGCCTGGACCTCGGCCTTCAGCTCGGCGAGCTCGCCGTCACGGATGAATCCCGCGATGTTGTCGTTGGCGTGGAAACGCCGATCGGCGGTGACGAGCCGGTAGCGGATGCGCTCGGACGCGGGGAGTCGCGCCAGCTCCTCCTCGCTGCGGAAGATCCTGGACGGCGCGGTACGGGTGTCGGATGCCTGCATGTGTCAACCTCGCCTGACATTGGCGATCATTCTCGCGCGAACGCCGTGGTTCGGCGAGCCCCGGGGTCGATGCGGCTTGGGCGGGCCTCTCAGAGCCCGAGCATCGCCAGCACCGCCAGCCATAACGCGATGGTTGCCGCGAAGGCCGTCGTCGAGAAGACGATCGCCGCCGTGGCCTCGCCCTGCAGCACGTCGTATCGCTGCGCGAAGATGAGCGCGTTGTTGCCGACCGGCAATGCCGCCATCGCCACCAGCACGGCCAGAGGCACGCCGCCGATGCCGAACACCCAGTGCGCGACGACCAGCACCAGCGCCGGCATCGCCAGCAGCTTGAGCGCGCTCAGCGTGACCGCGCTGCGCACGCGGCCGCGCAGCCCGTACTGCGCCAGCGAGACCCCGATCAGCACCAGGCACACCGGCACCACGGCGCGACCCAGGCCGGCCAGCACCTCGTCGACCACCGGATGCAGCCCGAGCCCGGTCGCGTTCCACGCCAGCCCGGCCAGCACCGGCAGCACCACCGGATGGATCACGGTGTTGCGCACCGTGGCCGCGACCGTCCGCGGCAGCGTGGCGGCGGGATCGGCGCGCGCGAGGTCCAGCTCGACGAGCACCGTCAGCACCGTCAGCAGCACCAGCCCGTGCAGGCTGACGAGCGCGATGTGCAGCGCGAGCCCCGGCTCGCCGAACAGCGCCGCCGCCACCGGGATGCCGAGCTGCACCGCATTGCCGTACGTGGCGGCAATCGCCCTCGTGCTCGGCCCGGCCGCACCGAGCACCGCGATGTGTCGCCTCTGCAGCGCGTAGACGACGAGCAGGTAGGCGAGCACCGGGCCGAAGTAGGCCGCGATCGTGCGCCATGGCAGCGCCGCCGTGTCGAGCTGCGCCATCGTGCGGAACAGCAGCGCCGGCACGAACAGGTAGTGCGCGACCGCGCCCAGCACCCGTGCGACCACCGCCGGCTCGGCGCCGAGCCAGCGCGCGCGGCCGGCCCACCACCCGATCAGCACCGTGACGAAGATGGCCAGCAGCTTGAAGAAGACGGCCGGGCCGATCACGGCGCCGCGGCTCGCGCGAGGGCCCCCGACCCCGGCACCTCAGGCCGCCTTCTTCGCCGCGGTGCGGGTCGCGGTCTTGCGCGGCGCGCGTTCGGGCCGCGGCTCGAACTCGAAGACCACCTTGCCCTCGTTGCCGTCGTAGGCGAGCCGCGCCTTGAACTTGCGCCGCGTCTTGTTGGAGACGAAGTTCTCGAGCAGCGCGGTGCGGCCGGTGGCGAGCAGCCGCGCCATCTCCTCGCGCGCGACCGGCTGCTGCAGGATGATCTTGCCGCTCTTGAAATCGCAGGTCTGATGCGCGCCGACCGCGTGCTCGCAGACGTAGTTGGTGCCGTGCTCGTAGACGCGGCCCTTGCACTTCGGGCACGCGCCGAGCGCCTCCTGCGCGGAGAAGTCGACCGGCTCGCCGTCGGCCTCGGCCTGCCGCGCGTCGTCGCCGAAGTCGAACTCGAGCTTCCAGTTGCCGAGGTCGTCGTCGCGCACCAGCCTGAGCTCGGCGGTGAACGGCCAGCCTGCCTTGCTGCGGAAGCCCTCGAGCGGGCCGATGCGCTTGTCGCGCAGCAGCGCCTCGGCCTCGGCGATCTCGAACGCACGGCTGCCGGGGATCTTGGTGATGCTGAAGCCGCAGCCCTCGCCGTCGCCAGCGGCGCCGCTGCAGGCGAAGCGGCGGTAGTTCTCCTTGACGACGCCGCCGCAGTTCGGACAGGGCACCGCGAGCGTCGCGTAGTCGCCGGGGATGGTGTCGCGGTCGTACTCCTTGGCCTTGCGAACGATGCGTTCGGCCATCTTCGCGATGCCGGCCATGAACTCGTCGCGCGCCAGGCGGCCGTGCTCCATCTCGGCCAGCTGGTGTTCCCAGTGGCCCGTCAGCTCGGGCTTGGTCAGGTCCTCGACGCCCAGCCCGCGCAGCAGCGTCATGAGCTGGAAGGCCTTGGCGGTAGGCACCAGCTCGCGGCCTTCGCGCAGCAGGTACTTCTCGAGGATCAGCCCTTCGATGATCGCCGCGCGCGTGGCCGGCGTGCCCAGGCCCTTCTCGGCCATCGCCGCGCGCAGCTCGTCGTCGTCGATCAGCTTGCCCGCCCCCTCCATCGCCGACAGCAGCGTGGCCTCGGTGTAGCGCGCCGGCGGCCGCGTCTGCAGTGCCTTGACGTCGACGCTCTCGGTACGCGCCAGCTCGCCCGGCTTCACCGGCACGAGGTTCGCGTCCTCCTCCTGCGCCTCGCGGCCGTAGACGGCCAGCCAGCCCGGGTCGACGAGCACCTTGCCGTTGGTCTGGAAGTGCTGCTCGGCGCCGAAGCCTTCGACCGCCGCCTTGACCTTGCTGATGCGCGTGGTGACCATGAACTCGGCCGACGGGTAGAAGACCGCCAGGAAGCGCTTGACCACCATGTCGTAGAGCCTGGCCTCGATCTCGGTCAGCGACTTCGGCGGCTGCAGCGTCGGGATGATCGCGAAGTGGTCCGAGACCTTGGCGTTGTCGAAGACGCGCTTGCTCGGCTTGACGTAGCCCTCGTCGAGCGCCTTGCGCGCGTGCATCGAGAGCTCCCGCAGCGGGCCGGGCAGATCCTCGTCGGCGAGCATGCCGATCGTGCTCTTCACGGTCGCGAGGTAGTCCTCGGGCAGCGCGCGCGAGTCGGTGCGCGGGTAGGTCAGCACCTTGTGCTTCTCGTACAGCGCCTGCGCGATCGACAGCGTCGTCTTCGCGCTGAAGCCGAAGCGCGAGTTGGCCTCGCGCTGCAGCGTCGTCAGGTCGTACAGCAGCGGGCTCGACTGCGAGCTGGGCTTGGACTCCTCGCTGACCTCGGCCGGCTCGCCGCGGCACGCGGCGGCGATCGCCTCGGCAGCGCCGGCCGTCCACAGCCGGTCGGCTCGCAGCTCGGCGTCGTCGGCACTCCTCTTCCACGTCGGGTCGAACCACTTGCCCTCGTAGAAGCCGGCCTCTACGTCGAACGTCGCTCGCAGCTCCCAGTAGTCGCGCGCGACATGCCTGCGGATCTTCTCCTCGCGTTCGACGACGATCGACAGCGTGGGCGTCTGCACGCGGCCGACGGTGGTCAGGAAAAAGCCGCCGTCGCGCGAGTTGAACGCGGTCATCGCACGCGTGCCGTTGATGCCGACCAGCCAGTCGGCCTCGCTGCGGCTGCGTGCAGCGTCGGCCAGGCCGTGCATCTCGCGGTCGCTGCGCAGCCGCTCGAAGCCCTCGCGGATCGCCTGCGGGGTCATGCTCTGCAGCCACAGGCGCTGGATCGGCTTGGCCGCCTTTCCCTTGCCGCCGTCGGCGAACTGCACGATGAGGCGGAAGATGAGCTCGCCCTCCCGCCCGGCATCGCAGGCGTTGATGAGCGCGTCGACGTCCTTGCGCTTGACGAGCCTCACGATCGAGGCGAGCCGCGACTTGTTCTTGTCGATGGGCGCCAGGTCGAAGTGCGGCGGCACCACCGGCAGGTGGGCGAAGCTCCACTTGCCGCGCTTGACGTCGTACGCCTCGGGTGCGGTGATCTCGACCAGGTGGCCGACCGCGCTGGTCACGACGTAGCGGTCGTTCTCGAAGTGGTCGGCCAGCTTCTCGAACTTGCCGGCCACCGGCGTGAGCGCGCGCACGATGTCCTGCGCCACGCTCGGCTTCTCGGCGATGATGAGTGTCTTGCCCATGTTCCTGACGGCGGCCACGTCGCCCGCGGGCGACCTCACGGGCCCTGCCTACAATGCAGGACCCTCGCGCGGCCGCACGCGCACCCTCGGGTGCACGCGCGCGCGCCGCATGACCCAATGTACCGAATGAGCCGCACCGCGCAAGCCGTCGCCCGCAAACCGAACCCCGGCACCGGGGCACCCCCGGCAGGCGCAGCCGGCGGGCGCCGCATCCAGGTGCGCCGCAGCGGGGTGCACGGCAAGGGCGTCTTCGCGCTGCGGCCCATTGCGGCCGGCACGGCGATCATCGAGTACACGGGCGAGGTGATCAGCTGGAAGGAAGCGCTGCGGCGCCACCCGCACGACCCGGCCGACCCGAACCACACCTTCTACTTCCACATCGACGACGCCCACGTCATCGATGCCAAGCACGGCGGCAACGCGTCGCGCTGGATCAACCACAGCTGCGAGCCCAACTGCGAGGCCGACGAGCGCGAGGGACGCGTCTTCATCAAGGCGCTGCGCGACATCGCGCCGGGCGACGAGTTGTTCTACGACTACGGCCTGGTCATCGACGGTCGGCAGACGGCGGCGCTGAAGCGGCAGTACGAATGCCGCTGCGGCAGCCCGCGCTGCAGGCGCACGATGCTGGCACCGCGCCGGCGCTGAGCGCGGCCGTGCGGATGGACGCGCCGCGCACAGCGCCGCCGACCCCGCATCCCGCGTGGGGAGCCCGCGAGCTGTGGCTGCGCCTCGCGCCCGTGCTGCCGGGCATCGGGGTCGAGGTGCTCGCCGAGGTCGACTCGACCAACTCCGAACTGCTGGCGCGCGCGCGTCACGGTCGCCGCGCGGCCGACCTCGCACCCTGCCTGCTGGTGGCCGAGCACCAGCGCGCCGGACGTGGCCGCCTCGGTCGCCCGTGGCGCACGCTGCCGGGTGGCGCACTGACCTTCTCGCTCGCGCTGCCGATGGCGCCCCGCGGCTGGGGCGGGCTGTCGCTCGCCGTGGGTACGGCGCTGGCCGACGCGCTCGATCCCCCGGACGACGGCGCGCCCTCGCGCATCGGCATCAAGTGGCCCAACGATCTGTGGCTGCTGGACGCGCGCGGTGGCGGTCGGAAGCTCGGCGGCGTGCTCATCGAGACCAGCGGCGCCGTCGTGCCCCGCTGGGTGGTCGTCGGCGTCGGGATCAACGTCCTGCCGCGGCAGGTCGACGCGACCGAGTTCTCGACCGGGTACGGCTGCCTGCGCGAGATCGACCCGCACGCCACGGCGCCTGCGGCGTTGGCGACCGTGGTCGAGCCGCTGGCGCGCGCGCTGCGGCTGTTCGAGGCCGACGGGCTGGCGCCCTTCGCCGCGCGCTTCGCCGCCCGCGACCTGCTGCGCGGCCGCACCGTCACCACCTCCGGGGCCGAGGGCGCCACCGGCGTCGCCGACGGCATCGACGAGGACGGCGCGCTCTCGCTGCGCTGTGCGGACGGCCTGCGCCGGGTGAGCAGCGGGGAGGTCAGCGTGCGTCTCGCCGGCGAACGCGCGACGCCTGCGGGGTCGGCATGCTGAGGGGCATCGTCGTCGTCCTGCTGCTCGCCAACCTGTTGTTCTTCGGCTGGACGCGGGGCTGGTTCGCGCCGGCCTGGCCGCCGCCGCTGCACGGTCCGCGCGAGCCCGAACGCCTGGCCGCCCAGGTCGATCCGGAACGCATCGAGATCGTCGCCGCCGGGGCCGGCGCCGCTTCGGCGCCCTCGCCCGCCGCGTCCGTGTCCGACCCGTCAGCAGCGGCGTCGGCCGCCACCGCGGCTTCGGCAGCGGCCTCGGCACCCGCGTCGGCGCCGGCATCGAGTCCGGCGTGGGCGCCGCAGCCCGGAGTGGCGTCGGCGTCGGCGCCGGCCGCTGCGACCGCGACGGGATCGACGCCCCGGCCCTCGCGCGCGGCCTTGCCTGCGCCGCCGGACGCGCCGCCGGCCGCCAGCGCAGCCCCGGCCTCGGCACCCGGCGCACCGGGCTGACCACGGCCCGTCGGCGACGTCGAGTCCCGTGCGGGCTGCTGGCCTCCGCCTGGCGCGTCGGGTGCGGGCCCGGCGCCTTCAGCGCGCGCGGCGGGTGCGGCGCAACGCGAACGCGGCCAGCGCGAGCGCGGCGACCCAGGTCGCGGACATCGCCCCACCGCCCCCGCCGCCACCCTGCGGCGTGTCGTCCGGAAGCAGTTCGACGGTCGTCGCGGCGGCCACCGCGGCCCCCGCGTCGAGCATGCCGGCCCCGCACAGCGATCCGTCGTTCGGGCAGGTGCACTCGAGTTGCGGGCGCCCGTCGGGAGGCCTGCAGGCGGGCACGTCGGGACCGCCTTGCGGAAACGGACGCGCCGTGCGCTGCAGCAGCGAGGCGAGGGTGGCCGGGTTCAGGTCGGGGCGCACCGCGATCATCAGCGAGGCCGTCGCCGCCGCCAGCGGCGACGCGAAACTGGTGCCCACGCTCACGTCGAAGCTGTCGGTCCACGCCGAAGCCGCCGGCCCGCGCAGCCCGCGGTTGGTGGCAGCGACGATCGGATAGAGGCAGGGCTCCAGCGGGTCGACGTTGACGCAGTTGCCACCAGGCGCGGCGACGGTGATCTCGCGTCCGAGGTCAGAGAAGCCCACCTTGGTGCCGACGTGACGCAGGCCGAGCACGGTGACGACGCGCTCGCAGTTGCCCGGCGCGGCGACCGCCTGGCCGTCGCTGTTGCCCGCCGCGACGACCACGGTGACCCCGCGCGCGCGCACGGCATCGACGACCTCCTGGTAGCTGCCGCACGCACCGCCGCCGCCCAGGCTGAGGTTGATGACGCGCGCCGGGGTCGGGTTGGCGGGCACGCCGGGCACCTCGAGCCCGGCTGCCCAGCGCATGCCGGCCTGGATGTCGGCGTCGGTGCCGAAGCACTTGCCCAGCACGCGCACCGGCAGTACCTGGGCGCGCGGCGCCGCGCCGGCCATCCCGACGGCGGGCGCGCCGCCGAATCCGGCGGCGGCGCCGACGAGGCTCGCCGTCCGGGTGCCGTGCCAGGAACTCGGCGTGTCGATCGCGGCACCGATCTCGGCGGGGTCCGGGTCGCAGTCGTAGAACGGCCCGCGCGGGTTGCTGTTCTCGGCTGCGGTCGTCCAGTCGCCCGGGTCGGACGGATCGCCGTCGCGTCCCCCGCCGTCGTTGGCGACCACCGGGTCGGAGACGAAGTCGTAACCGGGCAGCAGCCGCCCGCCCTGCGCGGCGCGGCCGAGGTCCGGGTGCTCGAAGCGCACGCCGGTGTCGAGCACGGCGACCACGACCCCGCCGCCGCGCGTGCGGTCCCAGGCGGACTCGACGTCGATCGAGGCACGAACCTCTCCATGCGGCGCCCGCAGCGCCCACTGGCCGACCGCCGGGCCGGACGGGCGCAGCGCCGGGTCGACGGCAGGGTAGAGCGGATCGGTCGGCGCAGCCAGGATGCGCCGCCGATGGTTCACCGCCACCGACTCGACATCCGGGTCGGCCCGCAGCCGTTCGGCCAGCGCCTCGGCCGGCAGCCCGCGCGCGCGCAGCACCTGCACGCGAGGCGCCACCGCCGAACCGGTCTCGATCGCGAGCCGGTGGCGGGCGCCGATCGTGGCGGCCCGCGCCGCCAGCGTCGCCCTGACCTGCTCGGCCGGCGCGCGCGCCGCGAGCCCGTAACGCCTGGTCAGTGCGGCATCTTCCCGAAAGCGAACAATCACTTCTGCAGTCTCGGCGTCGACCGCCGCGCCGCGCGGCCGCGGCTGGTCCGGTGTCGAATCGGCACCGGTCGAGACCAGGGCCAGGACCATCAGCCACGCGGCCACCGGGGGCCGCACCGGGCGGGACCCTGTCCCGGGGTACGTCGATCGCATGCGACGAGTGTAGGGGGGTGAGACAGCCGGGCCGGCACCGGTCGCTGCGGCCAAGCACGATCCCGGCGCGGGCGGGTCCGTCACGGCAACGACATCGACGGCCGGTAGCTTCGGCCGCTGTCGGTCGCCAGCGCCGACACCGCTGCCCGCCCCCCTCTCGCAGGAGCAACCCGTGCCGTCTTCCGCCCGCCTCGCCAGCGCCTCACGCATTTCGCTGCTGCTCTCGCTCACGCTCGCCGCGGGTGCCGGGCAGGCCGCAGCGCCGACCCAGGTGTTCACGCTGCAACCCGCGGCCGACACGTCGATCTTCGGCGGCCTGGACGACATCAGCGACGGCCAGGGCGGATCGCTGTGGACCAGCGTCACCGCAAGCGGCCTGGTGCGGCGGGCCCTGCTGCGTTTCGACCTGTCGGCGATCCCGGATGACCAGCGCGTGGTGTCGGCCTCGCTGTCGCTGTACCTGAGCAACTCGCGCGGCGCCCACGACATCGGACTGCACCGCATGACGGCCTCGTGGGGCGAAGGCGCGTCCAACGGCGGCAACGCCGGGGTCGGCGACATCGCGCGCCCCGGCGACGCGACCTGGCGCTGGCGCGACTACCAGCTCGCCGAATGGTCCACGCCCGGCGGCGACTTCGCTCTCGCGGCGAGTTCGACCGCTTTCGTCGGGCTGCAGGGACTGCGCTACACCTGGGACTCGACCGCAGCGATGGTCGGCGACGTGCAGGGCTGGCTCGACGACCCGGCGTCGAACCACGGCTGGATCATGATCGGAGACGAGGTCACGCAGCAGGGCGCCAAGCGCTTCGCGAGCCGCCACGACGTCGACGCCTCGCTGCGGCCGCTTCTGGTCGTGCACACGGCGCCGATCCCCGAGCCCGCCACGTGGGCGCTGTGGGCCGCCGGGCTGGCGGGCCTGGTGGGGGTCGCGCGGCGGCGTCGCGGCTGAGCGCGCGCCGCTGCAGCGGCCGTCACTTCGACGCCATCACGCGCACCATCTCGAGCACCTTGCACGAGTAGCCCCACTCGTTGTCGTACCAGGCGACGACCTTGAGGAAGGTGGGGTCCAGCATGATGCCGGCATCGGCGTCGAACACGCTGGTGCAGGCCTCGCCCCGGAAGTCGGTGGCGACGACCTTGTCCTCGGTGTAGCCGAGCACGCCCTTGAGCGCGCCCTCGCTGGCCGCCTTCATCGCCGCGCACACGGCCTCGTAGCTCGTCTCCTTCGCGAGCTCGACCGTCAGGTCGACGACCGACACGTCCGAGGTCGGCACGCGGAAGGCCATCCCGGTGAGCTTCTTGTTGAGCTCGGGGATCACCTTGCCCACCGCCTTCGCGGCGCCGGTGGAACTGGGGATGATGTTCTCGAGGATGCCGCGGCCGCCGCGCCAGTCCTTGTTGCTCGGGCCGTCGACCGTCTTCTGCGTCGCGGTGGCGGCGTGCACCGTGGTCATCAGGCCGCGCTTGATGCCGAACGAGTCGTTCAGCACCTTGGCCACCGGCGCCAGGCAGTTGGTCGTGCAGCTGGCGTTGCTGACGATGGCCTCGCCGGCGTACTTGGCGTGGTTGACGCCGTAGACGAACATCGGCGTGTCGTCCTTGCTCGGCGCGCTCTGGATCACCTTCCTCGCGCCGGCGTCGAGGTGCTTCTGGCAGGTCTCCTGGGTCAGGAACAGGCCCGTCGACTCGACGACGATGTCGGCGCCGACGTCGCCCCAGGCGAGCGCCGCCGGGTCCTTGACCGCGGTCAGCCGGATGCGGCGGCCGTTCACGATCAGCGTGTGGCCGTCGACCGCGATGTCGCCCCTGAAGCGCCCGTGCACGCTGTCGTACTGCAGCATGTACGCCAGGTAGTCGGGCTCGAGCAGGTCGTTGATGCCGACGATCTCGATGTCGTCGAAGTGCTTCGCGGCGGCGCGGAACACCATGCGGCCGATGCGGCCGAAGCCGTTGATGCCGATCTTGATGGTCATGGGTCAGTCCTTCTGGGGTGGAATGTCGATCTTCAGGCAGGGGACGGTGACGATGGCGCGCGCGGCGAACACGGCGTCGAGGTCGGCATCGTTGAGCGCGAGCCGCACGCTGCGCATCGCATCGTGCAACGGCAGCCGCGCCGGGTTCCAGGCGTCGCGACGGGTGACCACGTTGGCCAGCATCGGTTGCATGTAGACGAAGTCGACGTCAAACGGGCAGCCCATCCGCGTCGTGTCGAGCCGCAGGCCCGCGCGCAGGTCGGCCACGGCGAGCAGCTGCGGCAGGGTCAACGGCTTGAATCCGTATCCGTCGCCGTCGAACACGAACACGTACTTGTGCTCGACGGTGACCACCTCGCCGGTCAGGCAAGGCATGCGCAGGCCGGCAACGTGTCGCTCGACGGCTCGCTTGAGCGGCGCGGCCGAGGGGCGGGCGAAGGTCTCGACCGCGGGCGGCTCGGACGGGGAACGGAACGTCAGGCGCGCAAAGACCCGCCCCTGCAGGCCCTGGCGCCGGGCTGACGTCGGGTACGTTGGGGACAGCGACTCGCTCGGATGCCGCAGGCACCGCAAGAGCTCGCGGCGCAGCGCGTCGTCCGCATCGGCAAGCTCTCCGGCCACCGCCTTCGAGGCACGACTAAACAGGTACTCCTGGTGCAGCCGCGCAGCGCCGCCCTCCGGCAGGCAGGGCACGCGAAACTGCGCGACGTGATCGCGGACGGACTCGACGAATGCGGAGCCGCCGCGCGATTCGACGACCGTGACCTCCGGCGCCGAACGAGGCCCCGCGAAGCGCAGCTCGACGCGCACCTGACCCTCGCGCTCCATGGCCCACTCGGCGGCCGGATATGCGGGAGCGCCGCGCTCCGGCTCGACCGGCGTGAGACACCGGACCGCCTCCGAAGGCCCCAGCTCGAAGTCCTCTGCGAACGCGGAAGCGAATGCGGCCAGCGACAGGGCCGTCACGGTCGCGCGCAGCGCCGCGCCCATCGACCTCAGCCCCGAAGCACCTTGCGCACCGTGTCGGCCACGTTCTGCGCGGTGAAGTGGAACAACTCGAACAGACGGCCGGCCGGGGCGCTCTCGCCGTAGCGGTCGATGCCGATCACCGCGGCGCACCCGTACTTCCACCAGAAGTCGGTGACGCCGGCCTCGACCGCGATGCGGGGCACGCCGTCGGGCAGCACGCGGCGCTTGTAGCGCTCGTCCTGGCGGTCGAAGACCGTGGTGCTGGGCATGCTGACCACGCGCACGGCGACGCCTTCGCGGGCCAGCGCCGCCTGCGCGTGCAGCGCGAGCTGCACCTCGCTGCCGGTGGCGACGATGACCGCCCGCGGCCGGCCCCTGAGGCCGACCTCGCCCGGGTCGGCCAGCACGTACGCGCCCTTGCCGATGTCGTCGAGCCCGGCCTTCGGCAGGTAGGGCAGGTTCTGCCGCGACAGCAGCAGCGCGCTGGGCCGCGACGGGTTGCCGAGCGCCATCGTCCAGGCGATGACCGTCTCGGCGGTGTCGGCCGGGCGCCAGACGTCGAGGTTGGGGATCAGCCGCAGGCCGGCGGCGTGCTCGACCGCCTGGTGCGTCGGGCCGTCCTCGCCGAGGCCGATCGAGTCGTGCGTGAAGACGTGGACCACGCGCCGGCGCATCAGCGCGGCCATGCGGATCGCGTTGCGGCTGTAGTCGCTGAAGGTCAGGAACGTGCCGCCGTAGGGGACGTGGCCGCCGTGCAGCGCGAGGCCGTTCATGATCGCGGCCATGCCGAACTCGCGCACGCCGTAGTTGACGTGCCGCCCGGGCCGTCCGTCGGGCCCGGCCACCGGCGCGCCGTCGTCGGCGAAGCGCAGCGGCGGCGTGGCCGTGGTCTGCGTCAGGTTCGACCCGGTGAGGTCGGCCGATCCGCCGAGCAGCTCGGGCAGCGCGCGCGTGAAGACCTCGAGCGCGAGCTGGCTCGCCTTGCGCGTGGCGACGGTCTCGGCCTTGACGTGGGCCGCGACGACGGCATCGACCGCGGTCTGCGCGAAGCCGGCGGGCAGCTCGCCCTTGACGCGGCGCGTGAACTCGGCCGCGAGGTCGGGGTGCGCGGCGGCGTAGGCGGCGAACGCGTCGCGCCAGCGCGCATGCGCCGCGGCACCGGCCGCGCGCGCGTCCCAGGCCGCGCGCACCTCGTCGGGCACGACGAAGGGCTCGTGCGGCCAGCCGAGCGCCTCGCGCGTGAGCCGCACCTCGTCGGCGCCGAGCGGCTCGCCGTGCGCCTTCGCGGTGCCGGCGCGGTGCGGCGCGCCCTTGCCGATCGTCGTGCGGCAGACGACCAGCGTGGGCCGGCCCGAGGCGCGCCGCGCCTCGGACAGCGCGGCGTCGACCGCATCGACGTCGTGGCCGTCGACCGGGCCGACGACGTGCCAGCCGTAGCCCTCGAAGCGCTTTCGCACGTCGTCGACGTACCAGGGCGCGACCTGGCCGTCGATGCTGATGCCGTTGTCGTCGTAGACCGCGGCCAGCTTGTCGAGCTTCCAGGCGCCGGCGAGCGCGCACGCCTCGTGGCTCACGCCCTCCATCAGGCAGCCGTCGCCGACGAACACCCAGGTGCGATGGTCGACGATCGCGTGCCCGGGGCGGTTGAATTCGGCGGCGAGCAGCTTCTCGGCCAGCGCCATGCCCACCGCGTTGGCCAGTCCCTGGCCGAGCGGGCCGGTGGTGGTCTCGACCCCTGGCGTGACATCGACCTCGGGGTGCCCGGGGGTGCGGCTGTGCAACTGGCGGAAGGCGCGCAGTTCGTCGATCGGCAGGTCGTAGCCGGTCAGGTGCAGCAGCGCGTACAGCAGCATCGACCCGTGGCCGTTGCTGAGCACGAAGCGGTCGCGGTCCGGCCAGTGCGGCGCCGACGGGTCGTGCCTGAGGTGCCGCGACCACAGCGCCACCGCGACCTCGGCCATGCCCATCGGCGCGCCGGGGTGGCCGGAGTTGGCCTGCTGCACCGCGTCCATCGCCAGGGCGCGGATCGCATGGGCCATCAGGGACGTGTCGGGTCGGGTCGGGTCGGCCATGCGAGGGAGCGACAGCGGAGGCAGGCTTCGGATTCTAGGTGCCCGCACCCGGGCCGCGGCCGTCGCCGGACGCGCCGGCGCTTGACCTGCCGCAAGCCGGCGGGCGGGCCGTCTGCGACGCTCGCCTCCTCGTCCCCGCCGACCCCGCCCGCGATGCGACACCTCACGCTCGACGTCATCCAGGCCGAGCACCAGGCCCTGGCCGCGATGCTGCGGTCGCTGCAGATGCTGCTCGCGCAGGCCGCCCGGGCCGCGCGCGCGCCCGACTTCGACGTGCTGCGTGCGATGCTGCTCTACATCGACGAGTTTCCCGAGCGGCTGCATCACCCGAAGGAGAGCACGCTGCTGTTCCCGCGCCTGCGCGAGCGCGCGCCCGAACTGGGCCCGGTCATCGACCGCCTCGACCGCGACCACGCACGCGGCGGGGCGGCGATCCGCGACCTCGAGCACGCCCTGCTCGCCTGGGAGGTGCTGGGCGAGCCGAGGCGCGCCGCATTCGAGCAGGCGCTCGACGCGTACGTCGCGTTCTACCTGGACCACATGGCGGTCGAGGAGACCGAGCTGCTGCCGGCGGCACGCCGCGTCCTGTCGGACGGCGACTGGGCCGCTCTCGACGCCGCCTTCGCGGCCAACCGCGACCCGCTCACCGGCCACGAGCCCGAGGACGGCTACCGGCCGCTGTTCCGTCGCATCGTCGAGCGCGCGCCGGCGCCGATCGGCCTCGGGCCGGCGGGCTGAGCCGGCGAACTCGCGGCAGGCCGACGGCGGCCGTCGGGGTGCCCTCGGACCCGGCGTTGCCTACACTCGCGCGGCCATGGCCGCCGACCCCGTCCCGCATGCGCTGATCCTGGCCGCCGGCCGCGGCGAGCGGATGCGGCCGCTCACCGACACCACGCCCAAGCCGCTGCTGCCCGTGCGCGGCAAGCCGCTGATCGAATGGCATCTCGAGGCGCTGGCGCGCGCCGGGGTGCGCGAGGTCGTCGTCAACACCGCCTGGCTCGAAGACCGCTTCGAGCCCGCGCTCGGCGACGGTGCGCGCTGGGGGCTCGCGATCCGCTACTCGCGCGAGGGCCGCGACCATGGCGGCGCGCTCGAGACCGCCGGCGGCATCGCCAAGGCGCTGCCCTGGCTCGGCGAGGTCTTCTGGGTGGTCGCGGGCGATGTCTTCGTGCCAGGCTTCCCGTTCGCGGGCACGCTGCCCGCCGGGCGCTCGTGCCACCTGTGGCTGGTGCCGAACGCCCCACACCATCCGGGCGGTGACTTCGCCCTCGCCCCCGATGGCCGGCTGACGACCGGCCCGGTCGAGGCGCGTCGCACCTGGGCCAGCGTCGGCCTGTTCCGGCACACGATGTTCGCGGACCTTGCGCCGGGCACGCGACTGGCGCTGCGGCCGCTGCTCGAGCGCGAGATCGCCGCCGGGCGTGCCGGCGGCGAACGTTGGGACGGCAGCTGGGCCGACGTCGGCACGCCCGAGCGGCTCGCCGCGCTCGGCTGACCGCGCCGCGCGCCCGCGCCGGCCGCCCGCGGCGACGGCCGCGACCTCGCACCCCCTCCAGGCATTGGGGTCCGCCCCGGGCGGCCGCTCATCGTTCCGTCACAAAGCGCCGCGAGACTCGCGTCCGGCTTACGGCTTCCCGACGCGCCGCGCGCGCCGTCGGGTGATGCCCCGCGCATCCGGCGCCCGCCGGGTTGAACGACGCGCGGCGGTCCGGGCCAGACGCAAACCCCGCCATCGCCAGGAGAGGCTCGTGAAAGGTCAGTTCCATCCCAAGAACGACGTGTCGCTGAACACGTCGGGCAACCCGTCGATCCGCGACGTCATCGACGCCGTCGACACCAGCCGCCGCAGCTTCCTGAAGGCCGGCGCCGGCACCGGTGCCGTCGCGGTCTTCGGCGGCTTCGCGCTCGCCGCCGTGCCGCAGGCCGCGAAGGCCGCGATCCCGGCCGGCACCGGCTTCGCCGGCATCGGCTTCACCAGCGTGCCGCCGAACCTGCGCAACGCGGCCACCGGCAAGCTGTTCAAGGACCTGGTGACGGTGCCGATCGATTACACCGCGCGGGTCATCTCGGCCTGGGGCGACCCGATCATGCCCGGCGCGCCCGACTGGGATCCGGCCTCGACGCAGGACGCCGCCGCGCAGGAGATGCAGGTCGGCATGCACCACGACGGCATGCACTTCTTCCCGTTCACCGCCGCCGACGGCACGCCGTCGAGCACCGAGGGCCTGCTCGTGATGAACCACGAGTACACGGACGAGAACCAGCTGCACGGCGCCGAGGGCCTGACCGGCGGCGCCGGCGTCACGATCGCCAAGGTGCGCAAGTCGCAGGCTGCGCATGGCGTCTCGGTACAGCACGTGCGCAAGACCGCGCGCGGCTGGCGCGTCGTGCGCAACTCGCGCTTCGGCCGCCGCATCACGGCCAACACGCCGATGCGCATCTCGGGCCCGGCCGCGGGCAACGACCTGCTGAAGAGCAAGAAGTTCGACATCACGCCCGACGGCTCGGTCGACACCGGGATGGTCAACGACGGCTTCACCGCCTACGGCACGATGAACAACTGCGCCAACGGCTACACGCCCTGGGGCACCTACCTGACCTGCGAGGAGAACTGGAACGGGTACTTCGCCGCGCCGACCAACGGGGCCGTGATCGACCCGGACCTGTTCGACCAGAAGCCCGAGATCATCAAGGGCAAGTCGCGCTACGGCATCAGCACCACGGGCTTCGGCTACCAGTGGCACGTGGTGGACCCGCGCTTCAACGCCGACACCAACCCGCTCGAGCCCAACACCACCGGCTGGGTGGTCGAGATCGACCCGTTCAACCCGCGCAGCACCCCGGTCAAGCGCACCGCGCTGGGCCGCTTCAAGCACGAGAGCGCACAGGTCGTGGTGGATGCCAACGACAACGTCGCCTTCTACATGGGCGACGACGAGCGCAACGAGTACATCTACAAGTTCGTCTGCGCGAACAAGCTCAACCGCAGCAACCCGCGCGCCAACCGCAACATGCTGGACAACGGCACGCTGTATGTCGCGCGCTTCGACGCCAACGGCGCCGGCGAGTGGCTGCCGCTGGTCTGGGGCCAGAACGGGCTCACTCCCGAGAACGGCTTCGCCGACCAGGGCGAGGTGCTGATCAAGACGCGCCAGGCCGCCGACCGCCTCGGCGCGACGATGATGGACCGCCCCGAGTGGACCGCCGTGCGCCCGCGCACGCTGGGTTTCGAGGAGATCGAGGTCTACTGCACGCTGACCAACAACTCGCGCCGCGGCAACAACCCGCCGTCGTCGAACAAGCCCGATGGCACGACCAACGCGGCCAGCGCCAATCCGCCGGTCGACGGCGCCAACCCGCGCCCCGACAACGACTACGGCCACATCATCCGCTGGCGCGAGGGCGGCCGCTCGGTGATGGCGACGACCTTCACCTGGGACGTGTTCGTGCAGTGCGGCGACAAGCTGGCGACCAAGACGCTGGGCAGCAGCTACAACCCGGCCGGCCACGACGGCTACAAGGGCAACATCGTCGGCGACGACTACGGTGCGCCGGACGGCCTGTGGTTCGACGACTACGGCCGCCTGTGGATCCAGACCGACCAGCAGGGCGACGGCGGCGGCGACTGGGTCAACATCGGCGGCAACGTGATGGTCTGCGCCGACCCCAACACCGGGGCCACGCGGCGCTTCCTCACGTCGCCGACCGACTGCGAGGTCACCGGCGTCATCGTGACCCCGGACCACCGCACGATGTTCGTCAACATCCAGCACCCTGGCGACAGCGGCACGCCGAGCGATCCGACGAAGACCAGCCACTGGCCGTTCAGCCAGGGCTACGGCCCGGCCGGCCGCCCGCGTTCGGCCACCGTCGTGATCACCAAGAACGACGGCGGGATCATCGGCACCTGAGCGAGCGCACCGGCGCAGGCGCGGCGTCGCCGAGCCTGCGCCCGAGCGGTGGGGCGGCCGACCGGCCGACCCCGACGCACGACACGCCGGCCTCGCGCCGGCGTGGTCGTCTCGGGTCCCGCGCGTTGCATTAGCCTTGCGGCCGATGCGTCGATCCGCCTGCCCCCGCGACCGCCGGTCGCGCCGCCTCCCGATCGCCGCCGCGGCGCTGATGCTGGCGCTGGGCGCGGCGCACGCCGACGACGACCGCTTCGGCGTCTACGGGCTGGCGCCGGCCGCCGCGGGGCAGACCGTGGCAGAGGCCGAGCGCGCGCTCGGCGCGCGGCTCGTCGCCGGCGCCTCCGACGCGGCGCGCCCGTGCCATCTGCGCCGCAGCCGCGCGCAGCCCGGCGTCGACGTGGTCGTGAACCGCGGGCTGATCGTCCGCATGGAGACGCGCGACCCGCGCTGGGCGACGCTGCGCGGGCTGCGCGTCGGCGACAGCGAGGCGAAGGCGCGGCAGATCTACGGCAAGCGGCTCACGGTCGTGCCGCATCCGTACTTCGCGCGCGGCCACCTGCTGTCGGTGCGAGCCGCCGATGGCCAGCACGCGCTGGTGATGGAGAGCAACGACCAGGGCCGCATCGTCACGCTGCGCGGCGGGCGGCTGCCGGCGGTCGAGTACCTCGAGGGCTGCTCCTGACCCCTGCCTGCGTGCGCACGTCGACGTCGGCGGCGGCCGATAATCCCTCCCCGGCACGGCACTCGACGATGCAACGCACCGCCCTCGACATCGCGATCGTCGGCGCGGGTCCGGCGGGACTCGCGCTGGCACTTCACGCCGCGCGCGCACTGCCGCACGCGCGCATCACGCTGCTCGACGCGCGTCCGGCCGACCGCGACGTCGGCGCCGATCCGCGCACGCTCGCGCTGTCGCTCGGCAGCGTTCAGCTGCTGCGTCGGCTGGACGTCTGGCCGGTCGGCGCAGCCCAGCCGATCGACGAGGTCCATGTCTCGCAGGTCGCCACCGGACGGCCCGGCACCGGCCGTGCGGTGCGCATCCGCGCGCGCGACGAGGCGGTGCCGATGCTGGGTGCGGTGCTGCGCTACGGCGAGCTCGTCGCGCCGATGCAGCGCGCTTGGGAGCAGGCCGCTGCCGCGTCGCCGGAGCGGCTGCGCACGCGCTTCGGCACCGTCGTCGCGGCGCTCAAGCCGGTGGCAGCAGGCGTCGAGGTCGACGCCGGCATCGCCGAGGCCTTCGACGTCGCGATCGTCGCCGAAGGCGGCGTCTTCGCGGAGCAATCCCGTCGCTTAGTGGCGCACGACTACGCGCAGACGGCCTGGGTCGGCGAGGCGATGCTGGCCGGCGGCGACCCGGGCACAGCGTTCGAGCGCTTCACGCCGGACGGCCCGCTTGCGCTGCTGCCGCTGCGCCCGCCGGGGACGCCCGACCCCGATCACCTCCGGCCGGTCGCGCTGGTCTGGTGCACCGCGACTGCGCGCGACGCCGTGGCCGGGCTCGACGGCGCAGCGCGGCTCGCTCGGCTGCGCGAACTCGCGCCGCACGAGGCCGGCAGCGTGGTCTCGCTGGGCCCGCTGAAGGCCTTCGCGCTCGGGCTCAACGCCGAGCGCACGCTGGTCGACGGGCGCACGGTGCGCATCGGCAACGCCGCACAGACGCTGCACCCCGTGGCGGGCCAGGGCCTCAACCTCGGCCTGCGCGACGTGCACGTCCTGGTCGACGCGCTGCGCTTCGGCGGCGACGACCTCGATCGCGCGCTCGCGCGCGTCGAGTGGACGCGCGCGCCCGACCGCTGGGCGACGATCGCGACGACCGATTTCCTCGCACGCAGCTTCACGTGGCAGCTGCCGGGTGCGTCGCTCGCGCGCGCGCTCGGCCTTTCGGCGCTCGAGGCCGTGCCGCCGCTGAAGTCGGCCTTCGCGCGGCGCATGATGTTCGGCCTGCGCTAGAGCCTGCGGTGCGCGAGCGCCGGCAACTGGCGGCGCACCTCGGCGATGCGCGCCGGGTCGACGTCGGCGACGACGACCCCGTCGCCCTCGTCGCGGACGCCGAGCACGTCGCCCCAGGGGTCGACGATCATGCTGTGTCCCCAGGTGCGGCGACCGTTCTCGTGGCGACCGCCTTGCGCCGGCGCGAGCACGTAGCACTGGTTCTCGACCGCCCGCGCCCGCAGCAGCAGCTCCCAGTGCGCACGGCCGGTCGTCCACGTGAACGCCGAAGGCACCGCGAGCAGGTCGCAGGGGGGCTGCATCAGGCGCCGGTAGAGCTCGGGGAAGCGCAGGTCGTAGCACACCGACAGCCCGACGCGCAGCGTGCCGCACTGCACCGCGACCGGACTCTCGCCGGCGTCGAGGACCGCCCCTTCGTCGTAGCGCTCGCGCCCGTTGTCGAAGGCGAACAGGTGCAGCTTGTCGTAGCGCGCGACGAGCTTCCCGTCGGGCGCGAACACCGGTGTGCGGTTGAGCACGCGGCCCGCGGCGCTGCCGGCCGCGGGGATCGTGCCACCGAGGATCCACACGCCGTGCCGCCGCGCCGCGTCGGCCAGCATGTGCTGGATCGGCCCGCCGTCGGCCGGCTCGGCATGCACGACCTTGTCGCCGTCGCGCCCCATCAGGCAGAAGTACTCGGGCAGTGCGACCAGCCCGGCGCCCGCCGCGGCCGCCTCGCCGATCAGGCGCGCAGCCGCGTCGAGGTTGCGCGCCACGTCGGGCGTCGAAACCATCTGCACCGCGGCGACCTTCATGCCGCGATTGTCTCGCGGCGCGGGTCGCCGAGAATCCCCATTCGCGCAGCGGGGCGCGCGAGCGCCTACGCTGCGGGCCGAGCAAGAAGACGATTCGATGACGAGGTGCCGCCCACCCCCGGGCGGACGACGACGAGGGAAGGCATGACCGGTGCAGCCGCACAGTCCGTGACCGACGCGCCGGCGCGGGCGGAGCACAGTCGATTCGTGCAGCGCGTGCGCCGTCGCTGGGGCCCCGAGCGGGCGCACCTGGCGCCGGGCGTCCCCGACGCCGAGGCGATCACCGGGCTCGTGGCACGGCTGCGCGATGGCGGGCGCGAGCTGCCTTCGGCATTGCGCGTGGCCCGCCACCTCGTGCTCGAGCGGCTGGCGGTGCTCGACGTCGAGGGCGACGCTCCGCTGCAGGCGGTCACCGGCGCGATGACCGCGCTCGCCGAGGCGACGCTCGAGCTGGCGCTCGCGCAGGCGCTGGCCGAGGCCGACGAGCGGCACGGGCCGCCGCTCGATGCGCACCGCAGGCGCATCGACTTCTGGATCGTCGGCATGGGCAAGCTCGGCGCCCGCGAGCTCAACGTCTCGTCGGACATCGACCTCGTCTACGTCTACGAGGACGACGGCCAGACCGACGGGGCGCGGCCGGTCTCGTTCCACGAGTACTTCGCGTTCGTCGCGCGCCGGCTCCACGCGCTGATCGGCGAGACCACCGACGACGGCCTGGTCTTCCGCGTCGACCTCGCGCTGCGCCCGAACGGGCAGTCAGGCCCGCCGGTCGTCAGCCTGGGCATGCTGGAGGAGTACTTCCAGGTCCAGGGCCGCGAGTGGGAGCGCTTCGCGTGGCTGAAGAGCCGCGTCGTCGCGCCCCGCGCCGCGGTGGCCAGCGGCCGCGCGCTCGCGCTGCGCGCGCTCGTCGCGCCCTTCGTCTATCGGCGCTACCTCGACTACGGCGTCTTCGAGGGGCTGCGGCAGCTGCATCGAAAGGTGCGCGACGAGGCGCAGCGCCGCGCCGCCGGCCGGCCCGAGCGCGCCAACGACGTCAAGCTGTCGCGCGGCGGCATCCGCGAGATCGAGTTCCTCGTGCAGCTGCTGCAGGTGGTGCGCGGCGGCCAGTTCCCGGAGCTGCGGACCCGATCGACGCTCAAGGCGCTGTCGCGGCTGGCCGCGTTCGGGCTCATCGGCCCCGAGACCGCGCAGCGGCTCAGCGAGGGCTACGTCTTCCTGAGGCGCGTCGAGCACCGCATTCAGTATCTCGACGACCAGCAGACGCACCTGCTGCCGACCGACGACGCCGACCTCGGCTGGATGGCGCGCAGCCTCGGGCTCACCTGCCGCGCCGAGGCCTGCGAGCTGCTCGACCGCCTGTGCGAGGTGCGCGAGGTGGTGGCCACCGAGTTCGACGCGCTGCTGCGCGAGGGCGCGATCGGCACGCCGGGCAACGGCCGCCAGAACTGCCGCGGCTGCACGCCGGCGCCGCTGCCAGTGGACAGCGAGGCGCTCCTCGAGCGCCTGCCGGCGTCGCTGCAGGCCCGGCTCGGACCGTGGTCGCGCCACCCGCGCGTGCAGTCGCTGCGCGACGAGAGCCGCCTGCGCCTCGGGCGTCTGATGCAGCGCACCGGCCAGGCGCTCGACGACGGCCTTTGCAGCGAGGCGGCGGCACTGCGCTTCGTCGACTGGTGCGAGACGCTGCTGCGCCGCGAGAGCTACCTGGCGCTGCTCGCCGAGCGCCCGGAGGTGCAGGACCGGCTCCTGCGGCTGCTCGGCCAGGCCCGCTGGCCGGCGCAGTATCTGCTGCGCCACCCGGGCGTGATCGACGAGCTGGCCGATGCGCGCCTGGCGCACCTGCGATTCGAGCGCGCAGCGTTCGTCGCGGAGCTCGAGGACCGCCGCGAGGCCTGGCAGCGCTCGGGCGAGGACGACGAGGAGAAGCTGCTCGACACGATGCGCCGTGCGCACCACGCCGAGGTCTTCCGCACCCTGGTGCGAGACGTCGAGGGCGAGCTCTCGGTCGAGGAGGTCGCCGACGACCTCTCGGCACTCGCCGACGCCACGCTGGACGTCGCGCTGCGCTGGGCCTGGTCGCGCTTCGCGCGGCGCCACCGCGACGTTCCCGGGCTGGCCGTCATCGCCTACGGCAAGCTCGGCGGCAAGGAGCTCGGCTACGGCAGCGACCTGGATCTGGTCTTCTTGTTCGACGACGACGACGAGCCCGACAAGAACCTCGCGCTCGAGGTCTACGGCGCGTTCGTGCGCAAGCTGATCACGTTCCTGACGCTGCGCACCGCGGCGGGCGAGCTGTTCGAGATCGACACCGCGCTGCGCCCGAACGGCAACTCGGGGCTGCTGGTCACGTCGATCGGCGCGTTCGAGCGCTACCAGGAAGGTCGCGGCAGCAACACCGCGTGGACCTGGGAGCACCAGGCGCTGACGCGGGCGCGCTTCGCGGCCGGCGCGCCGGCGATCGCGCCGCGTTTCGAGACTGTGCGCCGGCACGTGCTGACCGCCGCGCGCGACCCCGAGGCGCTGCGCGAGGAAGTCCGCGCGATGCGCGAGAAGCTGCGCGCGGCGCGCCCGGTGCCTTCAGGGCGCTTCGACGTGAAGCACAGCCCCGGCGGCATGGTCGACGTCGAGTTCGCGGTGCAGCAGCTGGTGCTCGCGCATGCCGCGGCCCACCCGGGGCTGCTGGCCAACGCGGGCAACATCGCGCTGCTGCGGCGCGCCGAGGCCGCCGGGCTGCTGCCTCCGGGTGTCGGCACCGCGGCGGCGGACGCCTACCGCGAGCTGCGCCGGGCCCAGCACCGCGCACGCCTCGACGAGATGCCGACGCAGGTCGCGCCCGAGTCGATGGCCGCCGCGCGCGATGCCGTGCTCGCGCTGTGGCGCACCGTCTTTCCGGGCTGACGTACCCGGGGCGCGCCTGGCTCGCGGCGGCGGCGGTGCTCGCCGCCGGCGCCGTCGCCGGGGCGGGCATCCCGGCTGCGGCCGCGGTGCTCGACTGGCAGCCGGCGCTGGCGCTCTCCGAACCGTGGCGCGCGTGGACCGCCGCGTTCGTGCACTGGAGCGGCCTGCACCTGGGTGCAAATCTCGGGGCGCTCGCCGTGCTGGCGTCGCTGGGCCCGGCCGGCCGGCTGCCGGCGCGCGCGGCGCTCGCGTGGCTGGCGGCGTGGCCGCTGACGCACGCCCTGCTGCTGCTGCGCCCCGAGCTGTCGCACTACGGCGGGCTGTCGGGCGTGCTGCATGCGGGGGTCGCGATCGCCGGCTGGTTCATCGTCGCGGACGGCGCCGGGCGCGCGCGCTGGATCGGCGGCGCGATCCTGGCCGGGCTCGCGGCGAAGCTGGTGCTCGAAGCGCCGTGGGGCCCCGCGCTGCGCGCGCTGCCGGGCTGGGACATCCCGCTCGCCCCGGTCGGCCATGCGACGGGCGCCGCCGCCGGCTTGGCCTGCGCGGTCGTCGCGCGCGTTCGGCGATGATCGCCGGCAATGACGGCACGCCGCGAGCACCTCGACACCCCGGCGGTCGCGCTGCTGGTGCTGTGCTGCGCGATCTGGGGGCTCAACCAGGTCGCGGCCAAGGTCGCGCTCGCGGAGCTGCCGCCGCTGCTGCAGGCCGGCGCGCGCTCGCTCGGTGCGGCGGCGCTGGTGATGGCGTGGTCGCGATGGCGCGGCATCGCGCTCTTCGGCCGCGACGGCACGCTGCGCGGCGGCCTGCTGGCCGGGCTGCTGTTCGCGATCGAGTTCGGCTGCATCTTCGTCGGTCTGCAGTACACGACGGCGTCGCGGATGGTGGTCTTCATCTACCTGTCGCCCTTCGTCGTTGCGCTCGGCATGCCCTTCATCGCCGCGGGCGAGCGCCTGAGCGCGCGACAGTTCGCCGGTCTCGCCCTCGCCTTCGGTGGCGTTGCCTGGGCCTTCGCCGAAGGGTTCACGCAGCCCGCCGCCGGCCCGATGCAGTGGGTCGGCGATGCGCTGGGCGTCGCGGGCGCAGTGTTCTGGGGCGCGACGACGCTGGTCATCCGCGCCTCGCGGCTGTCGACCGCCGCGCCCGAGAAGACGCTGCTCTACCAGCTGCTGGGCTCCGGGCTGCTGCTCGGCGCGGCCGGCCTCGCCGCCGGCGAGCACTGGCCGGCCTTGCCGTCGGCGATCACGCTCGGCTCGCTGGCCTTCCAGATCGTGGTCGTGACGTTCGCCAGCTACCTGGCCTGGTTCTGGCTCGTGCGCCATTACCCGGCCACGAGGCTCGCCGCCTTCACGCTGCTGACCCCGGTCTTCGGCTTGCTGGCCGGCGCCCTGCTGCTGGACGAGCCGGTGACGCCACGGCTGATCGCGGCGCTGGCCGCGGTGAGCGTCGGCATCGCGCTGGTCAACCGGCGCTGACGACCGGGGCGGCTAGACTCTTCGCCCATCGACCCTCTAGCCCGGGAGACCGTCCGATGATCACGCTGTGCGGCTTCGCCCTGTCGAACTACTACAACAAGGTCAAGCTGGTGCTTCTCGAGAAGGGCATCCCTTTCACCGAGGAGCGCGTCAAGGCCGGCTCGCAGGACGACGCGGTGCTCGACGCGTCGCCGCTCGGCAAGATCCCGTTCATCCGCACCGAGAACGGCTCGCTGTGCGAGAGCCAGGTCATCGTCGACTACCTCGAGAGCCGCTTCCCGCAGCCCGCGCTGGTGCCGTCGGACCCGTTCGGCGCCGCCAAGGTGCGCGAGCTCGCAGTCTTCGTCGACCTGCACCTCGAGCTGGTCGCGCGCGAGCTCTACGCGCAGGCCTTCTTCGGCGGCAGCGTGAGCGACGACGCGAAGGAGCGCGTGCGCAAGCTGCTCGCGCGCCACATCGCCGGCTTCCGCCGGCTGGCGAGGTTCTCGCCGTACGTGGCCGGCGAGCAGTTCACGCTCGCCGACTGCTCGGCCTGGGTCAGCCTGCCGCTGGTCGCGATGTCGACGCGCCTGGTGCTGGGCGAGGACATGCTGGCCGCGGCCGGCATCGACTGGAAGGGCTACACGCGAATGGTCGGCGAACGCCCGGCGGCGCAGCGCGTCGCTGCCGACCGCAAGGCCGACGAGACCGCGTTGGCGGCCGCGCGCGCGGCCAGGGGCGCCTGAGGCCGTCGGCGCGGGTCAGGCGGCCTGCGGCTTGCCCGCCGCCGACGCGGCCAGCGAGGCCGCGAGCTCCTTGCGGTAGCGGTTGAGCTCCTGCACGCTGGTGAAGCTGCGCTCCATCAGCAGCCCCATGTTGTGCAGGATGCGCTCGACGACCTTGCCCTCCCAGGAGGCGTCGAACTGGATCTGGCGGTCGAGCCACTGCTCGAGCCACTTCGGGTCGGGCAGGCGGCTCTGGATCGTGTCGCGCGGAAAGAGCTCCACGTTCACGTGCAGATTGGTCGGGTGCAGGGCCTGCGCGGTACGCCGCGCGCTGGCCATCAGCACGCCGACCTTGGCGAACGCTGCGCGCGCCTCGTCGCCGAAGCGGTTGAGCGCGCGCTTCATGTAGCGCAGGTAGGCGCCGCCGTGGCGCGCCTCGTCCTTGGCCAGCGTCTCGTAGATCGCCTTGATGACCGGCTCGGTGTGCCACTCGGCGGCGCGGCGGTACCAGTGGTTCAGCCGCACCTCGCCGCAGAAATGGAGCATCAGCGTCTCGAGCGGAGGCGCGGGGTCGAACTCGAAGCGGATCGCGTGCAGCTCGTCCTCGGTCGGGACGAGGTCGGGACGGAAGCGGCGCAGGTACTCCATCAGCACGAGGCTGTGCTTCTGCTCCTCGAAGAACCACACGCTCATGAACGCCGAGAAGTCGCTGTCGTCGCGGTTGTCGCGCAGGAACATCTCGGTGGCCGGCAGCGCCGCCCACTCGGTGATTCCAGCGCACGGCCTCGAGTTGCTTGAAGAGTTCGGGATACAGCATGGGCACCGCCTGTTGGACCCCCGATTCTAGGAACCTGGGGCATTCTCCGGGCACCTGCGGGCGATCGTGCGCCGGTCGGTCAGCCGTCCTGCAGGTCGGCCCGCCATCGCCGGAGTTCGCCCGGGAGCTGGTCGAGCGAGGCCAGTGCCTCGACACCGTCGATGCGTCGCCGGTGCAGCACAGGCGCGCTGCCTCCCACCCAAAGCCGCGCCGACGGCGGCAGCTTCGCGCGCAGTTCGCCGAGGCCGTCGACGACCTGGTTCGGGTTCATGCAGCCGGTGAAGCCAAGCGCGACGACGTCGGCCCGCTGCGCCGCCGCGGCGAGCGCGATGTCCCACAGCGGCGTCTGCGGCCCGAGCGAGACACAGGGACAGCCTTCGAGCACGAAGATCGCCTCGGCCATCAGCAGCCCCAGCGCATGCGGCTCGCCGGGGAAGGTGGTGAGCAGCACCCGCGGCCGGCTGTCCGGGGCGGGCTCCGGGATTCCGGCGATGGCCTGGCGAAGCACGACCTGCGCGACTTCGGTGAACAGGTGTTCCTCGAAGACCTCCATGTGGCCGCGCAGCCAAGCATCGCCCACCGCGGCGGTGAGGGGCGCGAGGACCTCGGTGACGAAGCGGGCGACGCCGTGGCGGGACAGCTGGCGCGTCAGCTGGTTGCGCAGCGCTGGCACGTCGTGGCTGCGGACGAGGTCGAGCTGCCGGCGGATGTCGTCGTCGCTGCTCGCGAGCGGCTCCAGCGCGCGCACGACCGGCTCGCCGGCGGAGTCGCTCAGCGTCTGCAGCTCGGCGAAGGACATGGGCACGATGCGCCCCGGGCGGTGCCCGGCGTCGAGCAGCCGCTTGATCAGCCGCAGCTTCTCGACCTGATCAAGCGTGTAGGCGCGCTCGCCGATCTCGTCGCGCTCCGGCGACGGAAACCCGTAGCGGCGCTCCCAGACGCGCAGGGTGTCCTTGCTCAGACCCGTATCACGCTCGACGGCTGCAATCGAAAGCGTGATAGGGGTCACCGCGCTGCGATCATTCATGGGCCGGGAGGCGCGTCGCGATGCGGGACCGCACGGCCCTCGCGCTGGCGGGCGAACGGTGGATGTCCAAGACGAGCATGAGTGACAAAGGCAAACGGCATCGAATATACGTGCGCCCCGGCCGTTTGAACAGGACAGAACGTGGTCACTCTCGAAGGGCCGAAGGCGAAAGCGGCGCCGCGACCGCGGCGACAATACCCTTGCACCGACGGCGGGAATCTCGCGACCGCCCGTTGCGTGGCGATACTATTCAGTCGCGGATAGACTAATCGGTATGAATCGCAGGACCCCCGTCTCACCTCGGATCGCTGCCCGGGCGCTCGGCAGCCGCAGCGCTTGCCGCATGGAGATGGAACTTTTGCGCCGCCACCGGGTCGCAGGATGCAGGTCGGGCGTTCTCGAGGCGGGTCAGGCATTCAGCCCCTGCAGCGGCCCGGCATCGCTCTTTCTGTCGCGTCGACGGGCGCTCCGCGCGCCTGCAATCCCTGGGCGCATCTCCTCCTCCTCCCTCCCTCCCTCGTTCGCCGAGGGGCGCGGCGCGACAGTCTTTTTTCCCCGAGGCACCACTTCGAGTGGTGCCTTTTTCTTTGTCCCTGCGGCCGGCGGCCGACGGAGCTGACCGCATGCGACGCGTCGCCGTCATCGGGTCGGGGATCTCTGGCCTCGCCGTGGCCTACCGGCTGGCCGGCGAGGCGCGCGTGACCCTGTTCGAGGCCGGCCGCCACTTCGGCGGCCACACCCACACCGTGGACGTGACCCTCGACGGCACCACCCACGGCGTGGACACCGGCTTCCTCGTCTTCAACCACCGCACCTACCCGAACCTCGTGCGCCTGTTCGCCGAGCTCGAGGTCGCGACCGCGCCGTCCGACATGTCGTTCTCGGTGCAGGTGCCCCGGACCGGACTCGAGTGGAGCGGGTCGAACCTGAACACGGTGTTCGCGCAGCGCAGCAACCTGCTGCGCCCGCGGTTCCTGGGCATGCTGGCGGACATCGTGCGCTTCAACCGGCTGGCCACGGGCCTCGCGCTACGCGGCGCCGAAGGGGAACTGGCCGAGCCGATCGCCGCATTCCTCGACCGTCACGCGTTCGGCAGGCCGTTCCGCGACGGCTATCTGCTGCCGATGATCGGCTGCATCTGGTCATGCCCGACCGACCAGATGCTGCAGTTCCCGATCGCGACGCTGATCCGCTTCTGCCACAACCACGGGCTGATCCAGGTCAGCGATCGTCCGCAGTGGCACACCGTGCGCGGCGGCGCCCGCCACTACGTGCAGGCGATGCTGCGAAGGATCGAGGACGCGCGCCTGCACACGCCGGTACGCGAAGTGCGGCGGCTCGCCGCCCCCGGCGGCGGTGTGTTGGTCGCGACGGCGCGCGGCAGCGAGCGCTTCGACGACGTCGTGCTGGCTTGTCACAGCGACCAGAGCCTCGCGCTGCTGACCGATCCCACGGCCGACGAGCGCTCCGTGCTCGGCGCCATCCGCTACCACCCGAACGAGGCGGTGCTGCACACCGACGCCACCGTGCTGCCGCGGCGGCGGCTTGCCTGGGCGGCGTGGAACTACGAGCGCGCTGCCGATGCGGGTCGCGAGCAGGCGGCGGTCTGCCTGCACTACCTGATCAACCGGCTGCAGCCACTGCCCTGGCCGCAGCCCGTGGTGGTGTCGCTGAATCCGGTGCGGCCGATCGACGAGTCGCGGATCGTCGCGCGCATCGACTACAGCCATCCCGTGTTCGACCTCGCGGCGATCGAGGCCCAGCGCCGACTCCCTGCGATCCAGGGCCGCCGGAACATCTGGTTCTGCGGCGCCTGGACGCGCTACGGTTTCCACGAGGACGGGCTCGCCTCCGGGCTGGCGGTCGTGCAGCGGCTGCGCGAGTCCTGGCAGCAAGAGACGCGGGCTGCCGAGCCCGCAGCGGCCTGAACGCCGTGGTGGCAACGGACTCGGGCGCGGCCCCGCGCGTCGGTGCGCTCATCGCGTTCGGCCAGGTGCGCCACCGCCGACTGCGGCCGGCGCGCCACGCCTTCTCGGCGTCGACCTACTTCCTGCTGCTGCCGATGCGGCGCCTGCGCGCGCAGCCCGAGCCGGCGCTGCGGCGCAATCGCTTCGGCTGGCTGTCGTTCCACGACCGCGACCACGGCGACGGGCGCGACGATGCGCTGGGCTGGCTCGACGAACTGCTGCGCGCCGAGGGCATCGACGACGCCGACGGCGAGGCCTGGCTGCAGACCTACCCGCGCGTGCTCGGCTATGCATTCAAGCCGGTGAGCTTCTGGTACTGCGAGCGGCGCGACGGCACGCTGGCCGCCATCGTCGCCGAGGTCAACAACACCTTCGGCGAGCGGCACTGCTACCTGCTGGCCGGCGACGGGCTGGGCTGGGGACGCGAACTGGCCGCGCACAAGGTCTTCCACGTCTCGCCCTTCTGCCGCGTCGCGGGCCGCTATCGCTTCCGCTTCATGCGCGCCCACGACCGCTGCATCGCGCGCGTCGATCACGACGACGAGGCCGGTCCGCTGCTCGAGACCAGCGTGTCCGGCCGGCTCGAGCCCCTCACCGCCGAGAGCGCGCGGCGCGCCATCTTCGGCATGCCGCTGATGACGCTGGGCGTGATCGCGCGCATCCACTGGCACGCGCTGCGGCTGTGGGCCAAGCGCGTCCCGTTCTTCTCCAAGCCTGCCCCGCCGCAGGCTTTCACGACCCGTTGACCCGGCTGCCCTGCCGGACCGCACGCCATGACCCACACCAGCACCGCGACCCGCCCAGCGACCCGCGACCTGCCCGCACCCGAGGGCGCACCGGCCGCCGCCCGGACCGTCCTGCGCCTTCTCGAGCGACTGTCGGTCGGCACGCTCGACGCGCAGCTTCCGGACGGCACGCAACGCCGCTTCGGCCGCGGCGCCGACGGCGAGCCGCGCGCGGCCCTGCGCCTTCTCGACTGGAGCGTGTGCGCCGCCGCGCTGAAGAGCGGCGACATCGGCTTCGCCGAGGCCTACATCGAAGGCCGGTGGACGACGCCGGACCTGGTGGGCCTTCTGCGGCTGTTCCTCGCCAACCGCGATGCGATCGAGCAGGTGATCTATGGCCGCTGGTGGGGCTCGCTGCTGTATCGGGTGAGGCACCTGCTCCACCGCAACACGCGGACCGGCAGCCGCAAGAACATCCACGCCCACTACGACCTGGGCAATCCGTTCTACCGTCTCTGGCTCGACGAGACGATGAACTACTCGAGCGCGCTGTTCGACGGCGACCTGAGCCGGCCCACCGCGGAGGCCCAGGTCGCGAAGGTGCGGCGCGCGCTGCGGGAAGTGCGCCTCGAGCCAGGCCAGCGGCTGCTCGAGATCGGCTGCGGCTGGGGCGCGCTGGCCGAGACCGCCGCCCGCGAGCACGACGCGCACGTCACCGGCGTGACGCTGTCCACCGAGCAGCTCGACTACGCGCGCGATCGGCTGACGCGCACCGGGCTCGGGTCGCGTGCCGACCTGCGCCTGCAGGACTACCGCGACATCGCCGACGGGCCGTTCGACGCGATCGCGTCGATCGAGATGTTCGAGGCCGTCGGGCGCGAGTACTGGGGCGGCTACTTCGCGACGCTGCGCCGCAACCTGAAGCGCGGGGGCCGCGCCTGCATCCAGACGATCACGATCCGCGACGATCTGTTCGAGCGCTACGCGCGTTCGACCGACTTCATCCAGCAGTACATCTTCCCGGGCGGACTGCTGCCGAGCGACGCCGCGTTCCGCGCGGAAGCGGCGAAGGCCGGCCTCGCGGTCGAGAATGCGCTCGCGTTCGGCGGCGACTACGCCGAGACGCTGCGTCGCTGGCGCGTGCAGTTCCTGTCCCGCGACCGCCAGGTGCGCAAGCTCGGCTTCGACGAGCGCTTCCTGCGCATCTGGGAGTTCTACCTTGCCTACTGCGAAGCCGCGTTCGCGACCGGCAACACCGACGTCGTGCAGTACACGCTGCGTCGCGACTGATTCCGGGGAGCCGACGATGACCCGACCCGTGCCCGTCTCGCGCCGCCGCGCGCTCGCGCTGCTTCCCGCGGCGGCCCTCGCGCCGCTGGCCGCCGATGCCGCCTCCCCGCCGCCCGAGGTGGCCGCCGAGCTGCCCGGCGCACGGCTCCAGGGCAGCGGAAGGCTGCGCTTCCTGGGCCTGAGCGTCTACGACGCCCGGCTGTGGGCGCCGTCCGAGGGCACGCTGGCACCGGCGACCTGGCCGCGCAGCCCGCTCGCGCTCGAACTGGTGTACCAGCGCAGCCTCGACGGCGACGCCATCGCCGAGCGCTCGCTCGACGAAATGCGGCGGCAGGCGGAGATCCCCTCCGATCGCGGCACGGCATGGCTGGACGCGATGCGGCGCGCCTTCCCCGACGTGCGCCAGGGCGACCGGCTGACCGGCGTCAAGCGGCCCGGGCGTTCGGCCCGCTTCTTCGCCAACGGCCGGCTCACCGCCGAGGTCGAGGACGCCGATTTCGCGCGCCTCTTCTTCGGCATCTGGCTGTCCGAGAAGACGTCGCAGCCCGCCCTGCGCGACGCCCTGCTCGGCGCGCAGCGCCCCGGGACCGGCGCATGACCACGCTGGCCGCCGGCGCCTGGCGCGGCGGCTGGCGCGACGGCATCGCCTACGGCGGGCTCGGCCTGCCGCTGGCCTTCGTCGCGCTGCCGCTGTACGTGGTGCTGCCCAACCACTACGCCAGCGAATTCGGCATCCCGCTGGCCACGCTCGGGCTGCTTCTGCTCGGGGTGCGGCTGTTCGACGCCTTCGTCGATCCGTGGATCGGGCGCTGGGCCGACGGCTGGTTCGCCCATTCGGCGGCCCGGGTGCTGGCGGTCGCGCTGGGCGCCTCGGTCGTGCTCGCGGTGGCGTTCCGCGCGCTGTTCTTTCCGGCGGTCGAGGGGCTCGGCCCGCTGCTCTGGTGGTGCGCCGTCACGCTGGCCGTCGCCTACTTCAGCTTCAGCGTGCTCAGCGTGGTCCACCAGGCCTGGGGCGCGCGCCTGGGCGGCGACGAGGGCCAGCGCGCGCGCATCGTCTCGTGGCGCGAGGGGCTGGCGCTGGTCGGCGTGCTGATCGCCAGCGTCCTGCCGTCGACCGCGGGGCTGGGAGTGACGAGCATCGTCTTCGCGGTGCTGCTGCTCGCCGCCGTCTCGCTGCTGCGCCTGGCACCGCGCGCGACACGCCCCGCCGCCCGCGCGGCCGCACCGGCGCTGTCGATGCGCGAGCCGCTGGCGACGCCGGACTTCCGCCGCCTGCTCGCGATCTACCTCGTCAACGGGGTGGCCAGCGCGGTGCCGGCGACGCTGGTGCTCTTCTTCATCCGCGACCGCCTCGACGCGCAGGCCTTCGAGCCGCTCTTCCTCGCCGGCTACTTTGCCGCGGGCGCGCTGTCGATGCCGCTGTGGGTCAGGGCCGTGGCGCGCTTCGGCCTGGCGCGCGCGTGGCTGGCCGGCATGCTGCTCGCGATCGCCAGCTTCGTCTGGGCGGCGCTGCTCGGCAGCGGTGACGTGGTGGCGTACATGGCGGTGTGCATCGCCAGCGGCGTCGCGCTCGGCGCCGACCTCACGCTGCCGGGCGCGCTGCTGGCGGGTGTGATCCAGCGTGCCGGCCACGGCGGTCGCCTCGAGGGCGCCTACTTCGGCTGGTGGAACTTCGCCACCAAGCTCAACCTGGCGCTGGCCGCCGGCATCGCGCTGCCGCTGCTCGAGGCCTTCGGCTATACCGCCGGCAGCCGCAGCCCCGAGGCCTTGCAGGCGCTGACCATCGCCTACTGCCTGCTGCCCTGCGTGCTCAAGCTGGCCGCGGCCGGCCTGCTGGCCACCCTGTGGAT
>JALORQ010000111.1 GCA_025458805.1 Rubrivivax sp.
TCAACGACGACGCATGCGCACGGGCACCCCGTCGGCCACTGCGGCCGGCGGGTAGACGATCACCGTCGCGCCGCTCGCGAGCCCGTCGGTGATCCAGGCGACGCTCGGGTTGCGGCCGCCCAGCGTCACCGGCTGCAGCCGCGCGCGGCGGCTGTCGACGACGAAGACGGCGTGTCCCGGCGCACGCGGGTCGCCGGCCGGCAGCGGGAACACCGCGCTCACCGGCACCCGCCGCACCTGCGGCTCGCTGCGCGTGACGATGCGCACGCCGACGCGGAAGCCGTCACCGAGCGCCGCCCACTGCTCGCGCGGGCTCGTGATGTCGATGACCGCGTTGACGCGCTGCTCCTCGACGCCTAGCGCCGAGACCTTGGTGAAGGCCGCCGGCTCGACGTGGCGCACGACCCCCGCCAGGTCGGCCGGGCCGCCCCAGCGCTCGATGCGCACCACCCGACCCGGCACCGCCTGCAGCGCGTCGGCGGTCAGCAGCTCGGCCACCACCTCGAGCCGCGCCAGGTCGCCGATCTCGAGCAGTGGCGCGCCGATGCCGACCACCGTCTCGTTGGGCTGCACGACCTTCAGCACGCGGCCGGCGACCGGCGAGCGCAGCTCGAACCCGGCCGGCGGCACGCGACCGCCGCCCGCGGCGGCGAGCGCGGCGCGCGCCACCTGCAGCTCGAAGCCGGCGACATGCTCGCCCTCGACCGCGGCGTCGAGCTCGCGCTGCGACGCCTGCACCGCGAGGCGGTCGCCGTCGACCTTGATCGGCGCGACGAAGCCCTGCTGCGCGAGCTGCTCGGTGCGCCGCTGTTCGGTGCGCGCCCGCTCGAGCGCCCCGCGGGCGGCGCCGATGCGCGCGCGTGCCTGCAGCACCGCCGCCTCGGCCGCCGCGATGCGCGCGGACTGCTCGGCGCGGCTGCGCTCGTCGAGCATCGGCGCCGGCGCCGGCGCGAGCGTGGCGACGACCTGCCCGGCGGCCACGACGTCGCCCTCGCGCAGCGCGATGCGCGCCAGCCGGCCGGCGAGCGGCGCCGAGACGACGTAGCGGTCGACCAGCCGCGTGCGCGCGTCCTCGTCGATCGTCGTCTCGAACGGACCCTCCGAGACGATGGCGGTCTCGACCTCGACCGGCCGCGGCGCGAAGGCCCAGGCCAGCAGCGCGCCGAGCGCGAGCACGCCGACGGCGATCGTGATCTTGGTTCGTGTCTGCATCGTCTCGGTCCGTCGCGCGGCCAAACTCACTCCCGGGTCTTCAGCGCGGCCACCATGTCGAGGCGGTCGATGCGCCGGCGCACGACGAGGGCGCTCGCGGCACCGGCGGCGACCACCGCGATCGCCGCCCAGGCGTAGGTGCGCGGCTCGATGATCACCGGAAAGAAGAACTGGTCGCTGGCCAGGGCCGCCGACAGGCCGCCGACGAGCGCGCGGCCCAGCAGCATGCCCAGCGGCAGCGCCACCGCGATCGAGATCGCCATTTCGCCGAGCAGCAGCCCCGAGACCTCGGCCCGGGTGAAGCCGAGCACGCGCAGGCTCGCCAGCTCCCAGGTGCGCTCGGCGAGCGCGATGCGGGCGTTGTTGTAGACCACGCCGACGGCGATCACCGCGGCGCACAGGGTCAGCACCGTGCTCATGATGCGGATGTTGCGCGCGCTGACCTCCTGCATGTTGCGCAGCATGGTCGCCTTGCTGAAGGCCCCGACCACCTGAGGCATCGCGCGCGTGGCCTCGAGCAGCGCGGCCTCGCGGCCGGGCTCGAGCGAGACCGAGAAGCCGCTCGACAGGTCCGGGTCGCCGAGCGCGCGGTTGAGCGCCGGACGATTCATGTAGGCGTTGAGCCCCATCATCTCGCGCACCGTGGCGTCGACCGGCAGCGACAGCGTGCGCGGGCGGCCCTCGAGCACCTCGACGCCGACGCGGTCGCCGACGCGCACGCCGAGCTTGGCGGCCAGCCGGTCGGTGAGTACCAGCCCGTCGCCGTCCGGGTCGGTGAGCCGCTGATCGACGTCGACGATGCGGTACTGGTCGGGATGCACCGCGTAGCCGCGGATCTCGGTGCGCTCGCGGCGGTGGCCGTTGACCAGCACGACCGGCACGAAGCGCGTCGGCTCGACCGAACGCACGCCCGGCAGCCGCTGCAGCTCGCGCGTCGCGGCGTCGTCGACGGCATCGATGGTCCACACCGCGACGTCGAGCCGCATCGCGAGCGTGAACTGCGTGTCGACGATGTAGTCGATCGCGTCGCGGAAGAAGTTGCCCATGACGACGATCGCCACCGCGAACGCGACGCCGCCGATCGACAGCGTGGTGCGCAGCGGCCGCCGCTCCATCTGGCGCACGATCATGCGCAGCCCGGTGCCCAGCCGCACGAGGCCCAGGCGCTCGACGATCGAGCGCCGGTAGCGCCCCGGCGCGGGCGGGCGCATCGCCTCGGCCGGCGCGAGCCGGACGGTGGCGCCGATCGCGGTGAAGGTGCCGAGCACGGCGGTGGCCACGGTCAGCGCCGCGGCGGTCGCCACCAGGCCGGACGGCAGCCGGTGATCGAAGCTCGGGAAGCGGAAGAACTCGGCGTACAGCCCGGTCAGCCCGACGCCCAGCGCCTTGCCGAGCGCGACGCCGAGCACGAGCCCGAGCGCGACGATGACGCCGACCATCTTCAGGTAGTGCGAGGCGATCGACGCGTTGCCGTAGCCGAGGGCCTTCAGCGCCGCGATCTGCTCGCGCTGCGTCGCGACCAGGCGCGAGACGACGACGTTGAGCAGGAAGGCCGCCACGCCGAGGAAGATCGCCGGCAGCACGGTGCCGAGCAGCCGCTGCTCCTTGATCTCGTTGTCGAGCATTGCGTGCGAGATCTGGTCGGCGCGGCCGTGCGGCTGCCGGCCGCCGTACGCGGCCAGCCGCCGCTCGAGCCCCCCGATCACGTCGCGCTCGTCGGCCCCGGGCGCGAGCCGCACCGCCAGGTGCGTGAACGCGCCCTCCATGTCGTAGGCCGCGGCGAGCACCTCGCGGTCGACCCAGAAGACGCCGAAGCCGCGCTGGTCGGGCATGCCGAATAGCCCGGCGAAGACATGGTCGGGCGCGAGCGCGACGCCGGCCATCACGAGCGCGCGTCGCTTGCCGTTGATCAGCGCGGACAGCCTGTCGCCCGGCTTCAGCCCGTGCGCGGCGGCGAACGACTCGGACACCCAGGCCGGGATCGCGCCGTCGGGCAGCGTGCCGCCCGGCGTGCGCGTGCCGCCGTCGCGGCCGACGCGCACCGTCACGCGGTTGAGCCGGCGGTCGTGCCGCGCGTCGAGGCCGACGAGCTGGCCGATGATCGGCTCGGTGCGGCCCTCGCGCTCGACGCGCACGACGAACTCGAGCCCCGGCTCGACGTCGGCGACGCCGGGCAGCTCGCGCAGCGTGTCGACGAGCGCGAGCGGTGCACGCTTGACCGACGCGAAGACGTCGGCGAAGCGACCCTCGCGATAGAACGCGTCGCGTGCGGCGGCGAGCGAGTCGACCGCCGACAGCGTGGTCACGAAGCCTCCGACGCCGGTGGCGACGACGAGCGCGATCGTCAGCGCCTGGCTCCACATCAGGCGCAGGTCGCGCCAGAGCTTGCGGTCGAGCGCGCGCATCGGTCACCAGACCAGCGCGGCCGGGTCGATCTTGCTGGCGTTGGCCTCGACGCGCTGGATGCGGCCGTCGCCGAGGTGGATCACGCGGTCGGCCATCCCTGCGATGGACGCGTTGTGCGTGATCACGACCGCGGTCGTGCCGAGCTCGCGGTTGATGCGCGAGATGGCCTCGAGCACGCGCTGGCCGGTGTGCACGTCGAGGGCGCCGGTCGGCTCATCGCAGAGCAGCACGTCGGGCCGCTTGACGATGGCGCGCGCGATCGCCACGCGCTGCTGCTCGCCGCCGGAGAGCTGCGCCGGGAAGTGGTCGCGGCGCGGCGTCAGGTCGACCATCGCGATCGCCTCGTCGGCGTCCATCGCGTTCGGCGCGATGTCGGTGACGAGCTGCACGTTTTCGCGCACCGTCAGGCTCGGGATCAGGTTGTAGAACTGGAAGACGAAGCCGACGTGCTCGCGCCGGTAGCGGGTGAGTTCGGCCTCGCTCGCGCCCGTCAGCCGGTGGTCGCCGAAGCGCACCTCGCCGTCGGTCGGCACGTCGAGCCCACCGAGGATGTTGAGCAGCGTCGACTTGCCGCTGCCGGAGGCCCCGAGCAGCACGACGAACTCGCCGCGCCGGATCTCGAGCGAGATGTCGGCGAGCGCGACCACCTCGACCTCGCCGCTGCCGTAGACCTTGCGCAGTCCGCGCGCGCTGAACACCACCCCGCCCGCCTTCGGCAGGTCGTCTTCCGAGCGCGGGAACGCGTGGGGGGGCATCGGGGTCGCGCGCCGGGGCACGCGGCGCGCCCGCATGTTGAGGCGCGGACCCCGGCCTCCGCTTGAGCCGCATCAAGTGCTCCGGATGGCCGACTCCGCACGAACGCCCGCGCCGGGCCAGAATGCGGGCATGAAGAGCCCTGCTCCCGCCTTCAACCGTCGTCTCGTGCTGCGGCGAGCGCCCGCGCTGGCCGTGGCGCTGGCCTGCGCGATGCTGGCGCCCTGGCACGCCCTCGCCGCGGGCGGATCGCCGGCGGCGCGGGCCGAGGCACCCAAGGTCACGGTGCGCTCGGCCAGCCTGCCGGCGCGCGGCCTGTTCGACGGTGACCGTCTCACCGCCGCAGCGATGGCGCGCCTCGACGCGCTGGCCGCCGAGGCCGGCGACCTCGACGTCGAGGTGGTCTTCGTCGCGCCGACCGGGCCGTGGCGGCTCGACGGCCTGGGCAGCGACGAGCGCCAGCTGACGCCGGCTCGGCTGCAGGCGGTCCGCGACCATCTGGCGCGCCGCGGCGTCGACGCCCGCCGCATCTACGTCGAGGACCGCGTCGACCCGAAGGCCGCCGAGCCGCGGCTGGACGTCGAGTTCGTGGGCCGCCCGGCGACCCAGTAGCCGGCAAGCGCGAAGGTCAGCGCTCCCTCAGCGCCTCCTGGCTGCGCAGCAGCGGCCGCAGCACGAAGTCGAGCACGGTCCGCTGGCCGGTGCGGACCTCGGCGGTGCCGGTCATGCCCGGCCGCAGCGGCAGTTCGCGCACGCCGGCGCGCAGCATCGGCGACGCGCTCTCGACGAGCGCGCGGTAGTAGGCCTCGCCGGCCGGACCGCGCTCGGCGTCGGTGATCGCATCGGGGCTGATCCGCACCAGCGTGCCCTCGAGCCCGCCGTAGACGACCGGGTCGTACGCGGTCAGCTTCATCGTCACCGGCTGCCCGACCTGCACGAAGCCGATGTCGGCCGGCCGGATGCGGGCCTCGACGAGCACGCGCTCGCCGAGCGGCACGATCTCCATCACCGCGGCGCCGGGAGCGATCACGCCGCCGGGCGTGTTGGCGCGCACCTGCTTGACGATGCCGCGCACCGGCGAACGCAGCACGGTGCGCCGCACCGCATCGTCGCGCGCCACCATCTGCTCCTCGAGGGCCGACAGCTCGTTGCGCTGCCGCACCAGCTCGCCCTGCGCCTCCTGGCGGAAGCGGTTGACGCGGTCCTGCGCCGTCAGCTCGAGCTCGTTGAGCTGGCGCTCGAGCCGCATCACCTCGACCTCGCTCATCAGGCCCTGCGCGGCCATGCGCGACGCCACCGCGAGTTCGCGCCGCACGAGCTCGATGCCGCGCCGCTGCGCGGACAGCCCGTCCTGCAGCGCCTGCTGGCGGGCGCGGTAGGACGCCATCTCGCCGTCGGCGACGCGGCGCTCGGCTGCCACCTCGGGCGGGAACGCCGGGGCGCGGCCGGCCGCCTCGGCCTCCAGGCGCGCGATCGCGGCGCGAAGCGCGAGCCGCCGCGCCTGGCCCTCGGCCTGTACGGCCTCGAAGCGCGTCGCGTCGAGCGTGGCCAGCGGCTGCCCCGGCACCACGGCGTCGCCATCGCGCACGTGCAGCTCGCGCAGGATCCCGCCTTCGAGGCTGGCGATGACCTGGTCGCGCCCGTCGGCGACGATGCGCGCCGGCGCCTTGGCGACGATGTCGACCTTGGCGAGCGCGGCCCAGGCGGTCGCCGCGACCAGCGCCGCGAGCACGAGGTAGACCGCCCACATCGCGGCCGGCGCCGGCTCGACGACGCGTGCGGCGGCCAGCGGCGAGACGTAGGCCAGGTCGTTGGGTCGCAGCGCGGGCATCGCGGGGCGTCGCCAGGGCTTCATGTGTTCAGGCGGTGACGGCGGCCGGCACCGGCGCCGCGCCGCCGACCCCACCGGCCGGGCGCGGACCGGCCGACAGCACCGCGAGCACCTGTGCCTTCGGGCCGTCGAGCACGATGCGGCCGGCATCGACGACGACGACGCGCTGCACCAGTTCCAGCGCCGCCGGCCGGTGCGTCACCAGCACCAGCGTGCGACCAGCGCTCGCGCGGTCGAGCTGGCGCAGAAAGGCGGCCTCCGACTGCGCGTCCATCGAGCTCGTCGGCTCGTCCATCAGCAGCAGCGCCGGCTCGGTGACGAGGCAGCGCGCGAGCGCGACGAGCTGGCGCTGCCCGCCCGACAGCAGCGCACCGGCCTCGCCGACCGGCAGGTCCCAGCCCAGCGGGTGCGCCGCGACGACGCGGTCGAGCCCGGTCAGCCGCGCCGCCTCGGCCAGCCGGGACGGGTCGGCCGACGGCCGGTCGAGCAGCACGTTGTCGCGCAGCGTGCCGTCGAACAGCCGCGGGTCCTGCGCGACGAAGCCGACAGCGGCGCGCCACTCGGCGGGGTCGATCTGCCGCAGGTCGATGCCGTCGACCTCGACGCGGCCCTCGGTCGGCTGGTAGAGCCCAGCGGCCAGCCGCAGGATCGTCGACTTGCCCGAGCCGATGCGGCCGAGCACGGCGACGCGCTCGCCGGGCTCGAGGCGCAGCGTGACGCCGCGCAGCACGGCGTGCGCCGGGGCGGCCGGCGCGCCATCGGCGGCCGCGGCCGGCGGGTAGGCGAAGCCCACCTCGTGCAGCACCAGCCGGCCGCAGACCGCCGGGCGCGGCACGTAGCTGCGCCCGGGCTCGCGGTCGACCGGCTGCCGCATCACGCGGTCGAGCGCGCGCATCGCGGCGCGCGCTCCCTGCCAGCGCATCGCCAGCATGACCAGGCTGGTCAGCGGCGCGATCGCGCGGCCGCCGAACATCACGGTGCCGATCAGCGCGCCCGCCGTCACCATCCTGGCGTCGATCAGGTAGACGCCCCAGACGAGCAGCACGACGGTGACGAGCTGCTGCGACACCGACGAGAGGTTCATCGCCCAGCTCGTCATCGTGCGCGACTGCAGCGCGGTCTCGGCGGCGGCCGCGGTGGTCTGCTCGTAGCGGCGCACGAAGCGGCCCTGGGCGCCGGCGGCCTTCAGGTCCTCGAGGCCCTCGACGGCCTCGACCAGCACGCCCTGCAGGTCGGCCTGCTGCTTCATGTTGGCGGCCATCGCGCGCCGCAGCGCGCCCTGGATGAGGAGCGCGGCGCCGACGATGAGCGGGATCGCGGCCACCAGCACCCAGCCGAGCGGTCCGCCGATCACGAAGGCCATCGCGACGAAGACGACGATGAACGGCAGGTCCGACACCGCGGCGAGCGTCGCCGACGCGAAGAACTCGCGCACCACCTCGATCTGCGCCAGCGTGTGCGCATAGGCCCCCGCCGAGGCGGGGCGGTGCTCCATGCGCACCGCCAGCGTCTGCCGGAAGAGCATCGAGCCGAGCAGCAGGTCGACCTTGCGGCCGGCCATGTCGATCAGGTAGGCGCGCAGCTGGCGCGCGACGAGGTCGAAGACGATCGCGAGCCCGGCCGCCGCGGCCAGCGTCCACAGCGTGACGAAGGCCTGGTGCGGGATCACCTTGTCGAAGACCACGGCGGTGACGAGCCCGGTGACCAGCATCAGCACGTTGGACAGCAGCGCCGCGACCAGCGCCGCGCGGTAGTGCGGCACGAAGCGGCGCAGCGTGCCCCACAGCCAGTGCGTGCCGGGGTCGTGCAGCGCGTCGGTGCCGGTCGCGGCCGCCACCCTCGGCGCGGCGACGATCAGCGGCCCGGCGGCCTGCGACTCGAGCGCGGCCGCACCGAGCCGGCACGTCACGGCGTCGTCGCCCGGCACGATGACGTCGAAGCGCGCGCCGTCGGCGCCGGCAGCCTCGTCGTCGTGCCGTGCCAGCAGCACCAGTGCTCCGCCGTCGCGCGTCGGCAGCACGGCCGGCAGCAGCAACGGGTGCAGCTCGGCCACGCGGCGCTCGAGCAGCGCGGCATCGAGCCCGGCCTCGGCCAGCGCACGCGCCGCCAGCGGCGCGTCGAGCCGGCCGTCGATGGGCAGTCCGGCGAGCAGCGCGGCCGGGCTGCGCGCCACCCCGTGGTGCCGCGCCAGCCAGGCGACGGCGAGCGCCAGCGACTGCGACTCGGGGGCCGCAGCCGCGGGGCGGGCCAGGGTCGGGTCGGCCATCTCGGTCCGGCGCGGGCGGCCCCGGTTCAGCGCGCCGCCGCGCGGTGCTGCAGCGCCAGGCGCTCGAACGCGGCCTCGATGTCGCGCACGATCCGCGGCAGGTCGAACAGCGGCGACCGGCGGCCGTGCTCGGCGAGGTAGCGCTTGTACGAGGTGATGCGCGCCGGATGGCGGCCGAGGTCGACCGCGAGCCGCTCGTACGACGGCAGGTCGTGCGTCACGAGGTCGGGCAGGCCGACCGCGTGCAGCAGGCTGCCGGCCATGCGCGAGATGTAGCTGCGGCCGCTGCGCGTGAGGATCGGCGTGCCCATCCACAGGCAGTCGCTCGCCGTGGTGCCGGCGTTGTACGGGAAGGTGTCGAGCACGAGGTCGGCGAGCGCGAAGCGCGCGAGGTACTCCGCCGGCGAGACGCGTGGCGCGAAGTGCAGGCGCTCCGGCGCGACGCCACCCGCAGCCGCGCGGGCGAGCATGTTCCGCCGCGCCGCGTCGTTGTCGGCCAGCAGCCACAGCACGCTGCCCGGCACCGCGCCCAGGATGCGCATCCAGGCGTCGAACATCTCTTCGCTGAACTTGAAGTTGTTGTTGAAGCTGCAGTAGACGAAGGCGTCGTCGGGCAACCCGTAGTCGGTGCGCCGCGGCGTCGGCGCCACCGCCCGCTGGCGGTCGCTGACCTGGTAGCAGTGCGGCAGATGGATCGGCTTCTCGGTGCAGTACGGCAGCAGCTCGTCGGGCATCACGAAGCGGTCGGCGAGAATCCAGTCGACGCCCGGCAGCGCCGAGGTGCCTGGCAGCCCGAGGTAGCTCACCTGGACCGGCGCCGGCCGGTGGCCGAGGATCGCCGGCCGCGCGCCCTGCGTGATGCCCTGCAGGTCGACGAGCACGTCGATGCCGGCCTCGGCGACGAGCCGCGCCGCGGTCAGATCGTCGACGCCGGCCAGCCGCACGTGGTGGTCGACGGCGTCGAGAATGCGCCCGCGCTGCGGCGAGCTGGACTCCGGCGTCCAGCAGAAGGCCCAGACCTCGAAGCGGCTGCGGTCGTGCAGCTCGAAGAGCTCGGGCGTGAGCAGCCCGACCGCGTGGTGGTGCAGGTCGCCCGAGAGGTAGCCGATGCGGATGCGACCCGAGCGCGGCGGCATCGCCGCGTGCAGGGGCCGCGCGGGCGGCCGCGGCACGCGCTCGTGCACGAAGCGCATTGCCGCCAGCAGCTGCACGGCGGGGTCGTCGGTGACGCTCATCGTCGCCAGCGGCGAGGTGCCGAGCAGCAGGTCGTTCGG
>JALORQ010000009.1 GCA_025458805.1 Rubrivivax sp.
TCCTGCCGATCAGCGGGGGAAAACCTGAGCTGTCGCCACGGAACCAAGCAAGCCGCGCGCCAGCGCCGGGCTCAGGGGGCGTCGTCGCGCGGCGGCGCCGCGGCGCGCCAGGCCGGCAGCCGCCAGTCCCAGCGCAGCGCGGCGGCACGCAGCAGGGTGGCGGTGCCGGCGGCGGCCAGCAGCGCCACCCACGGCGCGGCGCCGAGCGCGTGGGCCGCCACCATCACCCAGCCGCCGGCGAAGGCGCAGACCGCGTAGGGCCGGTGGTCGCTGAACGCGCGCGGGATCTCGTTGCAGACGATGTCGCGCAGGACGCCGCCGAAGACCGCGGTGACCACGCCGAGAAGCACCGCGACGATCGCGGGCATCTGCGCGTCGATCGCCACCTGCGTGCCGACCGCGGCGAAGAGCCCGAGGCCGAGCGCGTCGGGCCCCTGCATCGCGCGCTCGGTGGGCTCGAGATGGCGCGCGCGCATGAACAGCATCGCGCCGATGCACATCGCCAGCAGCGCCCAGATCCAGCCCGCGTGCTGGACCCAGAACAGCGGCCGGCGGTCGAGCAACAGGTCGCGCACGGTGCCGCCGCCGAACGCCGCCAGCCCGGCGACGACGCAGATGCCCACCGCATCCAGGCGCTTGCGCGCGCCCTCGATCACGCCCGACAGCGCGAAGGCCAGGGTGGCCACTGCCTCGACGGCCACCTGCGCCTGTGTCAGCGCCCAGGGCGCGGCACTGCCGGCCATGGTCTCAGCGCACCCAGGTGTTGAGCTGGATGATCGGCAGCAGCACCGCCAGCACGATGAGCATGACGACGACACCCATCGCCACGATGAGCAGCGGCTCGAGCACGGTGGCGAGCGCGAGCGCACGGCGCTGCACCTCGGCCGACATCTGCGCGGCGGCGCGCGCCAGCATCACCGGCAGCTGGCCGGTCTGCTCGCCGAGCCGCGCGAACATCGCCAGCAGCCCCGGGAAGCGCTTCTTCGCCGCCAGCGCGCTGGCCAGCGGCGCGCCCTCGCGCACCTGCACCAGCGCGTCGAGCGCGTCGGCGCGCATCGCGCGGTTGCCGACCGTCTCGGCGGCGGCCTGCAGCGCCTTCAGGATCGGCACGCCGGCACCGGCCAGCATCGCCAGCGTGCCGCCGAAGCGCGCCGCGTTGTAGCCGCGCGCCAGCCGCCCGACCAGCGGCAGCCGCAGGAACACCGCGTCGCTGCGTTCGCGGAAGGCCTCGCCGCGGCGCGCGAGGACGAACCCGGCCACGGCGGCGACCGCCGCCGCGGCCGTCGCCCAGCCCCAGGCGCGCACGAAGTCCGAGATCGCCATCATCGCCACCGTGAGCCCCGGCAGCGCGCGCTTCGAGCTGGTGAAGACCGAGGCCACCTGCGGCACGACGTAGGTGACGAGGAAGATGACGATCACGAAGGCGATCGCCGAGACGATGGCCGGATAGAGCATCGCGCCCAGCACCTTGGCGCGCAGCGCCTGGCGCTGCTCGAGGTCGTCGGCCAGACGCTCGAGCACCGGGCCGAGCGCCCCGCTCGCCTCGCCGGCGGCGACCACCGCGCGGTAGACCTCGTCGAACTCGCGCGGCGCGGTCCCCAGCGCGCGCGCGAACGGGCTGCCGGCGTTGACCTCGCTCTTCAGGTGGGCGACGAGCTCGCGCTGGCGCGGCTGCTCGGCCTCGTCGGCGAGCGCGGTGAGCGCGCGCTCGAGCGGCAGCCCCGACGACACCAGCCCGGCGAGCTGCCGCGTCCATACCGCGAGCCCGGTGGTGCCGAACACGCGCCGCGTGAAGCGCACCGCGCCGCCGGTCTCGGCGGCCACCGCGACCGGCGTGACCGCCAGCGGCACCAGTTCGCGCGCGCGCAGCTGCGAGCGAGCGGCCTTGGCGTTGTCGGCGTCGAGCACGCCGCTCTGCGACTTGCCCCTGGCGTCGAGCGCCTCGAAGCGGTAGGCGGGCATGGCGGCGGGCGCGTCAGTCGCGCGTGACGCGGATCAGCTCTTCGGGCGACGTGATGCCCTCGGCGAGCAGGCGCTCGCCATCCTCGCGCATCGAGCGCAGCCCGGCGGCGCGCGCCGCCGCGACCAGGTCCTGCTCGGCGGCGCGCTCGTGGATCAGCGACTGCAGCGCGGCGTCGACGAGCATCAGCTCGTAGACGCCGGTGCGGCCCTTGTAGCCGGTGTGCGCGCAGTGCTCGCAGCCCACCGGGTGCCAGAAGCCGTCGTCGCCGCGGCGCCTGCAGTGCGGGCACAGCTTGCGCACCAGCCGCTGCGCGAGCACCCCCAGCAGCGTGCTCGACAGCAGGAAGGGCTCGACCCCCATGTCGACGAGGCGCGTCACGCTCGACGGCGCGTCGTTGGTGTGCAGCGTCGCCAGCACGAGGTGGCCGGTCAGGCTGGCCTGGATCGCGATCTGCGCCGTCTCGTGGTCGCGGATCTCGCCGATCATGATGACGTCGGGATCCTGCCGCAGGATGGCGCGCAGCGCCTTCGCGAACGTGAGGTCGATCTTGGCGTTGACCTGCGTCTGGCCGATGCCCGGCAGCTCGTACTCGACCGGGTCCTCGACGGTGAGCACGTTGGTCGTGCTGGTGTCGACGCGCCCGAGCGACGCGTACAGCGTCGTCGTCTTGCCGGAACCGGTGGGCCCGGTGACGAGCACGATGCCGTGCGGCTGCTGGACCAGCCGATTGAAGCCGACCAGCACCTCGGGCCCCATGCCCAGGCCCTCGAGCGTGAAGCGGCTCTCGGTCTTGTCGAGCAGGCGCAGCACCGCGCGCTCGCCGTGCGCGCTGGGCAGCGTCGAGACGCGCACGTCGATCGCGCGGCCGCCGATGCGCAACGAGATGCGGCCGTCCTGCGGCAGCCGCTTCTCGGCGATGTCGAGCTCGGCCATGATCTTGAGGCGGCTGATCAGCGCCGCGTGCAGCGCCTTGTTGGGCTGCACGACCTCGCGCAGCGTGCCGTCGATGCGGAAGCGCACCGCGCTCGAGCGCTCGTAGGGCTCGATGTGGATGTCGCTCGCGCCGTCCTTGGCCGCCTGCGTGAGCAGGGCGTTGAGCATGCGGATGATCGGCGCGTCGTCCGCGGCCTCGAGCAGGTCCTCGACGGCGGGCAGGTCCTGCATCATGCGCGACAGGTCGACACCGCTCTCGACCTCGCCGATCACGGCCGCCGCGCTGCCCTCGCCGCCCGCATAGGCGACGGCGATGCGCTGCGACAGCGTGCCGGCCGCCTCGTGCTCGAAGGCGGCCACGTCGAACAGCCGCGTCACTTCGGCGAAGGCGGCGGCTGGCGTCGTCTCGGCGGCCCACAGCACGAGTTGCCGGCCGTCGTCCTCGAGCAGCAGCACGTTGGCCTTCGCGAAGGCATAGGGCAGCGGGTGGCGCGATCCCATGGCGGCCCGGCCCTACTGCGGCGCCGGCGGCGGCGTGGACGGCACCGCCGAGGGCGGCGGCGGCAGGCGTGCCGCCGGGTACGGCGCAGACAGCGTCGGCGGCGCGGCGGCCCCGGGTGCTGCGGGGGTCGCGTCGGCCGGCGGCCGCACCGGCGCGAGCGCAGGAGGGTCGGGCACCGGGAAGACGATGCTGGGGCTCGGCGGACGGCCCTGCTGCACGGCGCGCATCTCGTCGTAGCGGTCGAGCGAGAGCCGGTTGACGCTCTCGCCGTCGCGCATCACCACCGGGCGCAGGAAGACCATCAGGTTGGAGCGGTTGCGCGAGCGCGTCTGGCTGCGGAAGAGCGCACCGACGACGGGCAGGTCGCCGAGCAGCGGCACCTTCTGCTGCGTCTCCTCGTAGCGGTCCTGGATCAGGCCGCCGAGCACGATGATCTGGCCGTCGTCGACGACCACCTGCGACTCGATCGAGCGCTTGGTCGTCGTCGGGCCCGCGAGCAGCGTGCCCGGCGCCTGCTGCACGACGTCGGAGCTCTCCTGGAAGATCGTCATGCGCACGGTGCCGCTCTCGCCGATCTGCGGCCGGATGCGCAGCGTCAGGCCGACGTCGCGCCGCTCGATGGTCTGGAACGGGTTGGTCACCGCGTTGCCGGTGGTCGTGAACTGGCCGGTGATGAAGGGCACGTTCTGTCCGACGACGATCTTGGCCTCCTCGTTGTCGAGCGTGATCAGGTTCGGCGTCGAGATGATGTTGGTGTTGCCCTGCTTCTGCAGGAACTGCGCGATCGCGGCGAGCGCATAGACGCCGCCGTAGTTGCGCAGCAGCGCGATGTTGAAGCCCTCGGCCGGCCCGGCCCCCTGGCCCTGCCCGGTGATGGTCTGCGTGAGCCCGATGATGTTCGATCCGCCGGTGCTGAAGTTGGTGCCGCCGAAGAGGCCGTACTTGTCGCCCTCCTGGCCGAGCAGCCCCTGCCACTGGAAGCCGAAGTCGGCGGCGTTGTCGCCCGCGATCTCGACCACGATGCTCTCGATGTAGACCTGCGCGCGCCGCGTGTCGAGCTGCTCGATCATCGCCCGCACCTGCCGGTACAGCGGCTCGGGGCCGGTGATGATCAGCGCGTTGGTCGCCGGGTCGGCCTGGATGAAGCCGCCGGTCACCGGTGCGGCGGAGCCGGTGACCGGCGCGGTGGCCTGCGGCGACGCGCCGGTCGCGGTCCCGGCCCCCGTCGCGGCGGAGACGCTGGTCGACGGCAGCGCGCTCGTGGCCGGTGACGGTGCCGACGACCCGCCGCCCGTGCCCCCGCCGCCGGACGGGAACGCGGCGCGCAGCACGGCGGCCAGGCGCACCGCGTCGGCGTTCTTCAGGTACACGACCCAGAAGCCGCCGCCGGGTCCGATGCCGCTGGTCGGGCGGTCGAGCTGCTGCACCGTCGCGCGCACCTCGGCCAGCCGCGCCGCGTTCGGCGCGCGCACGATGAGCGCATTGCTGCGCGGCTCCGGGAGCACGGTGACTCCGCCCGCCCCGGCCGCCGCAGGCGCGCCGGGCGGCACCGGAGCGCCCGTACCGCCGGCAAGTCTCTGCACCAGCGGCGCGAGGTCCGACGCCACCGCATGCTGCAGAGGGATGACCTCGATGCCGGTCGATGCCGGCTGATCCAGCGCCGCGATGATGCGCGCGATGCGCTGCAGGTTCTCGGCGTAGTCGGTGATCACCAGCGAGTTGCTCGCCGGGTTCGCGTTGATCGTGTTGTTGGCACTGATGAGCGGCCGCAGCACGGCCACCAGGTTGTTCGGGCTCTCGAACCGCAGCTGGAAGATCTGCGTGATGATCTGGTCGCCGCGCACCGCGACCTCGCCCACCGAGACGGTGCCGGTCTGCAGCTTGGCGTCGGCCTCGGGCACCACCTTGAGCAGCCCGCCGGTCTCGACCACCGCGAAACCGAGACCGCGCAGCGCCGCGAGGTAGCTGCGGTACGCCTGCTCGATGCTCTGCGGCTGCTCGCTGTAGACCGTCATCGTGCCGCGCACGCGCGGATCGACCGCGATCTGGCGGCCGATCATCGCCGCGAAGGCGCGCGTCACCGCCTCGATGTCGGCATTGACGAAGTTGACGGTCACCGGCGCGCCACCGGTCGCGGCCCGGGGTTCGGCCGCCAGCGCCGGCGGCAGCGATGCCGCCAGGCAGGCCGCCAGCACCACGGCCTTCCAACGGCGCGCGCGGTCCGTGCGGGGAGTCGGCGCCGATGACTGGCATCGCACGCAGCGGTTGGTCTTCATGCTCATCCGATCGCGATGACGGCGAGCGCGCCCTGGCGCCGGCCGATGATGTTGAGCAGGTTGCCGAGCGCCAGCTCGGCCCCTTCGGCGGCGCGCGCCTCGCCGCGGAACTGCAGCCGTCCGCCGCCGAGGCGCCCGCGACCCGCGAGCAGCAGCGGCCCTTGCGCGCTGCTCAGCTCGAGAGCGATGCCGCCCGACGCATCGTCCCCGCGCAGCCGCAGCCGGTAGCTGCCCAGCGTCGGCAGCGGGGCCAGCCGCGAGCGTGCGCCCTCGACGACGAGGTCGGCGCCGCCGGTCAGCCGCCAGCGTCCCGCGGCCGACTCGACACCGAAGCCTCCGCTCTCGAGCCGAAGCACACCGCCTGGCTGCACGGTGTTCCACGGTGTGCCGAGACCTTCGAGCCACGACGCGGGCCACTGCCCGCGCAGCACGCCGCCGCCCGGCAGCGTGATGCGCCAGCGCCCGATGCCGGGTTCGATCCGCAGCGCCTGCGTGCCGGTGATGCAGCAGTCGTGGCGCAGCCGGACCTCGAGCGCGGCGCCGTCGAGCCCGACCGACCACTCGAGCCGACCCGGCAGCGCCGATGCATCGCGGCTGCCCGGGCCGCCGGTGAGCACCGGTACCGCGCTGCCGGCCCACACCGTGCCGCGCGCGTCGGCCAGCAGCAGGCGACCGCCGGTGCCGCGCTCGAGCATCCCGGCGATCCAGGACGCGGGCGCGAAGGCCAGCAGCGCGACGATCGCGCCGAGCAGCACGCCGGCCGCCACCGGCCAGGCCCGGCCGGCCATCACGGCGCGGCTCCGACGGTCACGACGACCGTGCCGCCGAGGCCGGCGGCCGAGGGCTGCAGACTCGCCTCGACCGGGCGCGCGCGCGCGCCGGAGCGCACCTCGGCGAGCCAGGCGCGAAGCGCGTCGGGATCGGCGTCGGTCAGCGTCAGCACCGCGCGATCGCCCTGGATCACGAGGCGGCCGGCGCTGCCCAGGCGCGAGGTGGCCGACTGCAGCGCGGCGCCGGCCTGCCCGGCGGGCAGCGGTGCGATGCCCTTGAGGGTCTCGGCCTCGGCGGCCAGCCGCTGCATCGCGGCCAGGTCGCGGTCGAGCGCCGCCTGCGCCGCCGGGGCGTCGCGAAGCGTGCGCCAAGCTGGCTGCACGGCCAGCGCCCAGGTGGCGTAGAGGCCGACGACGGCGGCCGCCAGTGCGAGCGCGCTGCGCTCGCGCGGGGCCAGCGCCTGCCAGCGCGCGCGCACTGCGGCGCGCGCCTCGGCCGCCGCCGCCGCACCGCCGCTCACGACCGGCCCCCGCGTGCCGGCGTGACGACGACGAGCGCGCCGTCGCGCGAGGCCGAGAATCCCGCCGCGGCGGCGCGCGACCGGAACTCGGCCCACTCGTCGTCGCTCCACGGGTCGACCGCCAGCGTGAGCCGCCCCGGCTCGAAGCGCAGCGTGCGCATCGGTGGCTGCGCATCGGGCCACGCCGCCGCGGCGGCGGCGAGCAGCGGCTCCAGATCGCCATCCCCGGGCCGACCCGCCGCGGCGCGCAGGCGCTCGTTCTCGCGCCGCATCTGCACCGGCGCGTCGAGGACCGCGCGCACCTGCGGGTGGGTCTGCTGCAGCAGGGCCACCAGCGCGCTGCGTCGCTCGGCGATGGCGCGGCGTTCGCTCCAGGCCAGCGCATTGAGCCCGACGAGCTGCACCGCGACCAGCGCGGCAAGCCCCCAGCGCACCGGCCGCCAGGCGGGCGACCCCAAGACCGCCAGGCTGTCGCGCAGCGCGCGCAGACCGCGGTGCCGCGGCGCGAGGTCGAACTGGCGCAGGTTCCACGGCGATGCGACCGCCTCGGCGAGGTGCTCGCCGTCGCCGAGCGCCTCGACCGGATGGCCCAGCCAGGCCTCGGCAGCCGCGGCCGCCGCCGGCGCCGCCGTCCAGCGCACCGCCGCGTCCCCGGGCGGCAGCCAGGCCCGGCCGAGCGTCCCGCCCAGCCGGAGGCAGCGCACCCCGGGCGGACCGGCAAGCGCCAGGTGCACGGTGTCGTCGCCGTCGCTGCCGGCCGGCGCGAAGTGGCCGCGCCACGCGTCCCCGGGCGCCAGCGCCGGCACGACCCGCTCGACAACGCGGCCGTGGCGCTCGATCTCGGCCAGCAGCGTCGCCAGCCAGGACCGGTGCGTGACCGCGACCCAGCCCTCCTGCCCCGGGGCCGCGTCGGGCGCGAGCGCGAAATGAAGCGCTTCGTCCTCGTCGAGCAGGGCGTCCTCGAGCACGCCCAGCAGCGCGGCGCGCATGCGGGCGGCCGGCGCACGCGGCAGCACGATGCGGTGCCAGGCGACGTCGGCCTCGGCGAGCACGGCGACGATGCGGTCGGCCGCAGGCAGCAGCGCCGCGGCGGCACGCCCCTGCGCGAGCACACGGCCGGCGGCGTCGCACAGCACGTGCTCGAACTCGGCCGGAGGGCGCGGCGCCGCGGCATCGCCGGCCGCATCGCGCGCGCCGAGCCTGGGCCTTGCCGGCAGCCGCAGGACGAGCCGGCTCATCCCGCGTGCCCCGGCGCCATGCAGCCGCGCGGCACCGCCGCACCGCGGCCGATGGGCGCGTGCGGCGGCGGCTGCGGGGAAGGGAGTCGCCGGGTCCTGTCCATCGCGCCTATTTTGGCCCCGACCCCATGACACGTTCGGCGGCGCGATCCAGCGGCCCCAGGCGCTCGGTCCGGACCACGGCCACCTCGCTGCCGCGGTCACCGCTGCGTTCGACAAGCGAGCGTTCCTGCAGCAGGCGATCGCCCATGCGCACGCGGCCGTAGACGTCGAAGAAGTTCGACGTCACCGCCGCGCGTGTGTCGTCGAACTTGATGCTCTCGGGGAACATCTGCCGCAGCGCGTCGAGCGACTTGATGCCGTCGCGGCCGCGGCTTTGCACGATGCGCTCGGCGCTGCCGCCGTCGAGCCCCTCGAAGACCGCGGCCAGCACCTCGCGCGGCGCGGTGTTGACGTTCAGCGGCGCCCGCACCGGGAGCAGCTCGACCCATGGCTCGAGCCGCTCGACCTCCTCGCGCGACAGGCCGAGCCAGACCAGCTCGCCGACGCGGGCCGGCACCAGCGGCGCGCCGGCCGAATCGGGCCCGCCGTCGGCGAGCCACGCCGCGCGCAGGCCTTCGGCGATGCGCGTCGCGGCCTCGCCCGGCAGACCCGCGGTCTGGCACAGCCGCTGCAGGCTCCGCACCTCGAGCGGCACCAGCTTGCCCTGGTCGTCGATCAGGTTGCGCAGGTTGTAGCGCGACTGGGCATCGACGATGCGACCCGACAGGAAGGCCTCGAGCTCGATGTCGGTCGACTGGTCGCGCTCGGCGGCGAGGAAGGCCGACAGACGCGACTCGCGCAGCGGCACCGCCCACGGCTCGCCCTCGTGGTCGGGGCCGCCGTTGCGCCCGTCCTCGCGCAGCAGCATGCGGCCCCAGTCGAGCGCGCCGCGCAGGATCCACGCCGACTGTGCGCGCGCACGCTCGGCGGCCTCGACCTGCACGGCTCGCGCCTGCTGCGCGACCATCGTGGCGGCGAGCGTCGCGACCAGCGTCAGCACGAGCATCGCGAGCAGCAGCGCGGCGCCGCGCTGTGCGACCGGGCGCAGGCGCGAGGCCGCGGTCACGGCGTCTGAGGCCCGAGCGCGATGTCGCGCGTGAGGCGGCCGCCGGGCAGAGCCAGCACCAGCCGCACGGCCGCCGGAAGCGCCTCGCGCTGCACCATCACGCCGCTGGCCGCGCCTTCGGGCGGCTCGGCGACGTCGCCCGTGCTCTGGCAGTTGCTCCACGCGTTGCCGCGAAAGCAGAAGACCTGGAACTCGGCGACGCCGTCCAGCAGCCGCACGTGTCCCGGCTCGTCGCCCAGCAGCTGCTGGCTGCCCAGCCAGCTCTCCTGCAGCACCCCCCAGCGCGTCGACGCCGGGCCCGCCCAGCGGTCCCAGCGGCCGTCGCGCAACGCCCACACGACAACGCGCACGCCGCCGTCGCCGGTGCGAGTGAGCCGCACCGCGCGGCCGTCGAAGGCAAAGGCCGGCACGGCGCCGGCGTCGTGCAGCGCGGCCAGGTCCTGTTCCCACTGCGCGAGCACCGTCCCGAGCCGCACGGTGCGGTCGACCGCCTCGCGCCCGGCGTCGCGCGCGCGCACGATGCCGTCGATGCCGCGCCAGGCGAGCGCAGCGATCACCGAAAGCACGACGAGGGCGACCATCACCTCGACGAGCGTGAAGCCGCCGGCCGCCCTGCCCATCCGCGCGCCGTGCATCGCCGTCAGTAGCGCGACATGACGGTCGACAGCCGCAGCAGCGGCTGCCCTCCGGCGTCGAACACGATGGCGTCGACGCGCCGGAAGTTCGGGTTCGGGGTGCCGCGCACCTCGACGCGGCCGCCGAAGGGGCGTCCGAGCTGTTCGCACGCGAAGTCGACGTCGCCGATGCCGGGGAGCTCGCGCGCCAGGCGCAACCCGGTGAGCTGGTTCTCGGCGCACCACTGCGCGAGCGTCATCTCGCTTAGGCGACCGGCGTTGCCGGTGAGCGCCGATGCGGCGCGCAGGCCGGCGACGAGCGCGACCCCGACCACGACCAGCGCCACCATCACCTCGATCAGCGTGAAGCCGCCGCCGCGCAGGCGCTTCACCGCGGCTCGTCCTCGGCGTCGACGGCGACGACGGCGAACGGCTCGAGCCCGTCGGTCGCCACCGCGGCACGCCGGTCGCCGAGCCGCAGAACGATGCGCTGCGGCGGCAGCAGCGCATCGGGACCGAGGATCACCGCGGCGGCGCCGACCACCTGCGCGGCGACACCTTCGTGCTGCCACGGAGCCGCGCCGTCCAGGCCCGGCGGCAGGCCGACGAAGCGCGGCGCCGCGCCGTCGGTGCCCGGCTGCCACGCGACCTCGAGCCCGGACGCGCGCGCCTCGGCGCGCGCGCCTTCGAGCCGCTGCGCGAGGCGCTCGGCCTCCTGTTCGAGCCGGACGGCGGCGGGGTCGCGCAGCGAGAAGGCCACCGCCGCGGCGGCGATCGCGACGATCGCGACGACGACGAGCAGCTCGACCATCGTGAACCCGGCCGAGCGAGGGCGCGCGCCCGCGGCGCGCCGCCGTTCACTGCCACGAGCCGATGTCGGCATCCTTGCCTTCGCCTCCCGCCTGCCCGTCGGCGCCGAGGCTGAAGACGTCGATCTCGCCGTTGACGCCCGGATTCGCGTACTGGTAGGCGCGGCTCCACGGGTCCGCAGGCAGCTTGTCGAGGTACGGGCGCCAGTTGGCGGGCACCGGCGCCACGGTCGGCTTGCGCACCAGGGCCTCGAGGCCCTGCTCGGCGGTCGGGAAGCGCTGGTTGTCGAGCTTGTAGAGCTTGAGCGCCTGCATCAGGTTGTTGACGTCGGTGCGCGCCGCGGTGACGCGGGCGTCGTCGGCGCGGTCGAGCACGTTGGGCACGATCAGGGCAGCCAGCACGCCGATGATGACGAGCACGACCATCAGCTCGATCAGCGTGAAGCCGCGGCTGCGCGTGCGGGTCGGCCGCAGGGTGTCGGTCGGGGCGGGGTTCGGCATCGTCTCGGGGTCGTCGGCAGGGTCCAGCGCATCATAATCGGCGCACCATGTCAGCTCGCTGGGTCGGCTTCGGGGTCTGGGCAGCCGTCGCGGCGAGCGCGGTCTTCTGGGGCTTGCGCCTGTTCGCCGGCGGCGCGCCGGTGCCGAGCGGCGCCGTCGTCGCGTCGGCGGCGCCGCCCGAGGCCGACCTCTCGCGCGTGCTCGGCACGGTGCCCGAGCCCGAGGCACCCGACGATGCGGAAGAGCTTGCGGCCGACGACGGGCGCTTCGTCCTCGTCGGGGTGGTGGCGCCGCGCGCCGCCGAGCGCTCGCCGCAGGGCATCGCACTGATCGCCGTCGACGGCAAGCCGCCGCGGGCCTATCGCGTGGGCGCGACGGTCGACGGCGACCACGTGCTGCAGGCCGTGCAGTCGCGCGGCGCGATGATCGGCCCGCGCGGCGGCGATGCAGTCGTGCGGCTCGAGCTGCCGCCTCTGCCGCCCCCGGCGACCGGCGTTCCTGGCGCCGCGGGCACCACGTCGCGGCCGGCCGGTGTCGCGGTCCCGCCACGGCCCGGCATGCCCGGCATGCTGCGCCAGCCGCCGCCCGGCATCCCGCAGGGCTACAACCCGCCCGCGCCGCCCGGCGAGGAGCCGCCCGAGGTCGACGAGTCGGTGGAGCCGGTCGAGGGCGAGCCCGATTCGGGCGGCAACACCGGCTAGCGCACGCCGCCCCGTGACGGCCCCCGCGTCCGCCACCCACTCGCCATCGCAGGCGCTGATCGGGCACCTCGTCGCCGAGTTGCGGCAGTTCGCGCCCTTCGCCCAGATGGCCGCCGAGGACGTCGAGACCTTCGTGGGCGCGGCCCGGCAGACCTACCACGCACCCGGCGAGGTGCTGCTGTCGCCCGAGAGCGGCCCGGTAAGGCGGCTGCTGCTGCTGCGCCGCGGCGCCGTGGTCGGGCGGCGGCGCGGCGCGGCGGGGGCGGCCGGGAGCTTCCAGCTCGATGCCGGCGAGCTCTTCCCGGTCGGCGCCGCGCTCGCGGCGCGGCCCGTGACGTCGGTGTACGAGGCGCTCGACGACTGCTTCTGCCTCGAGGTCGACGCCGCCGTCGCGCAATCGCTCGCCGCGCGCAACGCCGTCTGGGCCGACTTCCTCAACCGCCGCGTGCTGCAGCTGCTCGACCTGTCGAAGCAGGCGCTGCAGGCGGCGCAGGCATCGAGCGCGCTCGCCGAGCACTCGCTCGAGGCCCCGCTCGGCACGCTGCCGCGCAAGCCGCCGGTGGCCTGCGGGCCGGGCACGCCGCTGCGCGACGCGCTGCTCCTGATGCACGAGCGGCGCGTCGGCTCGGTGATGGTGCTCGGCGACGACGGCGCCGCGCTCGGCATCCTGACGCGGCACGACGTGCTCGAGCGCGTGGCGCTCGCCCGCCCGCCCGAGGACACCCCGATCGAGCGGCTGATGTCGCGGCCGGTGCACACGCTGGATCTTTCGGCCACGGCGCAGGACGCGGCGCTGCTGATGTCGCGTCACGGCGTGCGCCACGTGCCGCTGACCGAAGGCGGGCGCGTCGTCGGGATCGTCTCGGAGCGCGACCTCTTCGCGCTGCAGCGCCGCTCGCTCAACCAGGTCGGCGGCCGGGTGCGCCACGCCGCCGACCGGCAGGCGCTGATCGATGCCGCCGCCGAGATCCGGCGCTTCGCGCGGCTGCTGCTCGCGCAGGGGCTGTCGGCGCGCGCGCTGACCCAGCTCGTGAGCCACCTCAACGACCTGCTCGGCGAGCGCATCGTCACGCTGGCGGCCGCCTCGCACGGCCTCGACCTGCAGCGCGCGTGCTGGCTCGTGTTCGGCTCCGAGGGCCGCGGCGAGCAGACGATCGCGACCGACCAGGACAACGGCCTCGTCTTCGCGGCCGGCGACACGCCCGAGGCCGTCGAGGCCGAGCGCGCGCGCTGGCTGGCGCTCGGCCGCGAGGTCAACGAGACGCTCGACGCCTGCGGCATCCCGCTCTGCAAGGGCGGCATCATGGCCGGCAACCCGCGCTGCTGCCTGAGCAGCGACGAGTGGGTGGCGCGCTTCGCGCACTGGATGGAACACGGCGCGCCCGAGGACCTGCTGGCCGCGAGCATCTTCTTCGACTTCCGGCCGCTCGCCGGCAACGCGGCGCTCGTCGAGCCGATGCGCGCGGCGGTGACGCGGAGCGCGCCGCGTCTGCCGCGCTTCATGAAGCAGATGGCCGAGAACGCGCTGCGCACACGGCCGCCGATCGGCTGGGCCGGCGGCATCGAGGCCGAGCGCGACGGCGCGCACCAGTGGATCGACCTCAAGCTGCAGGGGACCACCCTCTTCGTCGACGCCGCGCGCATCTACGCGCTGGCGCACGGCTGCGCGGCGACCTCGACGCGCGAGCGCTTCGAGGCTGCCGGCCCGGCGATCGGCGCCTCGGCCGTCGAGGTGCAGAGCTGGATCGGCGCCTTCGAGTTCCTGCAGATGCTTCGGCTGCGCACGCAGGTCGGCGGCGCGACCGGCGACGACGCGTCGCCGCCGGCCCAGGCCAACCGGCTCGACGTCGCGTCGCTCGGCGCAATCGACCGCCGCATCCTGAAGGAGTCGCTGCGCATGGCGCGCGAACTGCAGCAGCGGCTCGAGCTCGACTACCGGCGCTGAGCGCCGAAGCGCCGCGATGCCGCGCTGGAACCCGTTCGCCCGCCGTAGCGCCGCCGCCGACGACGGGCGCTGGGTCGTCATCGACGTCGAGACGAGCGGGCTCGACCCGGCCCGTGACCGGCTGCTCGCGATCGCCGGCGTCGCGGTGCGCCGGCAGGGCGCCGCCCCGGTGATCGACCTCGCCGACAGCTTCGAGATCGTGCTGCGCCAGGGCGAGGCCCGGCCGGTCGACCGCGACAACATCCTGCTGCACGGCATCGGCGTCGGCGCGCAGCGCGCCGGCGTGCCGCCGGCCGAGGCGCTGACCGCCTTCGAGCGCTGGACGGGCGACGCGCCCCGAATCGGCTTCCACGTCGGCTTCGACCGCGCGGTCATCGAGCGCGCCAATGCCGCCGTGCTCGGCCGGCGCGGCGACCATCGCTGGATCGACCTCGAGCCGCTCGCGGCGGTGACGCACCCGCAGGTGCCGGCACGGGCGCTCGACGAGTGGATGGCGCACTTCGGCATCACCTGCGCCGCGCGCCACGAGGCCGCCGCAGACGCGCTGGCCACCGCCGAACTGCTGCTGCGGCTGTGGCCGCGCCTCGCCGCCGAGGGCGCGACCGACGCGGCCGCCATGGCGCGGCTGGCGGCGACGCGGCGCTGGGTGGCGCCGAGGTAGGCAGGGTACGGGCGCGCGCCGTCGCTTTCGCGCGCGCGACGCCGTGCCGGCTCAGGCCGGCGCGCCCCGCACCTGCAGGGCCGCCAGCAGCTTGCCGTGGATGCCGCCGAAGCCGCCGTTGCTCATCACGAGCACGTGGTCGCCGGGGCGGGCCGCGCGCACGACCTGGGCCGCGAGCGCATCGACGCTGTCGGCCACCTGGGCCTGGGTCCCCATCGGCGCCAGCGCCTCGCGCGCGTCCCAGCCGTACGGGCCCTGCAGGCAGAAGGCGAGGTCGGCCTCCTCGAGCGCCCACGGCAGCTGCGCCTTCATCGTGCCCAGCTTCATCGTGTTCGACCGCGGCTCGAAGACGGCCAGGATGCGCTCGAGGCCGACCTTGCGGCGCAGCCCGTCGACGGTGCTGCGCATCGCCGTCGGGTGGTGCGCGAAATCGTCGTAGACCTTGACGCCGCCGGCCTCGCCGCGCAGTTCCATGCGCCGGCGCACGTTCTCGAAGCGCGCGAGCGCCGCCGCGCCGTCGGCCACCGGCACGCCGGCGTGCTCGGCGGCCAGCAGCGCGGCGAGCGCGTTCATCTGGTTGTGCTCGCCGATCAGCGGCCAGTCGACGCGGCCGATCTTGAGGCTGCCGCGCAGCACGTCGAACGCGTGCGGCTCGCCGCGCGCGCGCAGCACGCCCGGCTCTTCCTTGCGCGCGCCGAAGCGCTGCACCTCGCTCCAGCAGCCGCGCTGCAGCACGCGCGCCAGCGCCTCGTCACGCGCGTTGACGACCAGCCGCCCGCTCGCCGGCACGGTGCGCACGAGGTGGTGGAACTGCGTCTCGATGGCCGCCAGGTCCGGGAAGATGTCGGCGTGGTCGAGCTCGAGGTTGTTGAGCACCGCGGTGCGCGGCCGGTAGTGCACGAACTTGCTGCGCTTGTCGAAGAAGGCGGTGTCGTACTCGTCGGCCTCGATGACGAAGGGCGTGCCCAGCCGGCCCGGCACGGCCGCCCCCGGCTTGCCGAGCCGCGCCGAGACGCCGAAGTTGCGCGGCACGCCGCCGACCAGGAATCCGGGCTCGAGGCCGGCCGACTCCAGGATCCAGGCCAGCATCGAGGACGTCGTCGTCTTGCCGTGCGTGCCAGCCACCGCCAGCACGTGGCGGCCGGGCAGCACGTGATCGGCGAGCCACTGCGGTCCGCTCGTGTAGCGCGCGCCGGCGTCGAGCACCGCCTCGATGAGCGGGTTGCCCCGCGTCACGACGTTGCCGACGACGAAGACGTCGGGCGCCAGGCCCATCTGGTCGGCGCCCCAGCCCTCGATCAGGTCGATGCCCAGCGCGCGCAGCTGGTCGCTCATCGGCGGGTAGACGTTGGCGTCGCAGCCGGTGACGCGGTGCCCGGCCTCGCGCGCCAGTGCTGCGAGGCCGCCCATGAAGGTGCCGCAGATGCCGAGGATGTGCAGGTGCATGGCCCGATTCTAGGAAGCGGCCGGACGCCTTCGCCGGCCCCTCGGTCGGTCGGGTATGGCGCGCACCGTCGCTCCCGCGACGGCCGATCTGCTAGCGTCCTCGGGTGGCAGAGAGCTTCAGCGCATCCGCCTTCCGGGGCCTGCCCGGCATCGCCGAGCATCCTTGGGCCTACCCGGCGCTCGAGTCGGTGCACATCGCCGGCATCGCGCTGCTGGTCGGCAACGTGGTGCTCGTCGAGCTGCGCGTCTGGGGACTGGGGGCGGCGCTGCCGGTGCGGCCGCTGGCGCGGCTCGCGCTGGCGGTGGCGATGGCCGGTTTCGGCATCGTGGTCGCCAGCGGGCTGCTGATGTTCGCCGCCGCGCCGGCCGAGCTGCTCGCCAACCGCGTCTTCGTCGTGAAGATGGGGCTGGTGCTGCTGGCGGGCCTCAACGCGGCGTGGTTCCATGCGCGCGACGGGCTCGGCGCGGCCGACGGACTGGCGCGCGCGCAGATGCTGCTGTCGGCCGCGCTGTGGCTGGCCGTGATCGCCTGCGGCCGCTGGATCGGCTATGTGTGACTTCGACCCGCGTCTCGCGCCGCACCGCGGCGCGTCTGGAGGATGACCATGCATCGACGTCTCTTGCTGGCCGGCGGCGCGCTGCTCGCGCTGCGCCCGGCCTTCGCGCACCACGGCTGGAGCAGCTTCGACCAGTCGCAGCCGATCTACCTCGAGGGCACGGCGCGCAACGTGGCGTGGCGCAACCCGCACGCCGAACTGGTCCTCGAACTGCCTGCCGAACCCCGCCTGCCGGCGGACCTCGGCGCCCGCACGCCCCCGGCGCAGACGGCGCCGGTCGACGGCCGCGCGCTGCTCGCGCGGGCGCGGCTGCCCCAGCGCAGCGACAAGCGCTGGCAGGTCGAGCTGGCGCCGCTGACGCGGATGGAGGCCTGGAAGGTGCCGCAGATCCGCGACGGCGACACGGTGGCGGTGCTCGGATTCACGTTCGCCGGCGAGCGGGGCGACGCGGTGCTGCGCGCCGAGTACCTGTTCATCGGCGGCACGATCTACGGCCTGCGGTCGTCGCCCGCGACGTCGTAGCGCGGTCTCGAGCTCGAGCGCGCGCCGGCCGCGCGGCATGTCACGCAGCTGCCATCGTCACGGCGCACACTGCGGGGCCCCGGAGGAGGCTGGCGGTGCGCGACGAACCTGCGCTTAGACACGACGCCTGGGCCGTCGACGAGGCGCTGCGCCTGATCGACGAGTTGTCGTCGCTGCGCACGGCGATGCTCGAGCACGAGGCGGCGCTCGCGCCGCTGATGCGCAGCGTCGAGGCCGCGCACGCCGCGGGCGCCGCGAACCTGGCCCACTACCTCGCGATGCGTCGCCACGACCTGCGCCCGCTGCAGGAGCGGCTGGCGCGGCTGGGGCTGTCGTCGCTCGGGCGCGCCGAGACGCATGCCCTCGCTGCGGTCGACAAGGTGCTGGGGGTGCTGCACCGTCTCGCAGGCCGGAGCTGGCGGCCGCTGCAGGCGCAGGAGCCGAGCGGCTACGGGCGTGGCGCCGCGGCGCTCGCACGGCATGCCGACGCGCTGCTCGGCGCGTCGCCGGCCGAGCGGCGCACGCGCATCATGGTCACGCTGCCGTCGCAGGCGGCGTCCGACGACGCGCTCGTCGACGCGCTGGTCGGCGCGGGGATGGACATCGCCCGCGTCAACTGCGCGCACGACGACCCCGGCGCATGGGCGGCGATGGCCGCGCGCGTGCGCCGCAGCGGGCGCCGGCTCGGCCGCACCGTCCGCGTGCTGATGGACCTCGGCGGCCCCAAGCTGCGCACGGGCCCGTTCGAGACCGGCGAGCCCGTGGTCAAGCTGCGGCCGCGGCGCGACGAGAGGGGCCGCGTCGTCGAGCCGGCGCGCCTGGGTCTCGTGCCGGCGGGCAGCGGCCGCGCGGTGGACGGCGCCGACCTGACGCTGGGTGCCGATGCGCTGTGGCTGGCGGCACTCGACGACGACGACGAGGTCGAGCTGAGCGACGCCCGCGGCGCGCGACGCCGCTATGCCGTCGCGCGCAGCCGGCGCGACGAGGTGCTGCTCGAAGGGCGGCAAACCGCCTACCTCACCTCCGAGACGCGGCTGGCGCTGCGGCGCCGCAGTGCCGCGCCGCCGTCCGAGACGCGGTTGTGCGACCTGCCGCCGCCGCCGCCGCGCATCCTGGTGCAGCGGGGCGACCGCGTGCGCCTCGTGGCCACCGGCCGCGGCCGCGCCGCCTCGGAAGGACGTCCAGCGATCGTCGTCTGCACGCTGCCCGAGGCGCTGGCCGCGGTGCGTGCCGGCGAGCGCATCGCCTTCGACGATGGCCGCATCGGCGGCGTGGTGCGCCGCCGCTCGCGCCACGGCATCGAGGTCGAGATCACGCAGGCGCGCGACGGCGGCGAGTGGCTGGGCGCCGACAAGGGCATCAACCTGCCCGACACGCGGCTGGACCTGCCGGCCCTCACCGACAAGGACCTGGCCGACCTCGCTGCCGTCGCGCGCCACGCCGACCTCGTCGGCCTCTCGTTCGCCCAGTCGGCCGCCGACGTGCAGGCGTTGCAGCGCGCGCTCGACGGCGCCGGGGCACCCGGCCTGGGCGTCGTGCTGAAGATCGAGACGCGGCGCGGCTTCGAGCACCTGCCCGAGATGCTGTTCGCGGCGATGGCGGGGCCGGCCGCCGGCGTCATGATCGCGCGCGGCGACCTGGCGGTCGAGTGCGGATACGAGCGGCTCGCCGAGGTCCAGGAAGAAATCCTCTGGGCCTGCGAGGCAGCTCACCTGCCGGTGATCTGGGCCACGCAGGTGCTGGAGACGCTGGCGCGCACCGGGCGCCCGTCGCGCGCCGAGATCACCGACGCGGCGATGGGCGAGCGCGCCGAGTGCGTGATGCTCAACAAGGGCCCGCACATCGTCGACGCGATGCGCACGCTCGACGACATCCTGCGTCGCATGCAGACGCACCAGCAGAAGAAGCGGCCGCTTCTGCGCGCGCTGCGCGCCTGGACCCGGGCCCCGGAGGTGACCGCCGTCTGACGGCAGCCGCTGCCGGTCAGACCGGTCCGGCGGGGTGACTGTCGCCGATCGAAGACCCCGGGGCCTGCAGCGAGCCGGCGTCGGCCGGCGCGGCGCGCACGCAGTTGCCACCGGCCTGCCGGGCGGCGAGCACGGCCAGCGTCGCCTCGTCCAGCAGCCCCTGCAGGCCGGGCTGGGCCGGCCGCAGCGTGGCGACCCCGATGCTGACGCTGGCGCGCAGCGGGCCGTCAGGCGCGTCGACCTGCAACTGCTCGAGCCCTTCGCGGATGCGCTCGGCGGCATCGAGCGCACCGGTCGGGTCGGCGTGGGCAAGAAACACGGCGAGCTGGCCCTCGCCCCATGCGGAGAGCGCGTCGCCGCCGCGCAGCGTCTGGCGCGCGTGCCGCGCCATGGCCTCGACCAGCGCGGCAAGGGCGGCCGCGCCGCGCGTCTCGCCCAGGCGATGGTGGCGGTCGACCTCGACGATCAGCACCGCGGCGCCGTGCCCGTAGCGGCGCGCGCGCGACCATTCGCGTTCGACGAGCGCGAGGAACGCCGCGCGTTCGTCGCTGCGGCGAACGGGTGCCTCGAGCTCGCCGATGCGCGCCAGCTGCCAACGGGCCCGGCGCGCGAGGTGCAGGGCCGCACCGAGCGGCGGCAAAGCGGCGACCAACGCCGCCGCAGCCGCAGCGACGGACGGCGGCCAGCCCAGGCCGTCTGTCGCGACGACGGCGAGCCCGGCGGCCAGCGCGGCCAGTGCCGAAGCCGCGACGAGGACGAGCAAGCCGGCCCGCCCTGGCCAGGTCGCCGCGGCGGCCGCCGCCGCGGGCGATCCGGCGGCCCGCGCCACGGCAGCCGCGGCGGAGGGGTCGGGCGAAGGCAACGGACTCATGCGATCGGCTCGGCTCGGGGAGCGTACACGTATTCGACCACAAGCGGCCGCGCCGTGGCGCGCGTTGCACGTGCCGAGCGTCACGGCGCGTCGACCCCGGGTCCAGGACGGCGGCGTCGCGCGCCCTACACTGGTGTCGATGACTGCCGCCGCCGGACGCCGCGCCGACCCCCTGCCCGCGGCGGCAGGCGACGACCGCGCCCCCACGCGGCGCGTCGCAGCGCTGCGCGGCCTGCTGCCCTTCGTGCGCCCCTACCGCGGCCGCGTCGCGCTGGCGGTGCTGTTCCTCGCGCTCGCCGCCGCGAGCACGCTGGCCTTTCCGGTGGCGCTGAAGACGCTGATCGACGAGGGGCTGGTGGCCGCCGACCCGGGGGAGCGCCTGATGGCCCTGCGCGGGCACTTCGCGGCGCTGTTCGGCGTCGGGGTCGCGCTGGGTGTCTTCTCGGCGGCGCGCTTCTACGCGGTGACCTGGCTCGGCGAGAGGATCACCGCAGACCTGCGCAACGCCGTCTACGCCCACGTCGTGCGGCAGAGCCCGCAGTTCTTCGAGACGACGCAGACGGGCGAGGTGCTGTCGCGGCTGACCACCGACACGACGCTGGTGCAGACGGTGGTCGGCTCGTCGCTCAGCCTCGGGCTGCGCAACGCCGTGATGGGCCTCGGCGCGATGGTCGCGCTGATCGTCACCAACCCGACGGTGATGACGCAGGTGCTGGGCATCCTGGTGCTGGTGGTGGTGCCCAGCGTCTTCTTCGGCCGCCGCGTGCGCAAGCTCAGCCGGGCGAGCCAGGACCGGGTGGCCGACTCGAGCGCCATTGCCGCCGAGGTGCTCAATGCGATCCCGGTCGTGCAGGGCTTCGTGCAGGAGGCGCGCGAGGCGGCGCGCTTCGATGCGTCCACCGAGCGCGCCTTCGACACCGCACGGCGCCGCACCCGGGTGCGCGCGGCGCTGGTCGGCTTCGTCATCGTCGCCACCTTCGGCGCCCTGCTCTGGGGTCTGTACCAGGGCACCGAGGCGGTGCTGCGCGGCGACATCAGCGCCGGCCACCTCGGGCAGACGGTGGTCTTCGTGATCATCCTCGTCGGCGCGGTGGCGGTCATGTCCGAGGTCTGGGGCGACCTGCTGCGTGCCGCGGGCGCCACCGAGCGCCTGATGGAGCTGCTGGCCACCGAATCGCCGGTGCGGGACGCGCCGGCGCCGCGTGCGCTGCCCGCGGTGCAGCGCGGCTCCGCGGTGCGGTTCGAGCACGTGACCTTCCGCTATCCGTCGCGGCCGGCGCAACCGGCGCTGAGCGACTTCTCGCTGGCGATGGCGCCCGGCGAGACGGTCGCGCTCGTCGGGCCGAGCGGCGCCGGCAAGAGCACGGTGCTGCAGCTGCTGCTGCGCTTCTACGACGCGCAGCAGGGCCGCGTGCTCGTCGACGGCGTGCCGGTGCCCGAGGCGCGGCTCGCCGACCTGCGCGGGCGCATCGGCGTCGTGCCGCAGGACAGCACGGTGTTCTCGACGAGCGCGCTCGAGAACATCCGCTACGGGAGGCCCGACGCGACGGACGCCGAGGTCGTGGCGGCCGCGAAGGCGGCGTTCGCGCACGACTTCATCGAGCGGCTGCCCGAGGGCTACGCCAGCTTCCTCGGCGAACGCGGCGTGCGGCTGTCGGGAGGCCAGCGACAGCGCATCGCGATCGCGCGCGCGATGCTGAAGAACCCGCCGCTGCTGCTGCTCGACGAGGCCACGAGCGCGCTCGACGCAGAGAGCGAGCGCATGGTGCAGGCCGCGCTCGAGGCGGCGATGCACGACCGCACGACGCTGGTCATCGCGCACCGGCTGGCCACCGTGCAGCGCGCCGACCGCATCGTCGTGATGGACGCGGGCCGCATCGTCGACGTCGGCACGCATGCCGAGCTGGTCGCGCGCGGCGGGCTGTACGCGCGGCTGGCGGCGATGCAGTTCGAGCTGCAGCCGGCGGCGCCCGAACCGGCGCTGGATAATCGCGGCCCCTGACGAGACCGCCGCCGATGCCGCCCCGCCCCGTCCGCACCCAGTACGAGGATTTCGTGCGCCACGTGCGCGACCACGGCGTGCGCAAGTCCGACCGCACCGGCACCGGCACGACCAGCGTGTTCGGCCACCAGATGCGCTTCGACCTCGCCGAGGGCTTCCCGCTCGTGACGACGAAGAGGGTGCACTTCAAGAGCATCGCGCTCGAGCTGCTGTGGTTCCTGCGCGGCGACTCGAACGTGCGCTGGCTGCAGGAGCGCGGCGTCACGATCTGGGACGAGTGGGCCGACCCGGCGACCGGCGACCTCGGGCCGGTCTACGGCGTGCAGTGGCGCAGCTGGCCGACGCCGGGCGGCGGCCACGTCGACCAGATCGCCGAGGTCGTGCGCCAGCTGCGCACCGACCCCGACTCGCGCCGCATCGTCGTCAGCGCGTGGAACGTCGCCGAGTTGCCGAAGATGGCGCTGCTGCCGTGCCACGCCTTCTTCCAGTTCTGGGTCGGCCCCGCCGCCGAACCGGGCGGCCGGCGACGCCTGAGCTGCCAGCTCTACCAGCGCAGCGCCGACGTGTTCCTCGGCGTGCCTTTCAACATCGCGAGCTACGCGCTGCTCACGCACTTGCTGGCGCAACAGTGCGACCTCGACGTCGGTGACTTCGTCTGGACCGGCGGCGACTGCCACATCTACGACAACCACCGCGAGCAGGTCGAGCTGCAGCTCTCGCGCGCGCCCCATCCCTACCCCGTGCTGCAGCTGCGGCGCCGGCCGGCGTCGATCTTCGGGTACGACTACGAGGACTTCGAGGTGCAGGACTACCTGCACCACCCGGCGATCAAGGCGCCGGTGGCGGTTTGATCCTCGACCGCCGCACGCTGGCCGGCCTCGTCGCCCTCACGCTGATGTGGGGCGTCAACTGGCCGATGATGAAGTTCTCTCTGCGCGAGGTCACGCCGCTGTGGTTCCGCGCGCTGACGATGACCGGCGGCGCGCTCGTCCTGATGCTGTTCTTCGTCGCGCGCGGCGTCGACATGCGGCTGCCGCGCGCCGAGGCGCTGCGCGTGGCGTGGCTGGCGCTGCCCAACATCGTCGGCTGGCACTTCTTCTCGATCCTCGGGCTGCAGGAGCTGGCCTCCGGGCGCGCCGCGATCCTCGGCTTCACGATGCCGGTGTGGACGGTCGGGATCGGGCTGCTGATCGCGCACGAGCGGCTGACGCCGCGCGTCGCCGTCTCGGTGGTGGCCGCGGTGGCGGCGGTCGCGCTGCTGTCGTGGCAGGAGCTCGCGCGGCTGGCCGGGCGGCCGCTGGGGGTGCTGTGGATGCAGGTGGCGGCTGCCTGCTGGGCGATCGGCACGCTGATGATGCGGCGCACGGCGACGACGCTGCCGACCGAGGCGGTGACGGTGTGGATGATGCTGATGGGCGCCGCGTTCTTCCTCGTCGCGGCGCCCCTGGCCGAGCCGCTGCCGCAGCCTGCGGCCTTCAGCGCCGCGATGTGGGCGAGCCTGGCCTACGGCGTCCTCCTCAACTACGGCTACGCGCAGGTGCTGTGGTTCGGCCTCGCGCGGCGGCTGCCGCCGGCGGCCAGCGCGTTCTCGATCATGGCCGTGCCGCTGGTGGGCACGCTGTCGGCGATGGCCATCGTCGGCGAGCGGCCGCAGCCCGCCGACCTGCTGGCCGCGGTCGCGATCATGGTCGCGATCGGCGCCGCGCTGCTGCCGCGGCGCGCGACCGCCTGACGCCGCCTGCACGCCGCATCCCGCGATGGACACGCGCCCCGAGATCGTGATCGTCGCCGCGATGGCGCGCGGCCGCGTCATCGGCCGCGGCAACGCGCTGCCCTGGCACCTGCCCGAGGACCTGCGCCACTTCCGTGATCTGACGCGCGGCCACGCGGTGCTGATGGGGCGTCGCACCTGGGAATCGCTTCCGGCGGCGGTGCGGCCGCTGCCGGGGCGGCGCAACCTCGTGCTCACGCGCGAGGGCCGGTGGCAGGCCGCGGGCGCCGAGGTGGTGCGCGACATGGACGAGGCCCTCGCGCGCTGCGGCCCCGGCCCGCTGTTCGTGATCGGCGGCGCCGAGGTCTATGCGCTCGCGCTGCCGCGCGCCGACCGCCTCGAGCTGACCGAGATCGATGCCGAGATCGACGGCGACGCCTACTTCCCGCCGCTGCCGGGCGACTTCGTCGAGACGGCGCGCGAATCGCACCGCGCGACGCCGCCCAACGACTTCGCGTTCGCCTTCGCCCGCTACCGGCGGCCGCCGCCGGCGGGCTGACGCGCCGCGGCCGGCGGTTTCAGGCGCCGTCGACCGGCAGCGCGATGGACGCCTCGGCCGGGGCCGAGCGTGTCGGCGGCCCGGCATCGCCGCGCTGCCGCGCCCGCGCCCAGGCGAGCAGCGCATCGGCCGGCATCGGGCGCGCGTACAGGTAGCCCTGCAGCTCGTCGCAGCCGGCCTCGCGCAGCAGCGCTGCGACCGCCTCGGTCTCGACCCCCTCGGCGACCACCTTCAGGCCCAGCGTGTGGCCGAGGCCGATGACGGCCATCGTGATCGCCCGGTCGGTCGGGTCCTCGAGCATGTCGAGCACGAAGCTGCGGTCGATCTTCAACTGGTCGAGGGGGAAGCGGTTGAGGTACGCGAGGCTGGTCTGCCCGGTGCCGAAGTCGTCGATCGCGAGGCCGGCGCCGAGCGCGCGCAGCGCGTGCAGCCGCTGCAGGTTGTGCGCCGCGTCCTCCATCACCATCGTCTCGGCCAGCTCGAGTTCGAGCGCACCGGGCGGGATCCCATGGCGCTGTAGCGCGTCGCGAACCGTCGCCACGAGACCGTCGTCGCGCAGCTGGCGCGACGCGACGTTGATCGACATGCGCAGTCCGACGAGCCCGGCGCGCCGCCAGGCGGCGAGCTGCCGGCAGGCCTCGTCGATCACCCAGGCGCCGATCGGCACGATGAGGCCGGTCTCCTCGGCGAGCGCGACGAACTGGCCCGGCGCGACCAGGCCGTGCTCGGGGTGGCGCCAGCGCAGCAGCGCCTCGACGCCGACCGGCTCGCCGCCGGCCGCGCTCACCTGCGGCTGGTAGTGCAGCTCGAACTCGCCGCGCTCGAGCGCGTGCCGCAGGTGGGCCTCGAGCCGCATGCGCGCCTTCGCCCGCGCGGTCATCTCGGCGGTGAAGAAGCGCGCCGTGTCCTTGCCCGCCGACTTGGCCTCGTACATCGCGCTGTCGGCCTGGCGCATCAGCGTCTCGATGTCGAGGGCGTCGTCGGGATAGACCGCGATCCCGACGCTGCACGACACGTGCAGCTCGGCACCGTCGACATGGTGCGGCGCGCGCACGCGGGGGATGAGCCGCTGCACGGCGACGTGGGCAATCTCGTCGACGTCGTCGACGCCGTTGAGCACGATGACGAACTCGTCGCCGCCCTGGCGGCTCACGGTGTCGCCGGCGCGCACCGAGTCGACGAGCCGCCGCGCCACCGAGCGCAGCAGCTCGTCGCCGATGTGGTGGCCCAGGGTGTCGTTGATGTCCTTGAAGCGGTCCAGGTCGACGAACATCACCGCGACCTTCCTGCCGCTGCGCGCGGCCTGCTGCAGCGCGAGGCGCAACCGCTCGGTGACGAGCGCGCGGTTGGGCAGCTCGGTCAGCACGTCGTGCTCGGCGAGGAAGCGGATGCGCTGCTCGCTCTCCTTGCGGTCGGTGATGTCGATCGAGGTCACGATGTAGTGCGAGACGCCGCCCGGCGACTCGCGCACCGCGCTGACCATCAGCCACGCCGGGTACTCGCTGCCGTTGCGTCGCCGTACCGACAGCTCGCCCTGCCAGGTGCCGCGCGCGGCGGCCACGGACCACATCGCGTCCGTGGCCGCCGGCAGCAGCAGCGACGGGCGCTCGCCGACCACCTCCTGGAGGTCGTGGCCGGTCTGCCGCGACAGCGCCTGGTTGGCGGTCAGGATGCGGCGCTCGGCGTCGACGATCAGGATGCCCTCGCTCGACGCCTCGAACACCTTCGCCCACAGCTCGAGCCGGCGCTCCATCAGCTTGAGGTGGTTGATCGGCGCGAACGCGGTGAGCACCGCGTCCTGCCCCTGGTAGCGCACGCGCCGCGCCGACAGCACCGCCCAGGCCGGCTCGGCGCCGGCGCGCCAGCGCACCTCGAACTCGTCGACCGCGCCGCGGTCGGCGAGCTGCTGGAAGAAGCGCGCGCGCACCGGCGACTCGAGCCCGCGGCGCCAGGGGTCGAGGCGGATGCCGGCCAGCCAGGCCTCGGCCGGCGGGTTGGCGTGCAGCACCTCGTGCCCGGGGATCGCGGTCACGACGAGCGGGATCGGCGTCGCCTCGACGAGGTCGCGCTGCGCCTCGGCGGCGCGCGCGCTGGCCGCCAGCTCCTTCTGCGCCTCGCGCTCGCGGTCGAGCTGGCCGAGCATCTCGTTGAAGCCGTCGACGAGGCGGCCGATCTCGTCGCGGCTGTCCCACTCGGCGCGCAGGGTGTGGTCGCCGGTGCGCCGCACCTCGTCGGCGACGCCGGCCAGCCGGCGCAGCGGCAGCGCGATCTGGCGCGCGACGAAGGTCACGGTGGCCAGGATCGCCAGCAGCAGCAGCAGCGCGGTGCCCAGGTGCTGCCACATCCGCTGGTACAGGCCGTCGACGCGCCGCTCGAGGAGCTGGTCGAGCAGCGCAGCGGCGCCGCCCCAGACGCCGCGCAGATCCTCGACGAGCGCGACCTGCTGCGCGCGCGCGGCAGCCAGTGCCGCGGGCGTCGCGCCGGTGTCGACCAGCAGGCGCGATGCCTGCCGGAAGCGCTCCACCGCCTCGCGCAGCCTCGCCTCGTCGGCCTGCAGCGCCTGCTCGACGATCGGGCCGCCGGCGGCATAGGCCTCGGTGTGGTCGGCGCGGATGCCGTTCATCGTCGCGTCGAGCTTGCCCTCGAAGATCAGGTACTGCGTGCGGGCGTCGGAAGCGGCCAGCCCGCTGCCGGCGATCGCGGCCAACTGCCGGCCTATGGCGTGCACCGTCTCGACCAGCTCGGGGTAACGCAGCACGATGAGCGACATCGTGTAGTAGCTGTCGAGGTCGGGGTCGAGGATCAGGTTGGACTGGTTTCCGACGCGGGTGATGAGGTCGCGCCCGGCGGCGATCGCCGCATCGGCCGCGGCCGCGGCGGCGCCGGATCCGGCCGGGGTCTGCGACAGCCGCTGCACCTGCAGCGCGAGGTGCGCATTGAGCTCCTCCGACTGCATGCCGGCGCCATGCGCCTGCTCGACGGCGCGCAGCGCGGAGGCCCGCTCGGACAGCCCGGGACCGGCGGGCGATGCGCCCGATCCGGCCACCGCGGCGTCGAGGAAGACGTCGCGCACCCCGGCGATGTAGGCATTGCCGGCGATCTCCTTGGTCGCGAAGTCGATCGCGATGTACTTCTCGTTGATCAGGATGCCGCTGACGAAGATCACCGCCGACAGGTCGAGCAGGTAGATGAGCATCAGCTTGCGCCCGACGCTGAGGCGGCCAAGAAGGCGGTGCAGGATCTCGGCAGGAGACATCGCGGGACGGGCGGGCAGCATGGGCGCCGTGAATCCGCGGCGATTACGGCATGATGACCGCGCCACCGAAACGCGGAAAAGCGCCATGCAGATCGCCACCTGGAACGTCAACTCGCTGGCCGTGCGGCTGCCGCAGCTGCTCGAGTGGCTGTCGGCCCATCCGGTCGACGCGATGGTGCTGCAGGAGACCAAGCTCACCGACGACCGCTTTCCGGCGGCCGAGCTGGCCGCCGCAGGCTACGCGTCGCACGCGTTCGGGCAGCGCACGTACAACGGCGTGGCGCTGCTCGCGCGCGCCGACGCCGTCGACGTCGTGCGCAACATCCCGGGCTTCGACGACGACCAGGCGCGGGTCGTCGCCGGCACGGTCGGCGGGCTGCGCATCGTCGGCGCCTACATGCCCAACGGGCAGGCGCCGGGCAGCGAGAAGTTCGCCTACAAGATACGCTGGCTCGAGGCGCTCGCGGCCTGGCTCAAGGACGAACTCGTCCGCCACCCGCAGCTCGCGCTGATGGGCGACTTCAACATCGCCCCCGAGGACCGCGACGTGCACGACCCCGTGGCCTGGGCGGGGCAGATCCACTGCACCGACGAGGAGCGGGCGCACTTCCGGGCACTGCTCGGCCTCGGGCTGGTCGACGCCTTCCGGCTCTTCGAGCAGCCGCCGAGGAGCTGGAGCTGGTGGGACTACCGCAACCTCGCGTTCCGCAGGAACCAGGGGCTGCGCATCGACCACGTGCTGGTGAGCGACGCGCTGCGCTCGCGCGTGACCGCGTGCAGCATCGACAAGGGGCCGCGGCGCAACGAACGCCCGAGCGACCACGCGCCGGTGATCGCGACGATCGATTGAGGGGCGCCGAAGGACCGCGCCGGCGCGGTCAGTCGTCGAGCCCAAGCTCCTGGATCTTGCGCGTGATGGTGTTGCGCCCGATGCCGAGCTTCTGCGCGGCCTCGATGCGGCGGCCGCGCGTGACCTCGAGGGCGGTATGGATGAGCCGGCCTTCGAACGCGCGGGTCAGGGCGTCCCAGACCTCGGGCTCGCCGGCCTCGAGCCGCCGGCGCGCCTCGCGCTCGAGGTCGACCAGCCAGCCCGCGTGGAAGGCCGCGGGGATGGCCGGCAGCGGCGCGGCCGGCTCGGGGGGCGCCGGACTCGCCACCGCCACCGCCAGCGCAGCACTCGCCGCAGGAAGCGGGACGGGCTGCGCCGCGACCTCGGGCGGCAGGTCCTTGGGCTCGACGACCTGCGCCGGCGCCATCACGGTCAGCCAGTGGCAGATGTTCTCGAGCTGGCGCACGTTGCCCGGGAAGTCGAACTCGGCCAGCCGCGCGAGCGCGGCGTCTGTGATGCGCTTGGCCTCGACGCCGAGTTCGCGCGCGCTCTTGCCGAGGAAGAAGCGCGCCAGCATCGGGATGTCCTCGCGCCGCTCGCGCAGCGCGGGCAGTCGCAGACGGATGACGTTGAGGCGATGGAACAGGTCCTCGCGGAACGCGCCGTCCTTGACGCGCTGCTCGAGGTTCTGGTGCGTCGCGGCGATCACGCGGACGTTGGCGCGCAGCGGCTGGTGGCCGCCGACGCGGTAGAACTGCCCGTCGCTGAGCACGCGCAGCAGCCGCGTCTGCAGGTCGAACGGCATGTCGCCGATCTCGTCGAGGAACAACGTGCCGCCGTCGGCCTGCTCGAAGCGTCCGCGGCGCATCGTCTGCGCGCCGGTGAAGGCGCCGCGCTCGTGGCCGAAGAGCTCGCTCTCGAGCAGGTCCTTCGGGATCGCCGCGGTATTGATCGCGACGAAGGCGCCGCCGCTGCGAGGGCTGTGCTTGTGCAGCGCGCGCGCGACCAGCTCCTTGCCGGTGCCGCTCTCGCCGGTGATCAGCACGGTGACGTTGCTCTGCGAGAGCCGGCCGATGGCGCGGAACACGTCCTGCATCGCGGGCGCCTGTCCGAGCATCTCGGGCATGGCCCGCTCGGCGCTCTCGCCGACGTCCTCGCGCAGGCTCTCGTCGACGGCGCGACGGATCAGCTCGACCGCCTTCGGCACGTCGACGGCGCGACGGATCAGCTCGACCGCCTTCGGCACGTCGAACGGCTTGGGCAGGTACTCGAACGCCCCGCCCTGGAACGCGCTGACGGCGCTGTCCAGGTCGCTGTAGGCGGTCATGATGATGACCGGCAGCCCTGGCAGCCGCGCCTTCACCTTGGCCAGCAGGTCGATCCCCGAGCCGCCGGGCATGCGGATGTCGCTGACGAGCACCTGCGGCGCGTCGCCGTCGAGGGCCTCGAGCAGCTCGCGGCTGCTGGCGAAGCTTCGCACCGCGAACTGCTCGCGCGCCAGCGCCTTCTCGAGCACGAAGCGGATCGATTGGTCGTCGTCGACGATCCAGATGGGTTTCATGCGCGGCGCGGCGTCGGTGGCGGTCGGCGTCAAGGCAGGGGGATCAGGAGCTTGAAAACGGTGCAGCCGGGAACGCTGTCGCATTCGATCGTGCCCTGGTGCTGCTGCACGAAGGTCTGCGCCAGCGTCAGCCCGAGCCCCGATCCGCCGTCGCGACCCGACACCAGCGGGTGGAAGACGCGATCGCGGATCGATTCGGGCACGCCCGGGCCGTTGTCCTCGACATGCAATTCCAGTGCCAGTCGGAAGCGTCGCCGCTGGAAGGTCGCCTGCCGCGCCACGCGGGTGCGCAGCACGATTCGCGCGTCGCCGCGCGCGATGCGGCCGACGAAGCGCGACTCGCCTTCGGCGGGCGCCGCCAGCGCCTGCGTCGCGTTGTGCACGATGTTGAGCACCGCCTGGATCAGCTGCTCGCGGTCGCCACGGAACTCCGGGATCGAGGTGTCGTAGTCGCGCTCGACCGCCAGCCCCTTCGGAAACTCGGCCAGCACCAGCGACCGCACGCGCTCGCACACCTCGTGAATGTTGACGTCGCTCACGACCTGCGGCCGCCGGTGCGGCGCGAGCAGCCGGTCGACCAGCGCCTGCAGCCGGTCGGCCTCCGCGATGATGACCTGCGTGTATTCGGTGAGCTCGCGCGAGCCGACCTCCATCGCGAGCAGCTGCGCCGCGCCACGAATGCCACCGAGCGGGTTCTTGATCTCGTGCGCGAGGTTGCGAACGAGCTCCTTGTTGGCCTGGGCCAGCCCGTGCACCCGTTCCTCGCGGTCGAGTCGCGTCTGCTGCTCGATCTCGATCATCTCGACGAGCAGCCGCCCCGGCTGGTCGGTCTGGCCGACGATCACGTGCACCGGCAGCTCGGCGTGCGCCGCGCCGAGCGCCGCGCTGCGCTTCATCGTCGAGTCGAAACGGCTGCTCGCGACCTCGTTGGCGGCCACCGCGCGCAAGGTCTCGCGCAGCGGCCCGGCGTCGACCAGCCAGTCCGGCACGCTGCCGCGCTGCAGCGCGCGCCGGGACACGCCCATCATGTTCTCGAGCGCCGCGTTGGCCAGCAGGCAGCGGCCGTCGGGCGCCACGAGGGCGATCATCGTCGCGAGCTGGTCGAAGGCCTCGAAGCCGGCCAGGGGCGACGTTCGATCGGTCATGCTCAGGGTGGCAGCTTGGCGAGCTCGCGCTTGAGAGCGGCGATGTCGGACTCGGTGCGGTCGATGTCGGCCTTCAGCGATGCGACGCGATCGAGATAGCGCTGGAAGTTGCGCTCGTCGCCGCGCCGTTCGGGCTGGCCGTTGTTGTACTCCTGACGGAGCGTGGCCAGTCGTGCTTCCTCGCGTCGCAGTTCGTCGCCGAGTATGCGGCGCGCATCGTTGTCGCGCGCCCGCTGCGTCGCCGCGTCGATGCGCGCGCCGCTGGCGCCCGCCGGCACGGCCGGCCGTGCGGCCGGCGCCGCGGCGACCGCAGCGGGGGCCGGCGCCGATGCCGCCGCACGCGCAGGCCCCTGCACCACCGTGACGGGCGCGCTCTCGATGGTGCGACAGCCGCGGTCGCGCGCCTCCTGCGGCGACAGCGCGTCGGTGTAGAGCACCGGCGGGCCGGGGCAGCGGTAGACGGTGGGCTCGACCGGGGTCTGCGCCGCGACGGCGGACATCGACAGACAAGCTGCCAGCAGGACCTGCAGGCGCGCGCCGCGCGCACGGAGCATCTGCGTCATCCGCATCACCTCGAGCGCACCGACACAGGATGCGCCGCTGCGATTGTCGTCGCGCCGGCGCTGCGCCGATCGCCGGAAAAGCGGCCGCCGCAACGACGAGGGGCGGCCGTGGCCGCCCCCGCGGGTCTCGTGCTCCGGCGGCGCGAGCGGCCGCCGGGGACGCACGACATCAGATGCTGTAGTACATGTCGAACTCGACCGGGTGCGTCGTCATGCGGAAGCGCGTGACCTCCTGCATCTTGAGGTCGATGTAGGCGTCGATGTAGCCGTCGGTGAAGACGCCGCCCTTGGTCAGGAACGCGCGGTCCTTGTCCAGGCACTCGAGCGCCTGGTCCAGGCTGTGGCAGACGGTCGGGATCTTCGCGTCCTCTTCCGGCGGCAGGTGGTAGAGGTCCTTGGTCGCGGCCTCGCCCGGGTGGATCTTGTTCTCGACGCCGTCCAGGCCGGCCATCAGCATCGCCGCGAAGCCGAGGTACGGGTTGCACAGCGGGTCCGGGAAGCGGCACTCGATGCGGCGGCCCTTCGGGCTGGCGACGTACGGGATGCGGATCGAGGCCGAGCGGTTGCGCGAGCTGTAGGCCAGCTTCACCGGCGCCTCGAAGCCTGGCACCAGCCGCTTGTAGCTGTTGGTGCCGGGGTTGGTGATGGCGTTGAGCGCGCGGGCGTGCTTGATGATGCCGCCGATGTAGTACAGCGCGAACTCGCTCAGGCCGGCGTAGCCGTCGCCGGCGAACAGGTTGACGCCATCCTTCCAGACGCTCTGGTGCACGTGCATGCCGCTGCCGTTGTCGCCGACGACGGGCTTGGGCATGAAGGTGGCCGTCTTGCCGTAGGCGTGGGCGACGTTGTGCACCACGTACTTCTGCAGCTGCAGCCAATCGGCGCGCTGCACCAGCGTGCTGAACTTGGTGCCCAGCTCGTTCTGGCCGGGAGCGGCCACCTCGTGGTGGTGAACCTCGACCGGGATGCCCAGGCTCTCGAGGATCAGGCACATCTCCGAGCGCATGTCCTGGAAGCTGTCGACCGGAGGCACCGGGAAGTAGCCGCCCTTGACGGGCGGGCGGTGTCCCATGTTGCCGCCCTCGATGTCGCGGCTGGTCGACCAGGGCGCCTCCTCCGAGGTGATCTTGACGTGGCTGCCGTCCATGCCGACATGCCAGTGCACCTCGTCGAAGATGAAGAACTCGGGCTCGGGCCCGAAGTAGGCCGCATCGCCGATGCCACTGCTCTTCAGGTAGGCCTCGGCGCGCTTCGCGAGGGAGCGCGGGTCACGCTCGTACGGCTTGCCGTCGCCCGGCTCGAGCACGTCGCAGCTGAGGATGAGGGTCGGCTCCTCGTAGAACGGGTCGATGTTCGCGGTGCTCGGGTCGGGCATCAGCAGCATGTCGCTGGCCTCGATGCCCTTCCAGCCGGCGATCGACGAGCCGTCGAACGCATGGCCGGCGGTGAACTTGTCCTCGTCGAACGCCGAAACGGGGACCGAGACGTGCTGCTCCTTGCCGCGGGTGTCGGTGAAGCGGAAGTCGACGAACTTGACCTCGTTGTCCTTCACCATCTTCATCACGTCGGCAACGGTCTTTGCGGCCGGCGGCGAAGGTGACTCCTCCGGAAGCCCCCTTCTGGACGTGTCGTCGGCCGCAACCGAATGCACCGTGCGGGTGCACTTCGCGCATCAACGCACCATCTCTGGGCCCGTGCGCACGCCCAGTTCGTCCAGGCCGGCGCGGAGCGCGTCGAACGCCGCCGCGACGACTTCGCCGCGGCCCTTGACGCCGAGCTCGATGTGCCTGCCCCACTGCGGATGGTCGACGCTCGGCAGGCTGAAGACGCGCACGCCGTCGAAGCGCGACTCGAGCCGCTCCATCAGCGGCGTCAGCGTGGCCTCCATCGAGCCGAGCACGATGACCGACCGCTCCTCGAGCCGCGAGCCACCGTGCAGCACCGCGTAGCGCCGGTCGAGTACCCACTCGACCATGGGCCACGCCATCACCGGGACGCCAGGCACGAAGTGCACGTGGTCGACGAAGAACCCGGGGATCTTGTTGTACGGGTTGGGGATGATGCCCGCGCCGCGCGGGAACATGCCCATGTTGAGCCGGTGCACGTTGTCCGCGCGGTCGGGATCGAAGGGCATGCCCTGCTCCGTGGCCACGTCGCGCATGCGCTCGATGATCAGAGCCTTCGCCTCCGGATGCAGCTCGAGCGGCACCCCCAGCGCCGAGGCCGCACACTGCCGGGTGTGGTCGTCGGGCGTCGCGCCGATGCCGCCGCAAGAGAAGACGAGGTCGCCGCCCGCGAACGCCTGCGCCAGCGCCTCGGTGATGAGCGTCCGGTCGTCGCCGACGTAGCGTGCCCAGGCCAGCGCCAGCCCGCGCGCGCCGAGAAGCTCGATCACCTTCGCCAGGTGCTTGTCCTGGCGCTTCCCGGAGAGGATCTCGTCGCCGATGATGATCAGTCCGATGTTCATGTCGCGGGGCCGGGAAGCGGTGAAGAAGCAGGCGCCGCGCCGGCCGCGTCGCGCAGCCGCTGCAGCTCGGCCAGCGCATAGTGGGCGAACCACAGCGCAGCGAAGGCGAACACGAGCGTGTAGAGCCAGACCGAGGCGGCGACGAGCAGCGGCGCGAAGACGAGCGTGACCGCGCCGGTCGCCCAAAGCAGCGACGGGGCCGCGCCCAGCGCTCCGGTGCACATCCCCATCGCCAGCAGCGGCCAGCGCCGCACATGCAGCAGCAGCCGCCGTTCATCGACGCTGGCATGGTCCGCCAGCACGCCGAAGCCGAGCACCTGGCAGGCGAGCCAGCCCCAGATGAGCGGGGGCAGCACCAGCACCAGCGGCGGCACCAGCCACAGCGGCAGACTGGCAGCGAGCGCCAGCAGCGCGGCCACGGTGCACGCGGCCGTCCAGCCGAGCGCGTGCCACCAGCGCGCGCCTTGCCGCCGCTCGAGCCGCGGAAAGCGCCTCGACGCGACCAGGTCGACGATTGCCGGCGTCATCGAGGTGGCCACCACGAGCAGCGAGACGACGACGACGAGCGGGACGGCGACCGCGACCACCAGCAGCGGCGCGACCATCAGCCGCAGGGCGCCCAGGCCCATCGCGTCGAGCCAGCGGAACATGGCCTCGACCAGCGCCCATTCCTCGAGCCGGCGGCGCACCTCGTCGACGGCCGGCTCCCAGCCGTACCACCCGAGGGCGAAGACCGCGCCGCCGGCCAGCACGAGCGGGGCGATCGACCACAGCACGACCCGCGGGTGCAGGCAGTAGGCCACCGCGCGCCAGAACGCGTCCAGGACGGCCCCCATCGGCGATGCGCCGGGCCTATTCGTTGTCGCCGCCGAAGACGCCGCCGAGCAGGCCGCCGGCGGCGGCGCCGCCGATCAGCCCGCCCTGCTCGCGCGAGCCGCCCATCTGCGGCGCGGCGGCGAAGACGCGCGAAGCCAGCCGGCTGAACGGCAGGCTCTGCAGCCAGACCGTGCCGGGGCCCACGAGCCGGGCGAAGAACAGGCCCTCGCCGCCGAAGAGCGCCGTCTTCACCTTGCCGACGTACTGGATCTCGAAGCTCACCGACGACGTCAGCGCGACGACGCACCCGGTGTCGACCATCAGCGTCTGCCCCGGTTGCAGCTCACGGCGGACGACGGTGCCGCCGGCATGCACGAAGGCCAGCCCGTCGCCCTCGAGTTTCTGCATGATGAAACCCTCGCCGCCGAAGAAGCCGACCGACAGCTTCTGCTGCAGCGCGATGCCGAGGCTCACCCCGCGCGCCGCGCAGAGGAACGAGTCCTTCTGGCAGATCAGCGTGCCGCCGTACTGGCGCAGGTCCATCGGCAGGATCTTTCCCGGGTAGGGTGCACCGAATGCAACCCGCTGCTTGCCACTGCCGTGGTTGGTGTAGACCGTGGTGAACAGCGACTCGCCGGTGACCAGCCGCTTGCCGGCGCCGAGCAGCTTGCCGAAGAAGCCGCCGCCCTGGTTCGAGCCGTCGCCGAAGACCGTGTCCATGCCGATCGCGGCGTCCATGAAGAACAGGCTGCCGGCCTCGCCGACCGCCGCTTCGCCGGGATCGAGTTCGATCTCGACGAACTGCATCTCGCTGCCCTTGATCTCGTAGTCGACGACATCCATGCCCATCGCATCGCTCCCGCGCGCGCAGCCCTCGCCGCGGCGGGCGCGATCGTACCGAAGTGGTGCCGCGCGGTAGCAAACCGTTGCATCGCCTACGTCGCAGAGACGCGCCGGCCGCCTCGCGCTGGCCAGAATTCACGCCATGGACAGCAGCAGCATCGCCGGAACCAGCGCCGCAGTGCTCGCGGTGGCGGCGATGTCGCTGGCCACTCTGGGCCGGCTGCAGCGGCGCTACGCGGGCTTCGGCTGGTGGGTCGGCGCGATGTGGGCCGCCGCGGCCGGGGCGCTGCTGACCTCGGTCGCGCCGGCGCAGGGCCCGGTCGCCGCGATGGCGGCCGTCCTGCTGGCGCAGTGGCCTCTGGCAACGCTCGCCGGGCTGCGCCGCTTCCACGCCCGCATGGACCTTCCGGCGGGACGCAATCTCGACGGGGCGGTGGCCGCGCTGTGCCTGGTGGCCGCCGGCGCGGCGCCACTCGCCCGGGCCGACAGCGGCGTGGGGCCGCTGCTCGGCAGCGCGGCGCTGATGCTGTCGCACCTGTACGCCGCCAGCCTGCTGTTCGGCGGCGCCGAGGGCCGCGAGGACTTCGCGCTGCGGCTGCTTGCCCTGGTGATGGCGCTCGTCGGCCTGAGCCCCGTGCTGGATGCCGCGCC
>JALORQ010000112.1 GCA_025458805.1 Rubrivivax sp.
ACGGGTCGTCGAACTGGCGCCACCACTGCACCAGATCGGCGCGGTCGCCGCCGTGCGGCAGCGGTGCCTGCCAGCGCTCGGCCCCAGGCGGCAGCGGCGGGGAAGGGGGCGTCGGCGCCGTGGCCGCGCAGCCGGCTGCCAGCACGGCCGAAGCGACGGTGGCGAGCGCGGCTCTCATCGATGCCTCCTTGTGGCGGCACGGCGACGCGACTCCGCGTCCACCATCGCGCGCGCGAACGCGGCGAGCCTGTCGGCCCATCCGTCGAAGGCCGCGGGCCGATCGACGAGCGACGGCGCCAGCCGCTCGATGACGTCGCGGCCGACGTGAAGGTGCACGCCGAGCCCGGCGATGCAGACGGCGAGGCGCCGCAGCTCGTCGTCGTCGGCGGCGAGGCCGAGGTGTCGTCGCAGCACTCCGAGCAACGCGTCGTGCATCGGGACGATTTCCCGGGCCAGTGCGTCGTCCCACATGCCCGTGGGCTCGAGCATCTCGCGAAAGTGCAGCTTCATGCACAGGCGCGCGGCGTCCCCCTGGCGCAGCGGCTCGACGAATGCGTCGAAGAAGCGGCGCAGCGCCTGGTCGAGCGTCAGCGACGGGTCGGCGTAGGCGGCGATGGCCTCCTCGGGCGGGCCCCCGGGCTCGACGAAGACCGCGCGGTACAGCCCGGCCTTGTCGCCGAAGTAGTAGCTGATCGCCGCGACATTGACCTGCGCCGTCTCGGCGATCTCGCGCGTCGACGTCCTGGCGTAGCCCTGCTGGGCGAACAGCCGGAGGCCGGCGCCGAGCAGGCGTTCCCGCGCGTCCTCGGCGGGGCGGCCGGCGTCAGCCGCAGGAGGGGGTCGGGGAGGCATGGCGCGCAGTCTAGCGCGCCAATCAAACGTTTGTTTAACTGACTTCGGTCAAGGGCTTCCGCTGGCGATGGCTCACGCCGGCGCCTCGGCGCGCGCGTGTTGCGCGACCAGCGCGAGCAACTGGTCCTCGGCGTAGGGCTTGCCGAGGTAGTGGTCGGCGCCGAGCTGCGCCGCATAGTCGCGGTGCTTCTGCGCGGTGCGCGAGGTGATCAGCACGACCGGCAGCCCGGAGAACCGCTCGTCGGCCCGGACGTTGCGCAGCAGGTCGAAACCGTCCATGCGCGGCATCTCGATGTCCGAGAGCATGATCGCGGGCCTCTCGTCGGCCAGACGCTCGAGCGCCTCCAGCCCGTCCTTCGCCAGCGCGACGCGATAGCCCTCCCGCTCGAGCAGCCGCTGCGTGACGCGCCGCACCGTCAGCGAGTCGTCGACCACCAGCACCAGCGGCGGCAGCACCTCGGGCGACCCGGCCGGCGCGTCGGCGACCGGCGCGCGGGCCTGCAGCAGCCGGTCTCGTGCGCGGTCCCCGTACAGCACCGCCAGCGCGACCGGGTTGTAGATCAGCGCCACCGCGCCCGACGCGAGCAGCGTCACGCCGGCGAGCCCGGGCAACCGCGCGAGCTGCGGGCCGACGTTCTTGACCACGACTTCCTGGTTGCCCGAGACCTCGTCGACGTGCAGCGCGATGCGCTGCGCGGCGCTGCGCACGATGGCCACCGCCTGCGTGCGCGATGCGGTCGGGCCGCGCGCCGCGCCGTCGAGCAGCGCGGGCAGCCAGAAGAACGGCAGCCGCTGGTCGCCGAGCGCGAAGGCGCCGCTCGCGTAGGCCGCCTCGACCTCCTCGGCCGGCACGCGGCGCACGACCTCGATCAGTGTCGACGGCACGGCGACCGACCGGTCGCCCGCGCTCAGCATCACCACCTGCGTCACCGCGGTGGTGAGCGGCAGCACCAGCCGGAAGCTGGTGCCGCGCCCGCGCGCGCTCGCGGTCTCGATGCGGCCGCCGACGGCCTGCACCTCGGCGAGCACGGCGTCGAGCCCGACGCCGCGGCCGGCCAGTTCGGTGACGCTGGCCGCGGTGCTGAACCCGGGGCGGAAGATCAGGTTGGCGAGCTCGGCCTCGGTCGGCTGCGCTCCCGGTTCGAGCAGCCCGCGCTCGACGCCGCGCTCGCGGATGCGCTCGAGGTCGAGGCCGGCGCCGTCGTCGCGCACCTCGACGCCCACTTCGTTGCCTTCCTGCGTCACGGTGACCGTGATCGTGCCGGTGCGCTCCTTGCCCGCCGCCTCGCGCCCGTCGGCCGGCTCGATGCCGTGCGCGATGCAGTTGCGCAGCAGGTGCTCGAAGGGCCCGACCATGCGCTCGAGCACGCTGCGGTCGACCTCGATCGCGCCGCCGACGATGTCGAGCCGCACCAGCTTGCCGGTCTCCTTGGCGGCCTGGCGCACGACGCGGTAGAGGCGGTCGGCCAGGCTCTCGAACTCGACCATGCGCGTGCGCAGCAGGTCGTCCTGCAGGTCGCGCGTGAGACGTGCCTGCGCGGCGAGCTGGTCCTCGGTCGACTGCAGCGTGCGCTGCAGGCTGCGCTGCAGCGTGGCGACGTCGTTGACCGACTCGGCCATGAAGCGCGTCAGCTCCTGGAAGCGCGTAGGCGGCCGACGCGGCGCGCGCCGCCTCGAGGCGCGAGCTGATCTGCGACTCGGCCTGCACCTCGATGTCGCGAAGCTGCCGGCGCAGGCGGTCCAGGCTCTCGTTGAGCTCGGCGAGCGACGCCTGCAGCTGGTGCACGTCGCCGTCGATGCGTGTGCGCGTGATGCTGACCTCGCCGGCGGCGTTGACCAGCCGGTCGAGCAGCGAGGCGCGCACGCGCACCGCCGCGGCCGCAGCGGCAGGCCGCTCCATGGCTGCCGTGGCAGGCGCGGCCGGCTCGAGCGCGAACCGCTGCCAGTCGATCGGCGCGGCGGCGGTGGTCGCGGGCATCGCGATCGGGGGGGGGGTCGCGGCTGCCGCCTCCACGGCGGGCACATCCGCGCGCATCTCTGCATCGTGCGGCGCCGCCTCGTCGCCGCCGGCGACCTCGACAGGCTCCTGAAGCGGGGCTCCGGACGCCACCGGCGCCGCCTCGGCGGTGACCGGCGCGCGATCCCAGGAAGGCTCTCCGATCCCGGCCTCGACCGGCGCCGCCGCGCTGCCGCGGCGCAGCAACTCGAGTGCCGCCACCATCGCGTCGGCGCGCGCCAGCAGCGGCTCGACGTCGACGGCCGACACCGCGGGCCGCGCGAGCAGGTGCTCGATCGCAGTCTCGAGCCGATGCGCCATCTCGCCCAGCCGCATTGCCCCGGCCAGCCGGGCGCCGCCCTTGAACGTGTGCAGCGTGCGCATGCTGGCATCGGCGGGTGCACGGTCATCGCTGCGCCCCAGCCAGTCGTGCAGGCGAGACTGCAGTTGCGGCAGCAGTTCTGCCGCCTCCTCGTCGAAGATCGGGAACAGCTCTGGGTCGATCGCGTCGACCGCGTCGATGTCTTCGTCGTCGTCGAAGGCATCGGGCGCGGCATGCGACGTCGCGACGGGCTGCGCCGCCGGGTCCGCGAGCGGCGCGTAGACGGCCGGCTGAAGCAGCGCCGGTGTCTCGACGGACGCCCCGGCAGTCGCGCCCGGCGGCTCGGCCGCCGCGGCGGCGACAGGCTCGACCGACGCATCGACCGTCGGCGGGGCCGCAGCGTCGGCGGCGGCGTCGCCCGCGGTCGCGGGCCCGGGCATCGGGGCCGCTTCCACCGCGACGTCGACGACGCCGGGCTCGGGTGCCTGGCCGAAAGGGGCGCTGTCGTCCGCGTGGCCTTCGGACACCGCGGCGACGTCGAGACCGATCCCGAGATCGACGTCGATGGCTGGCGCGGGCGGTGCGACGCCTGCGTCGAAGCCTGGCCCCTCGGCGTGGGCAGCCGCATCCGCGTCGGGCGCGAGGTCGGCGCCCGGCTCGGGCGACGGCTCCGTGGCCGGCAGGCGCTCGTGCTCGGCGAGGCGGTCGAGCAGCGCGGGCGGCGCGGCGCGCAGGAACCCGGCCGCGAACTGGTGCAGCAGCCGGCGGATCTCGTCGGCCACGTCGGTGAACAGGACCGGCTCGCCGGGTCGGCCCGGGCCGGCGCGCCGCGAGCGCATCAGCGCGTGCTCCAGCGAGCGCGCCAGTCCCGACAGGTCCGCATACCCGACGGTCGCCGAACTGCCGGCGAGCGAGTGCGCGAGCGCGATCGTGGTCTCGGCCACCGGCCGCACGTCGGCCTCCACGCTCCACTCGCCGATCTCCGCGATCAGCCGGCGCGAGAGTTCATCGGCCTCGTTGAGGTAGATGTTGAACAGCGGGATGCCGATGCGAAGCGGGCCGATGACCTTGACCTGCTCGTCGTCGGCCGCCGCCGGCTCGATCGCGGACGGTTCGCCAGGCGCTGCCTGCGGCGCCGCGGCGACCGGTGCCGGCGCAACCGGCAGGTGGCCGAAGTCGAGGTCCCAGGCCGGCGTCCCTGCGCCGGCCTCGGCCTGCTCGGCCCCGGGCGGAGGCGCCGCGACGGGCTCGAAAGCGCCCAGGTCCGACCATTCCACCGGCTCGGAGACCTCGGGCAGGGCAGGGACGGCGTCGCCGGCCGGCTCGGTTGCGGCGTCGAAGACCGGCGCCGGCAGTTCCGGCATCGACAGGTCGACCGGCGCGGGCAGCGGCGACCCGGCCGCCGGCGACGCCGTCGCCGCAGTCTCGGCGTCGTCGAGCGCGCCGAGGTCGAGTTCGAAGTCGAGGCCGGCCTCCGGCGCGCCGGAGGCCGCGATCCCGGCAGCGGACTCTGCCGACGACGCGGCGATCGCGGGCAGCGGCCGGAAATCGGCCGCGTCGGACGCATCGGCAGCGGCAGGGACGAGGTCCAGGTCCGCCGCACTGGGCAGGTCGGGGACGCGCGCGGCCAGTGCGGCCGACAGGTCGCCGGCATCGGCCGTCTCGCGCCGGGGCTCGCCGCTGCCGAGATCGAGATCGAACGCCGGCTCTTCGGCCACGGCCGGCAGAGGCGGGGCAGGCTCGAGCCGGAGTTCGGCGGGCACCTCGCGCAGATCCTGCAGGTCGGGCAGCTCCGGCAGCTCGGCGGGAGGCAGCGTCGCCGTGCCGGGCCCGGTCTCCTGCGCTTCGACCAGGGCGTCGACCGGCTCCGGGGCGGCGAACGAGACCACGGCCGGCGGCTCCGCCTCGACCGGTGGCGCGACGGCGGGGAGCGGAGCCGGGGTGCCGGGGGGCTCGATCGGCCGTCGTGCGCCGCCGTCGCGCAGCGCGTCTGCGGCGCTCGCGACATCGGCGAAGCCGTGGCCGTCGTCGCGCCCGGCGGCGATCGCCTCGGTCCAGCCGGCGAGGTAGTCGAGGGCCTCGGTCGTGAGCCTGGCAAGCGGCTCGTCGAGACGCGGCGCACTCGCGAGGCGCGCGTTGTACAGCTGCTCGCAAGCCCAGGCGGCCTCGCCGAAGTCGCGCAGCCCGACCATGCGCGAGCTGCCCTTGAGCGTGTGGAAGGCGCGCCGCACCGTCGTCAGCGCGGTGACGTCGTCGGGCTGCTCCGCGAGCGCGGCGAGCGCCTCGCGCGCACCGGCGACGACCTCGCGCGCCTCGTCGACGAAGATCTCGCGCATCTCGTCGTCGTCCTCGAGGCCGGTGTCTGCGGCGTGCGCAGGCGCGGGGGCGGGGGGCGGCGCGGCGACCACCGCCGGCAGCGGTGCCACCGGCAGCGGCTCGGCCGCGACCTCGTCGAAGGCCGCGAATGCGGACTCGCGCCCGGCCTGACCCATCACTGCGCTCAGGCGCCCGCTGGCCGGATCGAAGCGGAACAGCGACTTCGCCAGGTGCGGCTGCACCGCGAGCATGTCGACGAGGAAGCCGAGCGCCCCCAGGTTGTCGGCGAGCCGGTCGAAGGTGCCCTGGCGCACGGCCTGCTGCGGGTCGACCTCGGTCTGCGCGAGCGCATCGACGTCGTCGCGCATGTGCAGCACGGCCTGCGCCGCGGCGTCGAGGCCGAGCACCGAGAGCACGCCGCGCATCGCGTGCAGCTGCCCGGGCACCGGGATCAGCAGCTGGCGCTGCGACGGGTCGCGGAAGTACGGGTCGACCTGCTTCTCGACCTCGGACAGCGCGGCACGCAGTTCGTGCATCACGCTGCCCATCGTCTGCCGGTCGCTGACGCGCCGGTACAGCTCCTCCATCCACGGCTCGAGCGGCTCGGCCGGCGCCCCGAGGCGGACGTCGTCGATGCGGCGCGCCAGTCGTCCCACGCGGTCGGCCAGGTCGGGCGCGTCGAACTCGCCGTCCTCGATCGACGCGTCGAGGTAGAGCATGCCGGTGGCGACTTCCATCGCCAGCGCGGCCGGCGGTGCCTCGCGCCCGGCCGCCGTCTGCGCGACCGCGGCGTGCAGCGCCTGCGCGAGCGCCTCGCCCTGCGGGAGCAGCCTGCGCGCCGAGTCCTCGACCAGCACGAAGGACTCGACCAGGCCGCCGAGCCGGTGCAGTTCGCCGCCGGCGACGTCCGACCAGACGTCCTTGGCCGTCGCGATGCGCTTGCGTGCCTGCGCGATCACGGCCGGGTCGAAACGGCCGAGCCGCGCGGTCTCGTAGTCGACCGCGTCCGCGCTGTCGAGCGACCACGTCGCGCGCACGCCGGCCAGCCGCGGCAGCGGCCGCGCGCCGGCGTCGGGCGCGCCGGCCTGGGCGCAGAAGAAGAGCAGGTCGCGCGCGAGCTGCGGCGCGGCTTCGGTGCTGCCGCCCCGCATCGCCTGGCGCAGCATCGCGAGCAGCCGCGAGGCGACGCGCTTGGAGTACACGTCGGTCGCCAGCAGCCCGGAGCCCTGGGCCTCGAAGAAGGCCGCGGCGAGCCGCCACAGCGTGGCCGTGTCGCCCGACGCGCCGGCCCCGAGCGACGCGCACAGGTCGCTCAGCGCCCGCGGCGTGACGGCGTCGTGCGGGCGCATCAGTGCCAGCACCAGGGATTCCATCTCGCCGCGCGCAGCTTCGTCGGCGGCACGCGGCGCGAGTCCGGCCTCTGGCGGCAGCGCGCGCCATTCGAAGTCGCGGTCCCACAGATCGGCCGGGTGGATGCGATCGGCCCCGGCGAGCTGCTGGGCCTCGCGGTACTGCGGAAACATCGCCACCGACGGCACGGGCTTGCCGGCGAGACGGCGCGCGACGAAGTCCAGCACCGCGAACGCCGCGCGCTCGACGACCTCCACCGCGCCGGCGTCGACCATCGCCGGCCGCGCCGTCATGCGCTGCACCGAGGCCTCGGCCGCGCGCAGCACGCGCGCCGGTCCTGCGAGCCCCACCAGCTCGAGCGCGCCGGCACCCTGGTGCAGCTGGACGCGCGCCGCGCGCAGCACGGACGGGTCGACCGCGTCGACGTCGCCGCCAGCGGCCGCCTGCGACTCCTTCAGGTGGCGCCGCAGCGACTTCAGCGCCGCCTCGAGGGACTTGCGCAGTTCGGCGCTCACCCAAGCGAGCGCGCTCAGGTCGTCGTCGGCGCGCGCGGCCTGGGCTTGGGCGTCCATCATCTTCGGCGGTCCTCGGGCGTCGGGCGGCGGTCGCTCAGGCGACCTTGAAGCGCGCGACCGAGGCCTTCAGCTCCTCGGCGCTGCGCGACAGCTCGCGCACCATCTGCGCGGTCGATCGCGTGCCCTCGCCGGTCTGCTCGGTGACGGCGAAGATGTGCTGGATGTTGTCGGCCACGACGTTGGCCGACGCCGCCTCGCGCGAGGCCTGGTCCGAGATCTGCTCGATCAGCTCGGCCAGCCGGCGCGTGACCCGGTCGATGTCGGCCAGCGCCGAGCCGGCGGCGTCCGACAGCCGCGCGCCGTCGACCACGCCCTGCGTGCTGCGCTCCATCGCCGCCACCGCGTCCTGCGTGTCGGTCTGGATCGCGCGCACGATGGCCGCGATCTGCTTGGTGGCGTCGCCCGAGCGCTCGGCCAGGCGCTGCACCTCCTCGGCGACGACCGAGAAGCCACGCCCCGCCTCGCCGGCCGACGCGGCCTGGATCGCGGCGTTGAGCGCGAGCACGTTGGTCTGCTCGGTGATGTCGGAGATCAGCTCGGTGATCTCGCCGATCTCCTGCGAGCTCTCGCCCAGCCGCTTGATGCGCTTGGCGGTTTCCTGGATCTGGTCGCGGATCGCGTTCATGCCGCCAATCGTGTCCTGCACGGCGCCGAGGCCGGTCTCCGCTGCGGCCAGCGACTGCCGCGCGACCTGCGCGGTCTGCTGCGCCTGCGAGGACACCTCGTTGATGCGACCGGCCATCTGCAGCACGGCCTCGCCGGTCTCGCGGATCTCGCGCAGCTGCTCCGTCGACGCGGCCAGGAGCTCGGTCGAGGTCTGCTCGACCTGCTGCGTCGTCTCGGTGACCCGCGACGCCGTCGACTGCACCGCCGACACCAGCGAGCGCAGCTCGTCGACGGTGTAGTTGACCGAGTCGGCGATGGCGCCGGTGATGTCCTCGGTGACCGTGGCCTGCTGCGTGAGGTCGCCCTCGGCGACCGCCTGCAGCTCGTTCATCAGGCGCAGGATCGCGGCCTGGTTGGCGTCGTTGACGCGCTTGGCCTCCTGCTCCTGGCGCTCGGCCTCGCGGCGCTGGGCGTCGGCGAGCTGCGCACGCGAGGTCTGGTCGCCGACGAACAGCCGCAGCAGGCCCATGCCGCCGAGGGCCACCAGCAGCAGCGACGCCAGGGCGACCGCGACCGCGGCGAGCTGAGCAGTGCTCGGCTCCGCGTTGGCGATCGCGATGCCGCCGACGGCCAGCAGGCCGACGAGGCCGGCGACGAAGAGACCCACCAGCACGCGCTGCTGGCGCTCAGGCGGCCAGCCGCCGATCAGCGGCAGCGCGGCCGCGGGCCGGACCGGCGGCGTCTCGCGACTGCCGGGCAGGCGGGTCTCGGCGAACTCGCTGGCCATCTCGGAGGGCGCGGACTCGGAGATGATCGAGTCGGGCTCCGGCGGTCGCAGCCGCGACTCGGGCGCCAGCGTGCCGGGCCCGAGGCGGATGGTCTGCTCCATCGGGTTGATCGCCGACGGCGGGCCGTCCAGCGCGGCCGCGCCCGGTGGGCCGTCGGTTCCCTTGACCATGATCTTTTCCAGCAGGTTCATCACATCCTCGTCGAAGGCAGGGCGCCGCGGCGGGCGTGCGGCCGCTCAGGCCGCGATGGCCAGAAACTGTTCGTGGGCGGCGAGCGCGGCGAGGTCGATCTCCTCCCAGCGCCGGCCCTCGGCATCGCGCCAGACCGCGCGCGCGAAGCGTGGGCGTGCGGTATCGCCCGGAGCCTCGGGTGTCAGCGCCTCGGCGCCGCGCAGTCCGGCCAGCCGGTCGACGAGCAGCGCGCAATGGCTGCCCAGCGACGCATTCAGCGCCAGGAGCCGCGCCTGGTCGCGCGCCGCGTCGGCCGGCAGGCGCGGCGCGCGCAGGCCGAGGAAGGCCGCGAGGTCGACGACCCCGTGCAGCTCGCCGCGCAGGCTCGCGACGCCGACGAACCACGCCTGCGTGTGCGGAACCGCGACCACCGTGCCGCACGCGAAGATCTCGCCGGCACCGGCCAGCGGGAACAGGAGCCCGTGCCCGGCGCACTCGACGGCCAGCCACGACGCCTGGCGCGCCTCGGTGCGCACCGCCTGCAGGCGCTCGGCGAGGCGGGCCTGGAGTTCGCGCAGCGCGTCTCGCTGGGCCATCGGGCGCTCCTTGCGGCGGGGGGCGTCGGCGCCGGCGTCAGGCTGCATCGAAGGCCCGGATCTTCGCAAGCAGCAACTGCGCCTCGACCGGCTTGACGATGTAGTCGCGGGCGCCCTGGCGCATGCCCCAGACCTTGTCGGTTTCCTGGTTCTTGCTCGTGCACATGATCACCGGGATCCCCGCGAAGCGCGGGTCGCGCGTGATCGTCCGCGTGAGCTGGAAGCCGTTGGTCCCCGGCATGACGACGTCCATCAGGATCAGGTCGGGCCGCTCCTCGGCGAGCCGGCGCAGCGCGTCGTCGCCGTTCTCGGCGGTGCGCACAGCGAAGCCGTGCCGACCGAGGATGTCGCAGAGGTGGTGCAGTTCGGTCTTCGAGTCGTCGACGACGAGGATCTTCTGGATCGGCATGCGCGGGCCTCGCGGGTCGGTCGGCATCAGGCGGCCGCCGGGCGGCGGAACTCGTCGACCGCGCGCAGCAGCTGTTCCTTGGTGAACGGCTTGGTGAGGTACTCCTCCGAGCCGACCATGCGGCCACGCGCCTTGTCGAACAGGCCGTCCTTGCTCGACAGCATGATCACCGGCACGTGCGCGAAGCGCGGATTGCGCTTGATGATCGCGCAGGTCTGGTAGCCGTCGAGCCGCGGCATCAGGATGTCGCAGAAGATCAGCTCCGGGTCGTGGTCGACGACCTTCGCCAGCGCGTCGAAACCGTCCTCGGCGAGCAGCACCTCGTGGCCACCCTGTCGCAGGAAGATCTCGGCGCTGCGCCGGATCGTGTTGCTGTCGTCGATGACCAGCACCTTGGTGCCGGCCACGCCTGCCCATGCAGTGGCATCCGCGTCCACGAACTCTCCCATGAACGGCGACCGCGGGGCGGTGCCGGCCCCGGCTCGCGGCGCGTGGCCGCGGGCCTAGACCTGCACCATCTCGAAGTCTTCCTTGCGCGCGCCGCACTCCGGACAGGTCCAGTTCAGCGGTACGTCTTCCCAGCGGGTGCCCGGCGCGAGTCCGTGCTCCGGATCGCCAGCGGCCTCGTCGTAGATCCAGCCGCAGATCAGGCACATCCAGGTGCGAGTGTCGCTCACGATGGGGTCCGGGGAATCACTACAATGGTGGCGCATTGTAGCGACGCCCATGCGTGAAAAAGGGCGCCTTTGCCGGCACATACGGCTTGTTGCTCACGTGCCGCTGGAGGTCCGGTAACGGGCGCCGCGCGACGTTCACCGAAGGCCCGAGATGAGCTCAGACCCCCCCGTGCCGGCCGATGCCGAGGCGTCGGCGACCGAGGCACCGCCCCCGGCCTGCGTGATGAGCTTCAACGCCAGCGATCCCAGCGGCGCCGGCGGCCTCGCGGGCGACGTCGCGACGATCGCGGCGATGGGCGCGCACCCGCTGCCGGTGGTGACCTCGATCGTGATGCGCGACACGGCCGAGGTCTTCGACCAGCATGCCATCGACGCCGAGGCCGTCGCCGAGCAGGCGCGCTCGATTCTCGAGGACGTGACGGTCGCGGCGTGGAAGGTGGGATTCCTGGGCAGCGCCGATGCGGTCAGCGCCGTCGCCGAGGTGCTGTCCGACTACACCGACATCCCGCTCGTCAGCTACCTGCCTTCGCTGTCGTGGCTCGACGAGGACCAGCAGCAGCCGTACCTCGACGCGTTCCGCGAGCTGATCCTGCCGTCGACCGAGGTCCTGGTGGGCAGCCACAAGACGCTGCAGGACTTCCTGCTGCCCGAATGGGACAGCGAGCGTCCGCCGTCGGCGCGCGAGCTGGCGGTGGCCGCGGGCGAGCACGGCACGCGCTACGTGCTCGTCACGGGCATCATGCTGCCGGCGAAGGGCAGCGGGCCCCAGTTCGTCGACAACGTGCTTGCGTCGCCGCAGGGTGCGCTGGCCGGAGAGAAGTTCGAGCTCTTCGACGCCGGCTTCGTCGGCGCCGGCGACACGCTGGCCGCGGCGCTGGCCGCGCTGCTCGGCGCCGGCGGCGAGCTGCAGGCCGCGGTCAGCGAGGCGCTGCAGTTTCTCGACCAGAGCCTGGACGCGGGGTTCCGCCCGGGCATGGGCCACGTCGTGCCCGACCGTTTCTTCTGGGCGCTGCCGCCGGCCGACGAGGCCGAAGGCGAGGAGGGTGGCGGTCCGCCCGCCAACCCGCCGGACGAGCCGCCCAAGCCCAAGGAAAAGGGAGCGCCGCGTCGTGTCCACTGAGCAGAGCAACGAATCCTCCTTCGCGCGCGCCCAGCGGGTCATCCCGGGCGGCGTCAATTCGCCGGTGCGTGCCTTCCGCGCCGTCGGGGGCACGCCGCGCTTCATCCGCCGCGCCGAGGGCGCGTTCCTGTGGGACGTCGAGGGCCGCCGCTACATCGACTACATCGGGTCCTGGGGTCCGATGATCCTGGGCCATGGTCACCCCGCCGTGCTCGACGCGGTGGTGGCGGCCGCGCGCGACGGGCTCAGCTTCGG
>JALORQ010000113.1:0-16864 GCA_025458805.1 Rubrivivax sp.
GGACGTGATCCGGCGCTGGCTGCCGAACGCCGAGGTGCGTCGCTGGAGCGGCGGCCACCTGATGCACGAGGCGCACCCTCGCGACGCGGCGGCCCTGGTGCTGCAGGAGCTCGGTGTCGCTTGATGCCGCGGGCGGCCGCGGCCGCCGGGATAATCGACCCATGTCTTCCGGCGCGCAGCGCATCGTGGTGGGGCTGAGCGGCGGCGTCGACTCGGCCGTCAGCGCCTGGCTGCTGAAGCGGCAGGGGCACGAGGTCGTCGGCCTGTTCATGAAGAACTGGGAGGACGACGACGATTCGCACTGCACCTCGCGCGAGGACTGGATCGACGCCGCGGCCGTGGCCGACGTGATCGGCATCGAGGTCGAGCACGTCAACTTCGCGGCCGAGTACCGCGACCGCGTCTTCGCCGAGTTCCTGCGCGAGCACCGGGCCGGCCGTACGCCGAACCCCGACGTGCTGTGCAACGCCGAGATCAAGTTCAAGGCCTTCCTCGACCACGCGATGCGCCTCGGCGCATCGCACATCGCGACCGGGCACTACGCCCGCGTGCGCGAGCGCGCCGGTCGCTTCGAGCTGCTGAAGGGCGTCGACCCGGGCAAGGACCAGAGCTACTTCCTGCACCGGCTGACCCAGGCGCAGCTCGCGCGCACGGTGTTCCCGGTCGGGGGCCTGCTGAAGACCGAGGTGCGCCGCATCGCCGCCGAGATCGGGCTGCCCAATGCGCGCAAGAAGGACTCGACCGGCATCTGCTTCATCGGCGAGCGGCCGTTCCGCGAGTTCCTGTCGCGCTACCTCGCGCACGAGCCCGGGCCGATGCTCGACGACCGCGGGCGCGAGGTCGGGCGCCATCTCGGGCTCTCGTTCTACACGCTGGGCCAGCGCCAGGGGCTGGGCATCGGCGGCATCGCGCCGTCGCGGCGCGGCGCGCCCCGGCGGCGTGCGCCGGACGACGCCGGGGGCGACGTGGCGGTCGCCGACGCCAGCGACCACGCCCCGTGGTACGTGGCGCGCAAGGAGCCCGAGCGCAACGTGCTGCGCGTCGTGCAGGGGCACGAGCACCCGTGGCTGTTCTCGCGCGGGCTGGTGGCCGGCGACGCGAGCTGGATCGCCGGCGAGCCGCCGGCGGCCGGGCGGCTGGCGGCGAAGACGCGCTACCGCCAGGCCGATGCCGCGTGCGCCTTCGAGCCGGTCGGCGAAGGCCGCTTCGCGCTGCGCTTCGACGACGCGCAGTGGGCCGTGACGCCGGGGCAGTCGGCCGTGCTGTACGACGGCGACGTCTGCCTGGGCGGCGGCGTGATCGACGCCGCGACCGACCCGCCGCCGCGATGAACGACTCGCGCTCCGGCACCGGCGGTGCCGCCCCGATGCTGCCGCCGCTGCCCGCGCTCGCGGCGCCGGCGCGGCGGCGGCGCCGCGCCTGGCCCTGGATCGCCGCCCTGCTGCTGGCAGGCGCCGCCGCGGCCGCCTGGGTCGCGCAGCGCCGGCCCGAGGTGCAGGCCGGCGTCGTCGGCACCGCGCATCCGTCGGCGCAGTACGCCGAGCTGACCGCCTCGGGCTACGTCGTCGCGCAGCGGCGCGCCGCGGTGGCGAGCAAGGCCACGGGCCGCCTGGTCGAGCTGAACGTGCGCGAGGGCAGCGTCGTGAAGTCGGGCGAGCTGATCGCCCGCCTCGACGCGGGCGACGTCGACGCCGCGGTCGCCGCGGCCGCCGCCGGCGTGCAGCAGGCCGCGGCCGCACTGCGCCAGGCCGAGGCCTCGCTCGTGCTGGCGCAGGTCGAGCAGGCCAATGCCGAGGCCGAGGCCGCGCGCGTCGCCGGGCTCGAGGCCGAGCGCTTCGTCTCGCCGCAGGCCGGCGACGCGGCACGGCGGCGGGTCGACGCGGCGCGCGCCGGCGTCGCCGCCGCCGATTCGGGCGTGGCCGCCGCGCAGGCCGCGCTGGCGCAGGCGCGCGCGCAGCAGCGCGTGCAGCAGGTGGCGCGCGAGAGCACCGAGATCCGCGCTCCTTTCGACGGCGTCGTGCTGGTCAAGAACGCCAACGTCGGCGACATGATCACGCCGTTCTCCAGCGCGGCCGGCGCGCAGGGCGCGGTGGTGACGATGGCCGACATGAGCACGCTCGAGGTCGAGGCCGACGTCTCCGAGAGCAACGTCGGCCGGGTGCGGCCGGACCAGCCGGTCGAGATCATGCTCGATGCGCTGCCCGGGCTGCGGCTGCGCGGCAGCGTCGCGCGCATCGTGCCCACGGTCGACCGCGCGAAGGCCACCGTGATGACCAAGATCCGCTTCGAGTCGCCCGACCCCCGCGTGCTGCCCGAGATGAGCGCCCGCGTCGTCTTCCTGTCGCGCCGCGTCGGCGACGACGAGCAGCAGCCGGTGCTCGCGGTGCATCCGCGCGCGCTCGCCGAGCGCGACGGCCGCACGGTCGTGCTTCGGCTCGGTGCCGGCGACGTGGTCGAGGTCGTCCCCGTGACGCGCGGCCGCACGCTCGGCGATGCCGTCGAGGTCGGCGGCACGCTCGCCGCCGGCGACCGGCTGGTGCTCGACCCGTCACCCGGCCTGGCCGCCGGCGCGCGCGTGAGGGTGGCCGCGCGGTGAGCGCCGGCGGCACCGCGCCGCTGCTGCGCATCCGCGGGCTGCGCAAGGCCTACCGCCGCGGCGACCAGTTCGTGCCGGTGCTCGAGGGCATCGACCTCGACGTCGCGGCGGGCGACTTCGTCGCGCTGATGGGTCCCAGCGGCTCGGGCAAGAGCACGCTGCTCAACCTGGTGGCCGGGATCGACCGCCCCAGCGCCGGCACCATCGAGGTCCGCGGCGTCGACATCGCGACGCTGTCGCAGGCCGAGCTCGCCGACTGGCGCGCGGCGCAGGTGGGCTTCGTGTTCCAGTTCTACAACCTGATCCCGGTGCTCGACGCGCTCGAGAACGTCGAACTGCCGCTGCTGCTGACGGGGCTCGGCGCGCGCGCCCGGCGCGAGCGGGCGCGCGCGGCGCTGGCGCTCGTCGGTCTGGACGACCGCGCCAGCCACCGGCCGGCCGAGCTGTCGGGCGGCCAGCAGCAGCGCGTGGCGATCGCCCGCGCGCTGGTCGGCGACCCTTCGCTCATCGTCGCCGACGAGCCGACCGGCGACCTCGACCGCCACACCGGCGAGGAGGTGCTCGCGTTGCTCGAGCGGCTGGTCGCCGACCTCGGCAAGACGATCGTGATGGTCACGCACGACCCCAAGGCCGCGGCACGCGCGCGCCGGCTCGTGCACCTCGAGAAGGGCGTGCTCGTCGATGGCGGTACGGTCTGAGACGGATCGGCCCGGGGACGGGCGGTGCGCGATCGGCCTCGAGCCGCGCGACTGGCGCTTCTTCACCGACGCGGTGATGGGCGGGCTCTCGACGGGCGGCATGTCGGCCGGTGAGCACGACGGCCGGCCGGCACTGTGCCTGCAGGGGCGCGTGCGCACCGAGAACCAGGGCGGCTTCGTGCAGATCGCGCGCGAGGTCTCGCCGCCGCCGGGGTCCGGCTGGCACGGGCTCGAGGTCGTCGTGCAGGGCAACGGACGGCGCTACGGCGTGCATCTGCGCACGAGCGCGCTGTCGCGGCCGTGGCAGTCGTACCGCGCCGCGTTCGACACCGACGGCCGCTGGCAGACGGTCGTGCTTCCGTTCACCGGGTTCGTGCCCTACCGCACCGACGAGCCGTTCGAGCTGGCGCGCCTGGTGCGCATCGGGATCGTCGCCATCGGCGAGCCGATGGACGCGGCGCTGTGCGTCGCGGGGCTGGCGTTCGTGCGCTGATCGGCGCGGCGCGTTCGGTCCGGCAGCCGCACCGCGGCCCCGGGGCGCGCCCGATGGGACTAACCACGATGGCAGCCCCTCGGCGCGGCCCGAAGAATTCGCTCGGCGTTGCGCGCGCCGAGAGCACCGCCCGTCGCCGTTCCCCGCCTGCCCCCCAGGATTCCATCGAGATGAACGGCATCCGCCGCACCGTGGCACGTCGCACCGTCGTCGGTGCCGCGCTCGGCGTCGGCGGCCTGGCGGCGCTGCCGCTCGGCGACGCGCTGGCGCAGACCGGAGAACTCGTCTTCGGGGCCGCACCGCCGCTCACCGGGGTGTTCGGCTTTGCCGGCGTCGGCATCCATCAGGGACTGGGCGACTACTGCGACTGGCGCAACGCCCGCGGCGGCATCGCCGGGCGCCGCGTGCGCTACGTCGGCGAGGACTCGGGCTACCGGACGGACCAGGCGATGGCCGTCTTCAAGAAGCTGATGGCGGCGCACAGGCCGCCGGTCTTCTACGGCGACGGCACGGGCTGGGCAAAGGCCGCGGCACCGGAAGTCGGCCGGATGGGCACGACCATCACCTCGAGCCCGAGCTTCAGCTCGGACCTCGCCGACCCGCTGAAGGTGCCCTACCACTTCATGGCCGGGCCCACGTACACCGCCATGGGCGAGATCCTGCTCGAGTACATCGGCCGCACCTCGCGCGGCGCGAGCCGGCCCGCGGTGGCCATCGTGCACAGCGACACCGAGTTCGGCCGCGACCCGATTCCCGGCATCAAGGCCCGGGCTCAGGCGCTGCAGATCCCGGTCGTGCTGGAGATCGTCACGCGGCCGGGCGCGGTGGACGTCTCGTCGGAGGTCGCGAGGTTGCGCCGCGCCCGGCCCGACTTCGTGATCTTCCACGGCTACGTGCTGGCGCCGATCCCCGAGTTCATCCGGCAGATGCGCGAGGCCGGGTTGAACGCGACGCCGATGGGCACCATCTGGAGCATGGACAAGACCACCGTCGACGCGATGGGGGCCGCCGCACAGGGCTGGATGGGCGTGATGCCCTACCGCTACGGCCACGACACCCGCGACGCGCCGATGATGCAGGCCATCCGCGACCACGCCGCCAGGGCGCGGCCCGGCATGGGCGAGGTGCCGGTGTTCTACGTGCACGGCTGGCTGGTCGGCATGATCTTCGCCGAGGTCATCGAGCGCTGCCTGAAGGCCGGCAAGCCGCTCACCGGGCCGAACATGAAGGTCGCCCTGGAGTCGATCGTCGACTGGGACACGGGCGGCGTCACCGGGTTGCTGGCGTCGCTGAAGGGGCACCAGATCGCCAGCGGGCGAATCTACGCCTACGATGTGAACACGAGGCGGCTCGAGCCGGCCAGCGGATGGATCCGCACCGCGTGACGCGTGGCGCGCGACGCGGGCCGGGGGCGGGCCTCCGGGCCGCCTCCGGGAGCCCTTTCGATGCCGCGTGACGTCTGGATCGTCGGCACCGCCTGCACGGCATTCGGCAGGCGGGCCGGGTCCTCGTTCCACGAGCTGGCCCGCGAGGCCTGGCTGGGCGTGCTCGCCGACGCGGCCCTGCCCGCGCACGATGCCGGGCTGGTCGGGCAGGCCTGGTTCGGCAACTGCGGCATGGGCCAGTGGGGCCAGGGCGGGATCCGCGGCCAGGTCTGCCTGACGCCGCTGGTAGAGGCCGGCCTCTTCCCCGAGCGCGTGCCCGTCGTCAACGTCGAGGGCGGCTGCGCCACGGCGTCGCTGGCGTTCCACGGGGCGTGGAAGGACATCCTCTCGGGCGAGGCCGAGGTCAGCGTCGCGATCGGCGTCGAGAAGCTGGCGAGCCCGTCCGACCCGGAGCGCACCGCGGCGATCTTCGCCACCGCGATCGACCAGCTCGAGCCCTGGCGCTGGCGCGACTACTACGCCGCGGCCGGCGCGCAGGCGGGCAAGGCCTTCGAGCCCGGACCCGGCCGCACCGTCTACATGGACACCTACGCGATGCAGGCGGCATGGCACATGCGTCGCTGGGGCACGACAAGGCGGCAGATCGCGCTGGCCTGCGCCAAGAACCGCCGCCACGGCAGCCTCAACCCGCTGGCCCAGCTGCGCACCGCGCCGACCGCCGACGAGGTGCTCGCCGACCGCGAGGTGAGCTGGCCGCTGACGCGCGCGATGTGCTCGCCGATCGGCGACGGCGCCGCGGCGGCGCTGCTGTGCTCGAGTGATGCGCTCGCGCACTTCCCGCCGCAGGCCCGCGCCCGTGCCGTGAAGGTGCGCACCAGCCAGCTCGCCGGGGGCAAGTACCGCGCGCTCGACGAGCCCGGGCTCTCGCGCATCGCCGCCGACCGCGCGTACGCGCGCAGCGGCCTGCGGCCGGCCGACGTCGACCTCGCCGAGGTGCACGACGCGACGTCCTTCTGCGAGATCTACCAGCTCGAGATGCTGCAGCTGTGCCCCGACGGCGAAGGCGGCCGCTTCGTCGAGAGCGGCGCCACCGCGCTCGGCGGGCGGCTGCCGGTCAACCTCTCGGGCGGGCTGGTCGGCAAGGGGCACCCGGTCGGCGCGACCGGGCTCGGGATGATCCACGAGGTGGTGCTGCAGCTGCGCGGCGAGGCCGGCGCGAGGCAGGCCGCCCGGGCGCGCGTCGGCCTGGTCGAGAACGGCGGCGGCGTGATGGGATTCGACGAGGCCTGCTGCGCCGTGCACCTGCTGGAGAAGAGCGCGTGACGGGCCGCGCGGACAGGCGCGACCGATGAGCACGCCCATCGACTGGCAGCCCGGCGACCCGGTGACGCGGGCCGACCCGTATCCGCTGTTCGCGCGACTGCGCGACGAGGACCCGTGCCACTGGAGCCCGCGCCTGCGCAGCTGGGTGCTGACCCGCTACGACGACGTGCGCGACGCCATCGCCGACCCGGCGCTGTCCTCCGACCGCATGAGCCCGTTCTTCGCGGCGATGCCCGCCCCCGAACGGGCGCGCGTCGCCGACATCGAGCGCTACCTGTCGCGCTGGCTGGTGTTCAAGGATCCGCCCGAGCACACCCGGCTGCGCCGCATCGCCGGCCGGGTCTTCGGCGCGCGGGCGCTGCAGGGCATGCGGCCGCAGGTCGAGCGCATCGCGGCCCGGCTGCTCGCCGCGCTGCCCGACCGCGGGCAGATCGACCTGGTGGCCGACTTCGCCGGCCCGCTGCCCTGCCTCGTGATCATGGCGCTGCTCGGCGTCCCCGACACCGAGCTGGCGCGCATCAAGCGGCTGTCGGACGACATCGCGCTGTTCATCGGCAGCTCGCGCACCGCGTCGGCGAAGTACGACACCGCCGAGGCCGCGACGCGCGAGATGGCCGGCTTCTTCGGCGAGCTGATCGCCGAGCGCCGGCGGCGACCGGCCGGCGACGCGATCTCGGCCCTCGCGTCGCCGCCGCCGGGCGACGAGGCGCTGGCCGACGACGAGCTGGTCGCCACCTGCATCATGATGCTCTTCGCCGGCCACGAGACGACGACCAACCACATCGCCAACGGCATGCTCGCGCTGACCCGCTTCCCCGAGGCGATGGCCTGCGCGACGAGCCGCGGCACGCCCCCGCAGCCGTCGAGGAGCTGCTGCGCTACGACGGGCCGTCGGGCGCGCAGGTGCGCATCGCCGGCGCCCCGCGGGCGCTGCACGGCTGCACGATGCAGGCCGGCGACCGCATCTTCCTGATGCTCAACGCCGCCAACCGCGACCCGCGCGCCTACCCCGACCCCGACCGCGTCGACCTCGACCGGGACGGGCCGCCGCACCTCACGTTCGGCTTCGGCCCGCACCTGTGCCTGGGATTCGCGCTCGCGCGCACCGAGGGCCAGGTGGCGTTTCCCGCGCTGCTGGCGCGCTGGCGGTCGATCGACCGCGACGGCCTCGATGCGCCGCAGTGGATCGACTCGCTGGTGTTTCGCGGCATGACGGCGCTGCCGCTGCGCGTCGGGTGAGCCCCGCAGACGAAACCCTGGAAGACAACGATGCCCCGCAACGGTCCCGAGTTCTTCGCGTCCGCCGAGACCGGCGTCCGGCTGTCGAAGGCCGACTTCGACGCCGCCGAGGCCGCGCTGCGCCCGGCGCTGCTCGACGCGCAGCGGCGCCTGCGCGCGCTGGGCGGCGGGCCGCTCGTCGTCGTCGTCTCGGGCGTCGAGGGCGCCGGCAAGAGCGAGGTCGTCAACCGGCTCGACGAATGGCTGGACGCGCGCGGCGTGCACACGGCGGCCTTCTGGGGCGAGAGCGACGAGGAGCGCGAGCGGCCGCGACACTGGCGCTATTGGCGCGCACTGCCGCCGCGCGGATCGATCGGGGTGCTGTTCGGCTCCTGGTACACGCCGGCGATCGTCCGGCGCGCCTACCACGAGTCGTCGCGCGCCACGTTCGACGGCGAGCTGCGCGACATCGTGGCGCTCGAACGGCTGCTCGCCGACGACGGCGCGGTGCTGGTCAAGCTCTGGTTCCACATCTCCCGCAAGGCGCAGCGGCGGCGGCTCGAGCGCATCGCGCGCTCGCACGACCGCGAACTGACGCCGTGGGAGCGCCGCTTCTCCACGCACTACGACCGCTTCGCGAAGGTCTCGGCGGCAGCGATCGGCGCCACCGACACCGCGCACGCGCCGTGGCACCTGATCGATGCCGGCGACCCGAGGCACCGCGAGGTGGCAGCGGCGCGCCTCGTGCTGGCCGGGCTCGAGGCGGCCGCGCAGCCGCGCGCCGCGCCGGCACGAGAGCTCCCGCCTGCGGTGCCGCCGGGGGCCGGCACGACAGCGCCGCGGCCGGGCCTCTCGCCGGCGCTGGCTGCCGTCGACCTGTCGCAGCGGCTGGGGCCCCGCACCTACGAACGACGACTCGCCGACGCGCAGTCGCGGCTCAACGCCGCGGTCTGGAAGGCGTACCGGGACGGCCGCTCGACGGTGGCCGTGTTCGAGGGCTGGGACGCCGCCGGCAAGGGCGGCGCGATCCGTCGCGTCTGCGCCTCGATCGACGCGCGGCTGTGCCGCGTCGTGCCGGTGGCGGCGCCGAGCGACGAGGAGCGCGCCCAGCACTACCTGTGGCGCTTCTGGCGCCACATCCCGCGCGCCGGCTACGTGACGATCTTCGACCGCAGCTGGTACGGGCGCGTGCTCGTCGAGCGCATCGAGGGCTTCGCCGCGCCGGCCGAGTGGCAGCGCGCGTACGAGGAGATCAACCACTTCGAGCGCCAGCTCGCCGCGCATCGCATCCTGGTGCACAAGTTCTGGCTGCACGTCTCGCCCGAGGAGCAGCTGCGCCGCTTCGAGCAGCGCGCCGCCACGCCGCACAAGCAGCACAAGATCTGCGACGAGGACTGGCGCAACCGCGCGCGCTGGGGCGAGTACGAGCAGGCCCTCGAGGACGTGTTCACCCGCTGCGCGACCCCCGAGACGCCGTGGACGCTGGTCGCAGCCAACGACAAGCGCCAGGCGCGCGTGCAGGTCGTCGAGACGCTCGCCGACCGGATCGAGGCGGCGCTGTCAGGCTGAGGGCGGCGCCTCGGTGCGCGACGTCTCGGCAGCCCCGCGCTCGCCGCGCAGCAGGTAGGGCTGGAACGGCTCGCTGCGCCCCTTCAGGCGCAGCGGCGGCAGCGCCTCGCCGATGAACCCGTCGCCGAGCGCCGCCCAGGTCGCCTCGCCGACGACGATCTGCCCGGCCACTGCCACCGTCGACTCGAGGCGGCTGGCGACGTTGACCGCGTCGCCGATCACCGTGTAGTCCATGCGCCGTTCGGCGCCGATGTCGCCGACGATCACGGTGCCGGTGTTGACGCCGATGTGCAGCGCGAAGCGCTCGCCCGGCGGGCGCGAAGCGTTGTAGACCTCCATCCGCGCCTGCATCGCCAGCGCGGCGCGCACCGCACGGCGCGCGTGGTCGGGCTGCGGCAGCGGGGCCCCGAAGAACGCCATCACCGCGTCGCCGATGAACTTGTCGAGCGTGCCTCCCTCGTCGAACACGGCGCCGGTGAGCTGCCCGAGGATGGCGTTGAGCACCGCGGTGACCTCGGCCGGCGCGCGCTTCTCGGCGTAGCGCGTGAAGCCGGCGATGTCGGCGAAGACGATGCTGACCTCGCGCTCCTCGCTGTGCATGACGCCGCCGCCGCGCTCGACGGCCTGCACGATGCGGTCGACGACCCCCGGCGCGTGGTAGCGGCCGAGGCGCTCGCGCACGCGGCGCTCGTGCTCCAGGCTGGCGCGCATCTGCGCGCGCTCGACCGCGGCCGCGCTGATCGTCGCCAGCACCGACAGCACGCCGAGGTCGGTGGGCCCGAACGACGCGCCGGCACTGCGCCGGTCGACGTAGACCAGCCCGCCGACGTGGCCTCGGTGCACCATCGGCGCGCACATCGCCGAGCCGATGCGCATCAGCAGGACGCTCTCGGCGCCGGCGAAGCGTTCGTCGGCCGAGGTGTCGCGCACCAGCACCGCCTGCCGAGAGCGCAGCGCGGCGTCGGCGATGTGCCGGCTGATGCGCATCCCGGAGGCCTCGGCACCCGCCGCCGCGCGCTCGACGCGCGGCCGCAGGTGGCCGCTCGCGGCATCGACCAGCAGCACCATGCAGCGTTCGGCCGGCAGGTGCTCGAAGACGAGGCCGACGACGCGGCCGAGCGTCGCGTCGAGGTCGTCGTGCTCCATCAGCGCCTCGGCCGCGTGGTGCACGATCTGCAGGATGTCGCGCGCGTCGTGCACGCCCTCCGGCGGCCGCCGCGGCTTCGCGATCAGCCGCGTGCCTTCGTCGTCCGCCGGCGCTGCACGCTCGCCGAGCACCTGCGAGACCAGCGCGTCGAAGTCGCCGACGTCGAGCCGGCCGGCCGCGGCCACCGCGGCATCCGGGCGCGGCGCGGCCGCGGGGTCGTCGATCCAGCACTGGATCTCGAAGCCGTCGATCTCGATGCGGTCGCCGTCGTGCAGGTCGTGCTCGCCGATGCGGCGCCCGTCGATCCAGGTACCGTTGGCGCTGCCCAGGTCGCGCAGCACCCAGCGACCCTGCTCGAGCCGCACCTCGGCGTGGTCGCGCGAGACCTCGTGGTGCGGCAGCACGATGCCCGAGCCCTCGCGCCGTCCGATGCGCAGCCCCTCGGGCGGCACGGCGGTCCAGACGATGCCGTCGCCGCCGGGGTGGCGCAACGTCAGCTTTGGCACCGTCACGGCCACCGCCTCGACCAGCCTGCCGGGACCGCGCCCGTCTATGCGAGACGCGCAGTCGTCAACTGCCGGAGCGCCAAGAGGTTCAGGGCCTTGCCCGAACGGCCACAGCGCGAGCGATCAAGCCAATCCCGAGCATCCAAAGCACGAGCGCCGCTGGCTCGGGAACCTCGCTGACTCGATAGGCATTCAGACCGCCTTCATCCGCCCACGTCTCCTCAAACCAGCCATGAAGACACATGCTCGAATACCGCTGAGGCCCGCCCACGAAGCCGAACCCTGTCGTCCAGCATCTATTCCCATCCGAGGCCCACAACTGAGTATGAGCGGTGCCCACGGGGAAGCTTTCGTCGGTCGCATCGAAATAGAACTCGAACACATCGGGCGGCGTGAGAGGACTGTCGGCAAGAAGGTCGAAGCTACCGATCGACACCTCCTCGTCATGGACCGGATGCTGGACAAAACCCTCTATCCGGAAGCTGGTGAGTTGGTTGCCGCGAATCATCCCGCTGCCCAGCAAGGCGTCAGGGAAGCTGAACGTACCGCGCATCCACGCGCTATCGGCACCCGACCCATAGTCGTATCGGCGTCCCGACCACTCGATCTGGTAGGTCACACCATGCGCGAGGGACGTCGCGAGAAGTAGCAATGCCGGCAGCGAGCGGAGAAACGTACGAACACTACCGGTCGGAATCCGTGCCAGATGCCGCATGATGCTCTCCTTCCCCTGGGGTCACCGTGGGCGGGACTACCCAGTCTCCCATTCGAGCATACCCCAGCAGGACCATTGCCGAGGCTGTTCGCTCCGGCCCGGCCAACCTGCGCCTGGGTGACATCACCAAGGGCGACCGGGGTCGCTCAGGTGCCGCAGAAGGTCCGGTAGCCGGCGGTCACCTCGGCCGGCGCGGGCTCGGCGAAGCGCGCACGCCCCGGCACCTCGTCGAACGGCTCGCGCAGCGCGGCGAGCAGCGCCTCGAACGGGGCCAGGTCGCCATGCTCCGACGCGGCGGCCAGCGCCTCCTCGACGCGGTGGTTGCGCGGGATGATCCAGGGGCTCGCGCGTCGCATGCGCAGCGCCCGATCGCGACGCGCCGCGTCGGCCTGCCGCCCGGCGTCCTCGGCAGTGCAGCGCGCGCGCCAGCGCGCCAGCCAACCGTCGGCCGCCGCCGGCTCGGCCATCAGCGCACGCAGCGGCGCCTCGTCGCCGGCCCCGGCGTCGGCCAGCCGGCGCCAGGCCAGCGTGAAGTCGGCGCGCTGCGCGTGCAGCAGCGCGAGCCAGTCGTCGGCCAGGGCGGCGTCGCCCGCGTCCTCGCGCAGCAGCCCGAGCTTGGCGCGCTGCCCGCGCCGCCACTCGGCGTCGAACCAGGCCGGGAAGGCGTCGATCAACCCGGTGGCGCGCGCCACCACGCGCTGCACCGCCGCCTCGTCGTCGCCGTCGGCCGCCAGCGGCAGCAGCGTCTCGGCCAGCCGCGCGAGGTTCCAGCGCGCGATGTGCGGCTGGTTGCCGAAGGCATAGCGGCCGCCGTGGTCGATCGAGCTGAAGACGGCCTGCGGGTCGTGGGCCTCGACGAAGGCGCAGGGCCCGTAGTCGATGGTCTCGCCGGAGATCGTCATGTTGTCGGTGTTCATCACGCCGTGGATGAAGCCGACGTTCATCCACTGCGCGAGCAGCGACGCCTGGCGGCGCGCCACGGCCTCGAGGAGCGCGAGCGGCGCGTCGGGCGTGCCGGCCAGCGCCGGGTCGTGGCGCGCGATCGTGTAGTCGGCCAGCCGCCGCAGCGCCTCCACGTCGCCGCGCGCGGCGAAGAACTGGAAGGTGCCGACGCGCAGGTGGCTGGCCGCGACGCGCGTGAGCACCGCGCCGGGCAGCACGCGGTCGCGGACGACCGGCTCGCCAGTGGCCACCACCGCGAGCGCACGCGTGGTCGGGATGCCGAGCGCGTGCATCGCCTCGCCGACCAGCACCTCGCGCAGCATCGGCCCGACCGCCGCCTTGCCGTCGCCGCCGCGCGAGAACGGGGTGCGTCCCGAGCCCTTGAAGGCGATGTCGCGGCGGCGGCCGCGCCGGTCGATCACCTCGCCGAGCAGCAGCGCGCGGCCATCGCCGAGCTGCGGCGAGAAGCCGCCGAACTGGTGCCCGGCGTAGGCCTGCGCGATCGGCTGCGCGCCCTCGGGCACGCGGTTGCCGGCGAACAGCGCCGCCGCGTCGTCGGCCGCCAGCGCCGCGGCGTCCAGCCCGAGCTCGTCGGCCAAGGCGTGGTTGACGAACAGCAGCTTCGGCGCCGGCGCCGGCGCCGGCGGCCAGGCGACGAAGAAGCCCGGCAGCTCGCGGGCGTAGCTGTTGTCGAAGGCGAAGGCGGATGCAGCGGGCATGGGCGGGTCGTCTCGTGCGGCGCTGCCAGTGTGCCTGCCGTCCGCCCTGCCTGCCGCCGTCAGGGTTGGCCCGGCGCCACGGCCGCCGCCCGACGCGCCCGGCCCCTTGAACGACGGGGGCTTGCCCCCATATCCCCGGCCTTGCGCGGGCGGTGGCCGCCCGCCCCCTTGTTCGCAACCCTCCGATCGCCCATGGACAAACAGACCCTGTCGTTCCAGGCCGAGGTCAGGCAGATCCTGCACCTCGTCACCCATTCCCTGTACAGCAACAAGGAGATCTTCCTGCGCGAGTTGGTCTCCAACGCCTCGGACGCCTGCGACAAGCTGCGCTTCGAGGCGCTCGACAAGGCCGAGCTGTACGAGGACGCGCCGAAACTCGAGGTGCGCGTGATGTTCGACGCCGAGGCGAAGACGATCACGATCCGCGACAACGGCATCGGCATGAGCGCCGAGGAGGCGGTGCAGCACCTGGGCACGATCGCCAAGAGCGGCACGCGCGAGTTCATGGCGCGGCTGGAAGGCGAGCAGAGGAAGGACGCCAACCTGATCGGCCAGTTCGGCGTCGGCTTCTATTCGGGCTTCATCGTCGCCGACCGCATCACGGTCGAGACCCGCCGCGCCGGCCTGCCGGCCGACCACGGCGTGCGCTGGTCGAGCGAGGGCACGGGCGAGTTCGAGGTCGAGCCGATCACGCGCGCCGAGCGCGGCACCGACGTCGTCCTGCACCTGCGCGACGGCGAGGAGGAGTTCCTGTCGGCCTGGAAGCTCAAGTCCATCGTCTCGAAGTACAGCGACCACATCAGCCTGCCGATCCTGATGCGCAAGCAGAAATGGGACGAGGAGGCGAAGGCGCAGGTCGACACCGACGAGTGGGAGACCGTCAACAAGGCCGCGGCGCTGTGGACGCGCGCCAAGGCCGACATCACCGACGCGCAGTACCAGGAGTTCTACAAGCAGATCAGCTACGACAGCGAGCCGCCGCTGGCCTACACGCACAACCGGGTCGAGGGCCGCACCGAGTACACCCAGCTGCTGTACGTGCCCGCCAAGGCGCCGTTCGACCTGTGGAACCGCGACAAGCGCGGCGGCGTCAAGCTCTACGTCAAGCGCGTCTTCATCATGGACGATGCCGAGGCGCTGATGCCGGTCTACCTGCGCTTCGTCAAGGGCGTCATCGACTCGGCCGACCTGCCGCTCAACGTCAGCCGCGAGCTGCTGCAGGAAAGCCGCGACGTGAAGGCGATCCGCGAAGGCTGCACCAAGCGCGTGCTCGGCATGCTCGAGGGCCTGGCCGACAGCGAGGACGCCGCCGAGCGCGACAAGTATGCGAAGTTCTGGAAGGAATTCGGCACCGTGCTCAAGGAAGGCATGGGCGAGGACTTCGCCAACCAGGAGCGGCTGGCCAAGCTGTTGCGCTTCGCCTCGACGCACGCCGACGAGGGCGTGAGCCTGGCCGACTACGTCAAGCGCATGAAGGAAGGCCAGGACGCGATCTACGTCATCACCGCCGACACGCTAGCCGCCGCGAAGAGCAGCCCGCAGCTCGAGATCTTCCGCAAGAAGGGCATCGAGGTGCTGCTGCTGACCGACCGCGTCGACGAGTGGATGCTCAGCCACTTCTACGAGTTCGACGGCCATGCGCTGCAGAGCGTGGCCAAGGGCGCGGTCGACCTCGGCAAGCTGCAGGACGAGGACGAGAAGAAGGCCGCCGACGAGGCGGCGCAGGCCTTCGCCCCGGTGCTCGAGCGGCTCAAGAAGAGCCTCGAGTCGCGCGCCAAGGACGTGCGCGTGACGACGCGGCTGGTCGACTCGCCGGCCTGCATCGTCGTCGAGGAGGGCGACATGAGCGCGCACCTGGCGCGGCTGCTCAAGCAGGCCGGGCAGAGCGCGCCCGCGTCCAAGCCCATCCTCGAGGTCAACCCGGCGCACGCGCTGGTGAAGAAGCTCGAAGGCGACGAGGCGCGCTTCGACGACCTGGCGCAGATCCTGTTCGACCAGGCCGTGCTCGCCGAGGGCGGCCAGCTCGAGGACCCGGCCGCCTACGTGCAGCGCGTGAACCGGATGCTGGTGTGATGCGGCGTCAGCTCTTCGCAGGCGGCCCGAAGCGGCGCGGCGGCCGCGCCGCGGCCTCGAACAGCGGCAGCACCTTGGGCATCCGCTCCTCCATGTCGGCGATGCGGCGCTCGCTGCTCGGGTGCGTCGACAGGAACTCGGGCGGGGCGCCGCCGCCGGCGCCCATCATCTTCTGCCAGAGCGTGATGCCGGCGCGCGGGTCGTAGCCGGCGCGCGCGGCGAGCACCGATCCCAGGTTGTCGGCCTCCGACTCGTCGTCGCGGCTGAACTTGAGCGACAGGAACTGCGTCGCCCCCTGCGCCGCCAGGTCGCCGATCGAGCCGAGCCCGAGCAGCGCCGCGCCGCCACGCAGCAGCAGGCTGGTGCCGGTGGTCTTGCCCATCTGCTCGCGCGCGTGTTCGAGCAGCGCATGCGCCATCTCGTGGCCCATGATCACCGCCACCTCGTCGTCGCTGAGCTGCAGCCGGGCCAGGATGCCGTAGAAGAACGCGATCAGGCCCCCCGGCATGCAGAACGCGTTGATCTGCTGGCTGCCGATCAGGTTGACCTCCCAGCGCCACTGCCGGGCGCGCTCGTTGCACTCGGGCGCGAACGGGATCATGCGCTGGGCGATGGCGCGCAACCGGACGAGCTGCGCGTGGTCCTTCGGCGCCAGCGCCCGCTGGTCGGCCGCCTGGCGCAGCATCTGCCGGTACTGCTGCGCGGCGGCCGCCTCGACCTGGTCGGCGGGGACCAGCCCGGCGACCATCGAGCGCTTGCACTCGGGGATCTGCGCGGAGGCATTGGTCGGCCACGCCGCGGCGGCTCCGGTGGCCAGCAGCGCGGTGAACAGGCGCCTGCGGTGCAGCGCGCATCCGCAGCCGCGGGCGTGCGCGAGCGCCGGTTCGGCGATCTCGGCGTCGGTGACGAAGGAGGGGGTCATGGACATGTTCGACGCCACAAGCTGCGGCCGGGTTCCGGCGGATGCAAGTCTGGCCCCGCAGCCGGCACGGGGTCAATCGTCGGCCGCGGCCGCGGCGCGCGGATCGACCTCGAGCGCCCGCACCGGCGTGCGCAGCCACCACAGCATCACGAGCGCCGGCGCCGCCAGCACCGTGCTGACGACGAAGAACGTCGGCCAGCCGATGCTCTCGGCCAGCACGCCGGCCAGCGGCCCGACCCAGACGCGCCCGATCGACGCGAAGGCCGACAGCAGCGCGAACTGCGTCGCGGTGAAGCGCTGGTTGCACAGGCTCATCAGGAAGGCGACGAAGGCCGCCGTGCCCATGCCGCCGGAGATGTTCTCGAACGCGACGACCATCAGCAGTCCGCCATCGACCGGCGTCGGCGCCGCGAGCGACACGAAGCCCCAGTCGAAGGCCGGGATCTCGAGCCCGGGCAGCGCGCCCTTGCCATTCACCGCGAGCCACCAGAAGCCGAGGTTGCTGGCCAGCTGCAGCAGCCCGAACAGCATCAGCGCGCGCCACAGCCCGAGTTTGAG
>JALORQ010000113.1:16874-17851 GCA_025458805.1 Rubrivivax sp.
CGCCACAGCCCGAGTTTGAGCATCAGCAGCCCGCCGAGCAGCGCGCCGCCAATCGTCAGCCACAGGCCGATCACCTTGTTGACGACGCCGACCTCGGCCGATGTGTAGGCCATGCTCTTGAGCAGGAACGGCGTCATCAGCGAGCCGGCGAACGCGTCGCCGAGCTTGTAGAGCACGATGAACAGCAGGAAGGCCGCCGCGCCCGGCTGGGCGAAGTAGCTGCGCAGCCCGCCCAGCAGGGTCTCGAAGCGTGCGCGCCGCGCCGCCCACGCCGCCAGCGGCAGCGTCAACGCGATGCCGAGCAGCAGCGCGACGAGGTCGGCCCACCGCTTCTGCAGCGCGGGCGCGAGCGTGCTGCCCTCGAGCCAGGGGCCGACCAGCGCCTGCGCCAGCGGCCCGCCGAAGCGGTCGGTCAGCCAGGCACCGCAGGCCACCGCCGCCGCGACCGCGGCGAAGCCGACCAGGTCATGACGCGCCACCGTCGCCGGCGGCGCCGCGTGCGCCAGCCGCGGCAGCAGCAGCGCCGAGACGACCGCCGCCACGACCATCAGCCCGGCCATCAGACGGTAGACCTCGGGCCAGGACCAGCCCCCGCCCTGCGCCGGGTCGGTCCAGATCAGCGCGATGCCGCCCGACAGGATCATCGCCAGCCGGTAGCCCATCACGTTGAGCGAGGCGCCGAGGCCGCGCTCGGCGGGCGCCAGCAGGTCGGTGCGGTAGGCGTCGATCACCACGTCCTGCGACGCCGACAGGAAGGCCACCGCGACCGCGAGCAGCGCGAAGGCGCGGATCGCGTCGCCCGGCGAGGTGGCGGCCAGCAGCCACAGCACACCGGCCAGCGCGAGCTGCGTGAGCACCAGCCAGCCGCGGCGCCGCCCGAGCCCGGGCGGCTCGAAGCGGTCCATCAGCGGCGCCCAGAGGAACTTGAACGTGTAGGGCAGCCCGACCAGGCTCAGGAAGCCGATCGTGGCGAGATC
>JALORQ010000243.1 GCA_025458805.1 Rubrivivax sp.
GTGAGGATGTTCATGAAGATGTGCGGCGAGCCGAGCGCGCGCGCCGCCTCCAGGTCGTGGTGGCCGGGGAAGTAGTCGCGCGTGGCGATGGCGCCGCCGGCGATCAGCGGCACGGTGATCGGGATCGGCAGCTTCGGCAGTGCCTGGCCGACGGCAAGGTCTTCAAACCGCATGGCGGTCTCCGGGTGGGGTGCCGAGGTCCTCGGGCAGGTCGTACTTCCAGCCCAGGCGGTCGTCGTCGGCGAGCCAGTCGCCCATGCGCTGCAGCGCCGCCTCGGCGCCACCGAGCGAGAACGCGAGCGCGCGGCTCCAGTAGAGGAAGCGGTGGATCGGGTAGGTGACGTCGACGCCCATCCCGCCGTGCACGTGCTGTGCCTTGTGGCCCACGAGATGCGCCGCCTGAGCGGCCAGCACCTTGACCGAGAGCGCCTGAGGCAGCGCGCCGAGGCCGGCGTCGAGCCGGTAGACGAGCTGGGCGAGCGCCGAACGCAGCGCCTCGACGGCGATCTGCGCGTCGGCCATCTGGCCGGCAACGAGCTGGAACGAGCCGATCACACGCCCGAACTGCTTGCGCTGGCTCACGTATTCGACCGTGCGGGCGAGCTGACCGGTCGAGACGCCGAGCTGCAGCGCGGCGACCGCCGCGACGGCACGCGGCTCGAGCCAGTCGAGCGCCCCGGGCGCGAGCAGCGCGGCGTCGGCGACGCGTGTGCCGTCGAAGCGCAGGTCGGCCACCGCGAGGTGGCGCTGGCTGCGCCCCTCGACCCGGCCCACGCCGGCGGCCTGCGGGTCGACCGCCACCAGCCGCGGCCGGCCGTCGAGCGACACGGCCAGCAGCGCGAGCGCCGACTGCGCCGCCAGCGGCACCGCGGCGGCGACGCCATCGAGGCGCAGCGCGCCACCCTCGCGCCGCGCCTGCAGCGGCAGGCCCCGCGCCGCGGCCAGGCCGTCGAGCGAAAGCGTGGCCAGGGCCTCGCCCGAGACGAGTCGCGGCAGCGCGTCGGCCGCCGCCACCGGTGCGAAGCGCGCGACGGCCGCTGCCGCCAGCTGGTGTTCGGCCAGCGGCACCAGCGCGAGCGCGCGGCCCTGCGCCTCGAGCACCGCCATCAGTTCGGTTGCGCCCTGCCCGAGGCCGTCCGCGGCCTCGTCGACGACGATCGCGTGCAGGCCGGTGGCCACGCATTGGGCCCAGAGCGCCTGCATGAAGGGTGCCGTGCCGGCGTCGTGTGCGCGCAGCGCGGCGTCGGTGCAGTAGTCGGCGAACAGCGCGCGCGCGCTCTCGGCGAACGCCTGCTGGTCCTCGTTCAGCTGGAAGTCCATCGGCGCGATCCCCTCGGTCCCCTCACGCCGCCTGCGCGGCCACGGGCCGGAACTGCGGCAGCGCAATGTCGCCGCCATCGGCGGTCTCGAAGGTCGCGAACTCGACTTGCACGCGCTGGCCGATCGCCACCTCGCCCGCCGCCAGGCCGACGAGCTGGGCCACCAGCCGCGTGCCCTCGTCGAGCTCGACGAGCGCGATCGGGTTCGGGTGCTCGAACGGCGGTACCTCGGGGTAGTGCATGACCACGAACGAGTGGATGCGGCCGAGCCCCTTCGACTCCACCGTGTCCCACTCGAACGAGTGGCAGGCCGTGCAGACCGGGCCGGGCGGGTGGCGCAGCGTGCCGCAGGCCTTGCAGCGCTGGACAAGCAGCTTGCCGGCGCGCGCGCCATCCCAGAAGAAACGCGTGTCGTCGCTCATCCCGGGCGCCGGGCGCTTGACCTTCGGTGGCCCGGCCGGGGCCGCGGCCACCGCGGGCTTGACCGGGTTGGCGGGCTTGAACTTGAAGACGCGGAACAGCTGCGTGCCGACCTTCTCGTCGGCCGCACCGTCGCGCTGCGACCAGTAGGTCATCACCAGGGTGACGAAGAAGCCGGTGCCGAGCGCGGTGGTCTTCTGCTCGCCGATCGAGTCGAGCCGGGTCGTGTAGCAGATCCGCTCGTCCAGGCGCAGCTCGCGCTCGAACTCGAGGTCGGAGTTCACCGCCACCACCGAGGGGTAGCCTTGCGCCTCGATCAGCTTCAGGCTCTCGTAGGGGTTCTCGGTCGTCGAGCCGGGCGGGTAGTTGTTCTGCTTCAGCCCCTCGAGGCACCAGACCTGCAGCATCGTCGCCGGCGCCACGAGTCCACCGCGCGCGGCAGCGGCGGCCGAGCCGGCGTCGGTGTAGGCCGGATTCTCGATCCCCATCACCTCGCACCAGTGGCGGATCATCGGCGCGTTCACCGGATCCCAGGCGTGGACGCGCCCGTACTCCTTGCCCACCAGGGCGCGGACTTCCTTCATCCACTCGGGTTCAGCCACGACCGGAATCCTTCGTTGGGTTGCCTGGCGGCACGTTCGCCGCGCCGAGAAAGGCCGGCTTCTCGCCGCCGCCGTGGAGCAGCAGGTTGGTGCCGCTCAGGTACGACGCCGCGGGCGAGGCCACCCACAGCACCGCCGCCGCGATGTCGGACGGATCGGCCATGCGGCCGGCGGGAATGGTGGCGCCCACCGCCGCCATGCCGGCCTCGTCGCCGTAGTGCAGGTGCGACTGCTCGGTGCGCACGAGCCCCGGGCTGACCGCGACCACGCGCACCTTCGGCGCCCACTCGACCGCAAGCGAGCCGACGAGGCTCAGCACGCCGGCCTTGGCCGCGCCGTACGCGGCGGTGCCCGGCGAAGGCCGCAGCGCGCTGATGCTGCCGATGAACACGATCACCCCGCCCGACGCCTGCCGCTGCATCTGGGCGTTCGCCGCCTGCGCGAGGTGGAGCGGCGCCAGCAGGTTGAGCCGGATCACGCTCTCGTGGAAGCGCGGCGACGCAGTCGCGGCGTCGGCCGCCGGGCTGCCGCCGGCGTTGTTGACGAGCACGTCGATGCGGCCGTGGCGCGCGACGACGCCGGCAACCATGGCCTTGACCGACTCGACATCCTTCACGTCGCAGGCGACGAACTCGGCCGTGCAGCCGCCGGCCGCGGGCGGCGCCTCGGGCTGCTGGCGCGCGCAGGCGACCACGGTGTCGCCGGCGGCCAGGAAGGCCTCGACGATGCCGCGCCCGATGCCCCTGGTGCCGCCGGTGACGACGACGACCCGCGCGGAGTTGCTGCGCTCTTGCATGATGGAGCGCAG
>JALORQ010000114.1 GCA_025458805.1 Rubrivivax sp.
CAGAACGAGGTCCGACGCCGTGGTGGTCGCGCCGCCGGTGTCGGCGACCTCCAGCGTGACGCTGCGGCTGATCGAGCCGCTGGTGGCGACGACGTTGATGGTGCGGTTGCTGCGGTCGGCACCGATGCCGATGGTGGCCGTCACGGCGCCGGCATCGTCGGTGGTCTCGCCGCTGACCGTGGCGGTGGCGCCGTTGTCGACACTGATCGTCACCGGAACGCCCGCGACGGTGTTGCGCCGCGCGTCGAGCGCAGTGGCCGTGGCGATCACGCTCTCGGTACCGCTGTTGGCGATCGTGGCGGCGCTCAGCACGAGCACGAGGTCGGTGGCCACCGGCGCAGGCGGGTCACCGCCCCCGCCACCATCCCCGCCCCCGAACGGCGGCGTCCCCGCATCCCCGCCCCCTCCGCCGCAGGCGGCCAGGGTCAGCAGGGCGAGCACGGAAAGGAGTCGTTTGAGGAGGGCCATGGGCAGCGTTCCCTGCAGTCGCCCGGCAACGCCGGCCGGGCGGTGGATTCTTCGTCGGCGCCGTGCTCAGCGCACGGCGGCGCGCTCGGTGACGACCTTGGGCGTGATGAAGACCAGCAGCTCGGTCTTGCGCGTCGAGCGGGTGGTGTTCTTGAACAGGTAGCCGACGACCGGGATGTCGCCCAGCAGCGGCACCTTGCTGACCTCGTTGCGCTCGTCCTGCGTGAAGATGCCGCCGATCACGACGGTGCCGCCGTTCTCGACCAGCACCTGCGTCTGCACCTGCTTGGTGTTGATCGCCGGGCCGGCGAGCGTGTTGACGCCGCGGCTGTCCTTGTTGACCAGCAGGTCGAGGATGACGTTGCCCTCGGGGGTGATCTGCGGCGTGACCTCGAGGCTGAGCGCGGCCTTCTTGAACTCGATCGAGGTCGCGCCGCTCGAGGTGGCGACGTTGTACGGGATCTCCTCGCCCTGCTCGATGCGCGCCTTGGTCTGGTCGGCGGTGATGACGCGCGGGCTCGAGACGATCTGGCCGCGGCCGTCGGCCTCGAGGGCCGAGAGCTCGAGGTTGAGGAAGCGGTTGGCGGTGGCGTCGAACAGCGCGAGCGCGAAGGTCGCGACGCTGGCGCCCGTACCCAGGTCGGCGGCAGGCAGGTTGACGAACTGCGTCTGCGCCTGCGTCGGCAAGACCGATGTCTGCCCGGTCTGGTAGCCGACCGCCGGGTAGCTGCCGCCCGGGCTGAGGTAGTTGTTGCCGCCGATGTTGTAGCCGGGGATGCCGCCGCGCACGCCGCGCAGGTCGGTGGCGCCGAGCTTGACGCCCAGGCTGCGGCCGAACGAGTCGTCGGCCTCGACGATGCGCGCCTCGATCAGCACCTGGCGCACCGGGATGTCGATGCGCGCGACGAGCTGCTGGATCTCCTCGAGCTTGCTCGGGATGTCGCTGACGAAGAGCTGGTTGGTGCGCGCCTCGAAGATCACGCTGCCGCGCGGCGACAGGATGCGACCGGCCTGGTTGCTGCCCGTGCCGCCGCCCTGGTTGAGGGTCTGGCCGATCAGGCCCTTGGCGACATCCTCGGCCTTGGTGTAGTTGAGCTGGAAGGCCTGCGTGCGCAGCGGCTCGAGCTCGGCGACCTTCTTCCTCGACTCGAGCTCGACCTGCTCCTTGGCCGCCAGTTCGTCCTTCGGCGCGATCCACAGCACGTTGCCGTTCTTGCGCACCCCCAGCCCCTTGGCCTGCAGGATGATGTCGAGCGCCTGGTCCCAGGGCACGTCCTTCAGACGCAGCGTGACGTTGCCGGTGACGGTGTCGCTGGTGACGACGTTGAAGTTGGTGAAGTCGGCGATCACCTGCAGCAGCGCGCGGACCTCGATGTTCTGGAAGTTGAGGCTCAGCTTCTCGCCCTGGAAGCCGGGCCCCTGCACGAGCTTGTTCGGGTCGACCTGGACGGGTCGCACCTCGAGCACGAACTGGTCGTCGGTCTGGTAGGCGCTGTGCTCCCAGTTGCCGCGCGGCTCGACGGTCATGCGCACGCGGTCGCCGACGGCGATCGTCGAGACGGTCTGCACCGGCGTGCCGAAGTCGGTGACGTCGAGCCGGCGACGCAGCGCGTCGGGCAGGCTGGTGCGCTGGAACTCGACGACGAGCGCCTGCCCCTGCTGGCGGATGTCGACGCCGACCTGGCTGCTCGGCAGCGCGACGATGACGCGGCCGGCGCCGTCGGCGCCGCGGCGGAAGTCGATGTCGGCGATCGGCTGGGCGGCGCCAGGCTGCGTCGGCGCGGGCGCGAACTGGGCGGCCTTCTCGGCGGCGACGACCGACGATGCGGTGGCGTCGAGCACGAGCACGAGCGCCTTGCCCTGCAACTGCGCGCTGTAGCCGGCCGGCTGCTTGAGGCTGAGCACGAGGCGGGTGCGCTCGCCGGACTGGGCGACCGTCGCGGTGCGCAGGTTGCCCTGGTTCAGCTCGACGCTGTTGCGGCCGAGCGCGTTGCCGATGCCCGGCAGGTCGATCGCGATGCGCGGCGGCGTCTGCACGGTGAAGCCCTGCGGCAGCGCGGCCAGCGGCTCGGCCAGCTCGATGCGCACGACGTCGGTGCCGGCCTGCTGCGTGCTCGTGATCGACTGGATCGCGTTCTGCGCCCAGGCGGCCAGCGGCCATGCGAGGCCGCCCGCGAGCACGGCGAGGGCGGCGAAAGCGGCGCGCCAACGGGTCATGGTCCGGTTCTCCTGGGGGTTCGTCGACGGGCGACTCATCGAGTCCGCTCCTGCAGTTGCAGCGCGGCCGGGCGCTCGATCCATTCGCCGGCGGCGTCCTGGACGATTTCGCGAAGCACGACCTCGGTCTCGTCGATGCGCGTGATGCGCCCGTAGTTCTGGCCCAGGTAGTCGCCCACCTTGACCTGGTAGAGCAGGTTGTCGACACGCAGCAGCGCGAACGGCTGGCCCTGCTTGTTGACGCTGCCGACCATGCGCATGCTGTCCAGCGGATAGGCCTCGAGCGGCTCCTTGCGCCGGTTGAGCTCGCTGGCCAGAAGGGAATTCGGCTGCCGCGCCTCCTGCTTGAGCGCGACGCTCAGCTTCTGCGCGCTGAAGGGCTCGACGCCGAGCGCCTGCGTGTACGGCTCGGGGTCGAAGCGCGCCGGTGGCTGCAGCGGCGTGACGTTGGGCTTGACCTCGCGGCGCTGCTGGTCCATCCAGGCCTGCAGTTCGTCGTGCCCGGCGCCGCAGCCGGCAAGAAGCAGCGCGGCCATCACGGCGACGGCGGTGCGGGGCGCGCTCACTTCCGCGCCCCCTGCTGCGCCTTCTTCGCGGCCGCGGCGGCGCGCTGCTGCTCGGCCACCTCGGCGGCGTCGAGATAGCGGTAGGTGCGCGCGGTGGCTTCCATGTAGAGCACGCCGCCGGGGTCGCGCGCGCCCGGCTGGCCGATGGTCAGGTTGTGCAGCGTCACGATGCGCGACAGGTTGGCGACATCGGCGGCGAACGCGCCGAAGTCGTGGTACCGGCCGGAGACGCGCACCGCGATCGGCAGCTCGGCGTAGTAGTCCTTGACCTGGACCTGCCCGGGCCTGAAGAGCTCGAACTGCAGCCCGCGGCCGATGCCGGCCTGGTTGATGTCCGACAGCAGCGCGTCCATCTCGGCCTTGCCCGGCAGCTGCTTCTCGAGCTGCGTCACGTACTCCTGCACCTGCAGCTTCTGCTTGCGCAGCTCCTCGAGGTTGACGGCCTGGGACAGCTTGCTGCGGTAGTCGGCCTTGAGCTGCGGCTCGCGGTTGCGCTCGGCCTCGAGCTCCTCGGTGGCGCCCTTCACGACCAGGAACCAGCCCGCGACGACGACGGCCGCCGCCGCTCCGATCCACGCCGCCGCCTTGGGCAGCGGCGGCCACTGGCCGGGCTCGGCGGTGTTCAGGCCCCGGAACTGCGCGGCCGCACGCTCGAAGGCCGAGCCGATGTCGATGTTCTTGCCCGCCATCGCGTCCTCACGAAGCCTTGCGTGCCGCGGCGGCGCCCTTCGCGCCGCCGGCCGGGGCGGCCGGCTCGGGCGCGGCACCGGGCGGCGCCTTGAGCGACACGCGCATCGAAAACTCGAACAGCCGGCGCTGGTCGCGCCCGGCGGTGCCGACGTTGGTGGCCTTGATCTCGACCAGCTCGGGCTTCTCGAGCCAGGGGGAGTTGTAGGCCGTGTTGCGCAGGAACTCGGAGACGCGCTCGTTGGTCTGGGCGATGCCGACGATCGACACGACGCGGGCGTTCTGCTTGATCGAGGTCAGGTAGACCCCCTCGGGCGTCTGGCGCGCCAACTCGTCGAGCAGGCGAACCGGCGTGTTGCGGTCGGTCTGCAGGCCCTCCACCGCGCGCTGGCGGGCCTTCAGCGCGTCGATCTCGGCGCGCAGCGTCGCGATGTCCTTGATCTGGCCCTCGAGGCGCTTGATCTCGGCCTGCAGGAAGGCGTTGCGCGAGGCCTGCGCGTCGCGCAGTTGCTGCAGCACGAACGTCCAGGTGCCGACCACGGCGGCACCGGCGAGTGCAGACGCCCCGAGCGCGACGAAGAACGCGCGCTTGCGGGCCTTGCGCTTGGCCTCGCGGTGCGGCAGCAGGTTGATCAGGATCACTGCGCGAACCTCCGCATCGCGAGCCCGCAGGCGGTCAGGTACGACGGCGACTCGCGACGCACGCGGCTCTCGCGGATCGACGCGCCGAACTGCATGCCGTCGAAGGGGTTCACCACCATCGACGCGAAGCCGGTCAGGTCGGTGACGCGGTCCTTCAGGCCCGGCAGCGTCGCGGTGCCGCCCGCCATCATCACGTAGTGCACCTTGTGGTGCGGCGTGCTGGTGAAGAAGTACTGCAGCGCACGGCCGATCTCCTGCGACAGGCTGTCGACGAACGGCACCAGGATCGCGCCCTCGTAGTCCTCGGGCAGGTCGCCGCTGAGCTTCTTCGCCTCGGCCTCCTCGAACGAGAAGCCGTACTGCCGGCTGATCAGCTGCGTCAGCTGCGAGCCGCCGAAGGCCTGGTCGCGGTCGTAGAGCAGTTCGTCGTCGCGCAGCACCTTGAGGCTGGTCGTGTCGGCGCCGATCTCGAACAGCGCCACCAGCGCGTCGCGTCCCTCGTTGGGCAGGCCGGCGACGACGCGGCTCATCGCCAGCCGCGAGGCGTGGCTCTCGACGTCGAGCACCGCGGGCTTCAGCCCTGCGGCCTCGGCCAGCGCCTGGCGGTCCTGCACGCGGTCCTTGCGGCTGGCGGCGATCAGCACCTCGACGTCTCCGGCCGACGTGGCGCTCGGCCCGATGACGCAGAAGTCGAGGCTGACCTCGTCGAGCGAGAACGGGATGTACTGGTTGGCCTCGCTCTCGACCTGCAGCTCCATCTCCTCCTCGCGCAGGCCGGCGGGGAGCATGATCTTCTTGGTGATGACCGCCGACTGCGGCATCGCCATCACGACGTTCTTGGTCTTGGTGCCGCTCTTGTCGATGACGCGGCGCACCGCTTCGGCGACCTCGTCGAACTTCTCGATCTGTCCGTCCGTGATCCAACCCTTCTGGAAGGGCTCGCTCGCGAAGCGCTCGAGCACGTACTCGCCGGCGCCGGTCTGCCCGAGTTCGACCAGCTTGGCGCTCGAGGAGCTGATGTCGAGCCCGAACATCGGCGGGTGCCGACGGCCCATGATGGCGTCGAGAAAGCTCACGTGCGGAGGCTCCCCGTGCACCGGCCCGGCGACTGCACCGGATCGGGCGCTTGTTAAGAAGTTACTTGAATGCTAGCAGTAAAGCCCTTGTGAACGAGCCGAAAACGGCGGTCTTCGCCCCTCATCTCGTTGCCATTCGTTGACGTCGCGAAGGGAGCCGGACACAAGTCGAGGCGGGCCGTTGCGGGCGGCAACAGAGGCCTCGGTGACTTCGTGCATCCTGTCACGGGCGGGCGTGGCGCGGTCGTCGCGTTCCTATAATCCGGGTCTCCTTTCGCCCAGGCCCGGCAGCGGGCCCGCCGCGCCGGGCCCCCGTCAACGCCGACGTCCGTGCCGCCCCCTCCTGCAGCCAGCGCCCCGGCCGTCGCGCCGTGGTGGCGCGTCGTCGCCCGCGCGCTCGCATGGATCGCCGGCGCCGCGGCGGCCGGCCTGCTGGCCGTGCTGCTGCTGGTGGGCGTCGCGCTGGCGGTCGCCTACCCGAACCTGCCCTCGATCGAGAACCTGGCCGACTACCGCCCGAAGCTGCCGCTGCGGGTCTTCTCGGCCGACGGCGTCATGCTCGCCGAGTACGGCGAGGAGCGGCGCAACTTCACGCCGATCGCCCAGATCCCGCAGGTCATGAAGGACGCCGTGCTGGCGGCCGAGGACGCGCGCTTCTACCAGCACGGCGGCGTCGACTACAAGGGCATCGCGCGCGCCGCGCTCGCCAACCTGCGCGATGCGCGCAGCGAGGGCGCCAGCACGATCACGATGCAGGTCGCGCGCAACTTCTACCTTTCGACTGAGAAGACCTTCACGCGCAAGATCTACGAGATCCTGCTCGCGCTGAAGATGGAGGGGATGCTCTCGAAGGACCAGATCCTCGAGCTGTACATGAACCAGATCTTCCTCGGCCAACGCTCGCACGGCTTCGCCGCCGCGGCCGAGACCTACTTCGGCAAGCCCTTGAAGGACGTCACCGTCGCCGAGGCGGCGATGCTCGCCGGCCTGCCGAAGGCGCCGTCGGCCTACAACCCGTTCGCCAACCCGAAGCGCGCGGTCGTGCGGCAGCGCTACATCATCGAGCGCATGCTCGAGAACGGCTTCATCACCGAACGCCAGCACGACGAGGCACTCGCCGAGCCGCTGCGCTACCGCGCTCCGGGCGCTGGCCAGGTGCATGCCGAGCACCTCGCCGAGACCGCGCGCGCCCTCGTCTTCGCGCGCTACGGCGAGGAAGCCTACACGCGCGGACTCCACGTCCACCTCACGGTGCGCGCGGCCGACCAGATGGCGGGCTACCGCGCGCTGCGCAAGGGGCTGATGGATTTCGAACTGCGCCAGTTCTACCGCGGCCCGGAGGGCTTCGTCGACCTGCCCGCCGATCCGGCGGGCCTCGACACCCGCGTCGCGGAGGCGCTGGCGGACCGCCCCGACGATGACGAACTGCGCGCCGCCGTCGTGCTCGAGGCGACGCCGCGGCAGGTGGTCGCGATGCTCGCGTCGGGCGACACGCTCACCGTGACGGGAGACGGTCTCAAGCCGGTCGCCTCGGGACTCTCGGAGAAGGCCGCCCCGAAGGTGCAGATCCGCCGCGGCGCGATCGTGCGCGTGATGCAGCGCCCGAAGGGCGACTGGGTGATCACGCAGCGCCCCGAGGTCGAGGGCGCGCTGGTCGCAATCGACCCCCGAACCGGCGACGTGCGCGCGCTGGTCGGCGGCTTCGACTTCGGTCGCAACAAGTTCAACCGCGTGACGCAGGCCTGGCGCCAGCCCGGATCGAGCTTCAAGCCCTTCATCTACTCGGCGGCGCTGGAGAAGGGCTTCACGCCGACCACCGTGGTCAACGACGCGCCGCTCTTCTTCGACGCCGCCGAGACCGGCAGCCAGCCCTGGGAGCCCAAGAACTACGACGGCAAGTTCGAGGGCCCGATGGAGCTCCATACGGCGCTCGCCAAGTCGAAGAACATGGTCTCGATCCGCGTGCTGCGCGCGATCGGCGCGGACTACGCGCAGGAGTGGATCTCGCGCTTCGGCTTCGAGGCGGCGCGCCATCCGGCGTACCTGACGATGGCTCTGGGCGCGGGCACGGTGACGCCGATGCAGATGGCCTCGGGCTACGGCGTCTTCGCGAACGGCGGCTACTTCGTGCCGCCGCGGCTCATCGCGCGCATCACCGACAGCCGCGGCCGCACGCTGCTCGAGACGGCGGCGCCGGCGATCGACGAATCGATGCGCACGATCGACGCGCGCAACGCCTTCGTCATGACGCAGCTGATGCAGCAGGTCACGCGGTCGGGCACCGCGGCCCGGGCGCAGACCCTGCTCAAGCGCCCCGACGTCTACGGCAAGACGGGCACGACCAACGACTCGATGGACGCGTGGTTCGCGGGCTATCACCCGACGCTGGTCGCGGTGGTCTGGGTCGGCTACGACACGCCGCGCAAGCTCGGCAGCCGCGAGACCGGCGGCGGGCTCGCGCTGCCGATCTGGATCGACCTGATGCAGCACGCGCTCAAGGGCGTGCCGGTGCAGGAGCCGCCACCGCCGCTGGGCGTCGTCAACCGGGACGGCTGGTGGGTCTACGACGAGTTCAGCGACGGCCAGGGGGTGGCCAGCGTCGGCCTCGAGGACAAGGTGCCCGAGGCCCCCGACCCGTCCGAGCGCAGCAGCATCCTCGACCTCTTCCGGCGCTGACCGGCGGCATGGCCGCCGGGTCAGGGCTCGAAGCGCAGCGACGTGCCCGCCTGCGCGCTGGCCTGGCGCGACAGGTTGTCGAAGAACTCGGTGCCGTCACGCGTGTCGACCCAGCGCGTGCCGTCCCAGCGGTAGTGGTAGCCCCCGGCGCGCGCGGCCAGCCACACCTCGTGCAGCGGCGGCTGCGTGTTGACGATCAGCTTGCTGCGGTCGGGCAGCGTCAGCTCCAGCAGCCCGCCGGTGCGGGCGCTGTCGATGTCGACCACGTCGTCCTGCAGCCAGCGGTCGACGGTGGCCTCGATGCCGGCCAGCAGGGCCTGGGTCAGGCGGTGGTACTCGGCGTCGGTCAGCGCGTCGCTCATTAGAATCGTCCGCATGCAGGGCAAGGCTCCGACGAGTGTAGCGACGCGGCCGGCGACCCTGCTGGTGCCGATGCTGATCGCCCTGCCGCTGCTCGCCGGCTGCGGACAGAAGGGGCCGCTGGTCCTGCCCGCGCCGGTCCCGGCCGCATCGGCGGGCGCGCGCTGATGCTGCCCGGCGCCCCGCACCTGGCGCGTCGCGACGGCCGCCTCGAGTTCGACAGGCACGACCTCGACGCACTGGCGCGCCGCTTCGGCACGCCGCTGTTCGTGTACTCGCGCGCCTCGATGCTCGACGCCCTCGCGGCCTACCAGCGTGCGCTCGCAGGGCGCGCGCACCTGCTGTGCTACGCGATGAAGGCCAACTCGAACCTGGCCGTGCTGCAGACCTTCGCGCAGGCCGGCTGCGGCTTCGACATCGTCTCCGGCGGCGAGCTGGCGCGCGTGCTCGCGGCCGGCGGCGATGCCGGCCGGGTGGTCTTCTCGGGCGTCGGAAAGACGCGCGCCGAGATGCGCATGGCGCTCGAGGCCGGCGTGCGCTGCTTCAACGTCGAGTCGGCCGACGAGCTGGACGCGCTGTCGGCCGTCGCGCAGGCGTCGGGCCGCCGCGCGCCGGTCAGCCTGCGCGTCAATCCGGACGTCGACGCACGCACGCACCCCTACATCTCCACCGGGCTCAAGGGCAACAAGTTCGGCATCGCGCACGACGAGGCGTTGTCGGCCTACCGTCTGGCCGCATCGCTGCCGGGGCTGGACGTGGTCGGCATCGACTGCCACATCGGATCGCAGATCACCGAGGTCGCGCCCTTCCTCGACGCGCTCGATCGCGTGCTCGACCTGGTCGAGGCGGTCGAGCGCGCGGCGGGCTGGGCATCACCTACACCGACGAGGCGCCGCCACGCGCCGACGAGCTCGTCGGGCGGCTGCTCGAGCGGCTCGACGCACGCGGCCACGGGCACCGCGAGCTGCTGCTCGAGCCCGGCCGGTCGCTGGTCGGCAATGCCGGCCTGCTGCTGGCCGAGGTGCTGGTGCTCAAGCGCTCGGCGGCGAAGAACTTCTGCATCGTCGACGCGGCGATGAACGACCTCGTGCGCCCGGCGATGTACGACGCGTGGATGGCCATCGAGCCCTGCGTGCACCGCGACACGCCGGCCGAGCGCTGGGACGTCGTGGGCCCGGTGTGCGAATCGGGCGACTGGCTGGGCCGCGACCGCGACCTGGCGCTGCGGCCGGGCGACACGGTGGCGGTGCTCTCGGCCGGCGCCTACGGCATGGCGATGGCCAGCAACTACAACACGCGGCCGCGCGCTGCCGAGGTGATGGTCGACGGCGGGGCCGTGCACCTCGTGCGCGACCGCGAACGCCTCGCCGACCTGTTCGCCGGCGAGCACCTGCTGCCGCCGCGCTGACGCTTCGCGCGAGCGCGCCCCCGGCAGCTGGCGGCATCGCCGCCGACGGCCTACGCCCGGCCTTCGTCGACCGCGTGGCAGGCGACCTGGATGCCCTTCAAGCTGCGCAGCACCGGCCTCTCGGCGGCGCAGCGAGTGCTGGCTTGCGGGCAGCGCGGGTGGAAGGCGCAGCCCGACGGCGGGTTCAGCGGGTTGGGGACCTCGCCCTGCACCGGGGTGCGCGCACGGCCCGTCATTGCGATGTCGGGGATCGCGTCGAGCAGCATGCGCGTGTACGGATGCCGCGGGTTCGAGAACAGCTCGGCTTTCGGCGCGAGCTCGACCAGCCGGCCGAGGTACATGACGCCGACGTCGTCGCTGACGTGGCGCACGACCGCCAGGTTGTGCGAGATGAACAGGTAGGTCAGGCCGCGCTCGCGCTGCAGGTCCTTCATGATGTTGAGCACCTGCGCCTGCACCGAGACGTCGAGCGCCGACGTCGGCTCGTCGCAGACCAGGAACTCGGGCTGCGTCGCCAGTGCGCGCGCGATCGAGATGCGCTGGCGCTGGCCACCCGAGAACTGGTGCGGGAACTTGTCGCCGTCGGCGGCGGCGAGGCCGACCGACTGCAGCAGTTCGCCGACGCGCGCGCGCAGCCCGTCGCCATCGTCGATCAGCCCGTGCTCGCGCAGCGGCTCGCCGACGATGTCGAGCACCTTCCAGCGCGGGTTGAGGCTCGCGTACGGGTCCTGGAAGATCATCTGCATGCGCCGGCGCAGCGCGCGCAGTTCGGGTCCGGCGGCCATCTCGCTCGTCGCCCGGCCGTCGAAGCGCACGGTGCCGCGCGTCGGCGCATAGAGACCGACGAGCAGCCGCGCGACAGTGCTCTTGCCGCAGCCCGACTCGCCGACCAGCGCCAGCGTGCGTCCCTTGGCGATCGAGAACGACACGCCGTCGACCGCGTGCACGAACTGGCGCGGCTTGCGCTCGACGACGCGGTTGAGCCAGGGTGCCGAGACGTCGAAGGTCTTGGCGAGGTCGTCGACCTGCACCAGCGCCGTCATGCCGCCACCCCTTGCCCTTCGACGAGCCAGCAGGCCGCGCGCGTCGCGCCGGCGGGCATCAGATCGGGGCGCTCGTGGCGGCAGCGCTCGCCGGCGCGCGGGCAGCGCGGATTGAAGGCGCAGCCCTGCGGAATCGCATTCAGCCGCGGCATCGCGCCTTCGATCTGCAGCAGCCGCTCGCGGTCGGCCTCCATCGACGGGATCGACCCCATCAGGCCGACCGTGTAGGGGTGCGACGGGCGGTGGATGACATCGGCCACCGGTCCGATCTCGGCCACGCGGCCGGCGTAGAGCACCGCGACGCGGTCGCAGGTCTCGGCGATCACGCCCATGTCGTGCGTGACCAGCATCACCGCAGCGCCCTGCTCCTTGCACAGCCGCTTCAGCAACGAGATGATCTGCGCCTGGATCGAGACGTCGAGCGCGGTCGTCGGCTCGTCGGCGACGATGAGCTTGGGCTCGGCGGCGAGCGCGAGGGCAATCACCACGCGCTGCCGCATGCCGCCGCTGAACTGGTGCGGATACTGGTCGATGCGCTGCTCGGCGGCCGGAATGCCGGTGGACTGCAGCAGCGCGATCGCGCGCCGCCGCGCCTCGTCGGCGCCGACCGGCAGGTGGGTCTGGATGGTCTCGATGAGCTGGCGGCCGATCGTGTAGAGAGGGTTCAGCGAGGTCAGCGGGTCCTGGAAGATGGCGCCGATGCGACGGCCGCGGATGGCGCGCATCTTGTCGGGCGGCAGGTGGTCGATGCGCTCGCCCTCTAGAAGGATCTGCCCGCCGGCGATGCGCCCCGGGGGCTCGAGCAGCCCGATGATCGCCGCGCCGGTGAGCGACTTGCCGGCCCCGGATTCGCCCACCACGCCGAGGATCTCGCCCGGCGCGATCTCGAACGAGATGTCGTCGAGCGCCAGCAGCGTGCCGCGGCGCGTCGGGAACTCGACGCGAAGGTTCCTCACCTCGAGCAGCGGCGAGCTCATCGCAGCCTCGGGTTGAGCGCGTCGCGCAGCCAGTCGCCCAGCAGGTTCACGCTCAGGGCGATCAGCACGAGCATGATCCCCGGGAAGATGGTGATCCACCACTCGCCCGAGAACAGGAAGTCGTTGCCGACGCGGATCAGCGTGCCCAGCGACGGGCTGGTCGGCGGCACGCCGACGCCGAGGAACGACAGCGTCGCCTCGGTGAGGATCGCCGCCGCGACCTGGATCGTCGCCAGCACGAGCACCGGCCCCGTCACGTTGGGCAGCACGTGCCGCACCATGATGCGCCAGGGCGCCACGCCGATCACGCGCGCGGCCTGCACGTACTCCTTGTTGCGCTCGACCATCGTCGAGCCGCGCACGGTGCGCGCGTACTGCACCCACCCCGAGAGCGCGATCGCGATGATCAGCACGCCGAACGCCAGGGTGTCGTGTGCATTCGGGAACATCGCGCGCCCGACGCCGTCGATGAGCAGTGCAATCAGGATCGCCGGGAACGACAGCATCACGTCGCAGACGCGCATGATGAAGGCGTCGATCTTGCCGCCGGCGAAGCCCGACAGCAGCCCGAGCCCGACGCCGACGACCATTGACAGCACGACCGAGGCAAGCCCGACGAACAGCGAGATGCGCGCGCCATAGAACAGCGCCGACAGGATGCAGCGGCCCTGGTCGTCGGTGCCGAGCGGGTACTTCGGGTTCCCGCCTTCGGCCCAGGCCGGAGGCAGGCGCGCGTCGAGCAGTTCGAGCGACGCAAGGTCGAACGGGTTGTTCGGCGCGACCCAGGGCGCGAAGACAGCGCAGAAGGCGCATACGAAGGCGATCACCGCGGCCACGATGGCCATCGGCGACGACTTGAAGCTGTGCCAGACGTCGCCGTCGAAGAAGCGGGCGAGCGCGCCGGGCGCGGCGGTGGAGGTGCTCATCGGGGTCGGGCGTCGATCAGTGGCCTCCCCCGCCCGGCCGCTCGATGCGCAGCCGCGGGTCGACCGCGAAGTACAGCAGGTCGACGACGAGGTTGATGACGACGAAGATCAGCGAGATCAGGCACAGGTAGGCGGCCATCACCGGGATGTCGGCGAACTGCACCGCCTGGATGAACAGCAGCCCCATGCCGGGCCACTGGAACACCGTTTCGGTGATGATCGCGAATGCGATCAGCGAGCCGAGCTGCAGGCCGGTGATCGTGATCACCGGCACCAGCGTGTTCTTCAGCGCGTGCCCGAAGTAGACCGCGCGGTCCTGCAGCCCGCGCGCGCGCGCGAACTTGATGTAGTCGGTGCGCAGGACCTCGAGCATCTCGGCGCGCACGAGCCGCATGATCAGCGCGAGCTGGAAGACCGACAGCGTGATCGAGGGCAGGATCAGGTGCTTCCAGCCGTCCACCGAGAGCAGGCCGGTGCTCCAGGCGCCGATCTGCACCACGTCGCCGCGTCCGAAGCTCGGCAGCACCTTGAGCTGCACCGAGAAGACGAGGATCAGCAGGATGCCGATCAGGAAGGTCGGCAGTGAGACACCGAGCAGCGACAGCGTCATGACCGCCTGCGAGCCGACGCTGCCGCGCCGCAGCGCGGCATACACGCCGAGCGGAATGCCGACGACGAGCGCGATCAGCGCCGCCACCAGCGACAGCTCGAGCGTCGCCGGGAACCGCTCGGCAATCAGCGCCGAGACCTTGCGCCCCTGGCGCAGGCTGAGGCCGAACTCGCCCTGCACCGCGTTGCCGACGAAGCGCGCGAACTGCACCGGGAAGGGCTGGTCGAGCCCGAGGTCGCGGCGCAGTTGGTCGCGCTGCTCTTGCGTCGCGTCCTGCCCGAGCAGGTTGGTCACCGGGTCGCCGACATACTGGAAAAGCATGAAGGCGATGAAGGCCACCGACAGCATCACGAGGATGGCCTGGGCCAGGCGGCGGAGGACGAAGGCGAGCATGAGGGCGTTGAAAGCCACGCCCGCATCGTCCGGGCGGCGGCGCACCGCGCCGGTGCGGCGACAGCGGAGCGCGGGATGATGCGCAATCGCCGTGCCTGGCGCAAAGGGGTTCACCCGGGGTGACGGGGTCCCCGGATGCGAGGGAACGGAGCCACGCGGCTCGCTGGCGCTTCGGCGGCTGCCAGCCGTTGGCCCGCACAGGGGAGGACGGCGGGCGCGACGTCAGTCCAGCACCGGTGGCAAGTACCACGCCTTGGCGCGCGAACGCGTGTTGTCGCTGTCGGACATCAGCGCCATCGCGACCAGAGGTCCCGGATCTTCGCCGAAGGCAGCCCTGAAGTCGGCGCGCAGGTCGCGACGATGGTCGCGCCACTGGCGCAGCGTCGTCGGCCCGCTGTCGACCACCAGCTTGCGAACCCGGTCGCTGTGCGGATTGACGATGAGGGTGCCGACCGCCGCGGTGCTCTCGTACACATACATTAGCGTCGCATACGGGGGCCGCTCGCCGGTCAGGGCCTCGGCGAGATCGAACATCAGCCGCGTGCGCTGCGGCAGCTTCGACTCGTCGCCGGCAAAGGCAAACAGCACCCGCGCCGCAGCGTCCTCGCGTCCAGCGTCGGCCACATGCGCGCCCTCGACGAGATGGTCGACCCACCAGCCGAACGAGGCGTGCCCGACGCGGTCGGCAGGCAGATCGACACGCAGCCGCAGCAGGCTCGCCGACCCGCTGGACACCGCGGCCAGCGACACCCTGCCATCGTGGAGCGTCCAGCGATAGGCCGTCGGTGCCTTGCCGGGCAGTGGAACCGCAGCCCAGCCGGCGACCGGGAGCGGCGCGTCGTCCGGCACCCCCTCATCGACCGGCGGGGCAGCGCATCCGACCAGCAACGCCGCCCATGCAGCCGGCAGCACGCCTCGTCGCCATCGCGGCGGCCAGCGGAGACCCGGAACGACCGGCAGTCTGGACATCCCAACACCCCGACAGGGCCCCGACCAGCGAAGCCGCGGCCGACATACGCAGAAAAAAGCCGCCCGAAGGCGGCTTTGCTGCGCTCCAGCCGTCCGGCGCGGGAGCACCCGCGTCAGACGACGGGATCGTCAGAACGAGTGGCGCACGCCGAACTGGTAGCCCATGTTGTCGCCGTTCGGGTTGCGACCCAGCGCGTTGGTGCCACCGAAGACGCGGAACGAACCGCCGGCATCGTTGCTGATCGTCGAGAAGGTGCCGTACAGCGCGGTCCCCTTCGACATGTCGTAGGTGAAGCCGACGGCGATCTGGTCGCCTTCGCCCGTGCAGGCCG
>JALORQ010000115.1 GCA_025458805.1 Rubrivivax sp.
TCATCGTCATGGACGCCCCGCCCACGCACGAGGACGTGCGTCCCTTCGTGCACGTGGCCGGGCTGATCCGCGACGCCGGGCTCCACGCCCCGCCGGTGCTGGAATGCGACGTCGACGGGGGCTTCCTGCTGCTGGGCGACCTCGGCACGCGCCTGTACCTCGACGCGCTTCGGGACGCCACCCCGGCACAGGCCGACCGGCTGATGCGCGACGCGCTGCACGCGCTCGTGCGCTGGCAGTCGCGCGTGAATGCCGCGACGCTGCCGGCCTACGACGAGGCGCTGCTGCGGCGCGAGCTCGCGCTCTTTCCCGAATGGTGCGTGCAGCGCGAGCACGGGCTGCGCTGGAGCGATGCCGAGCGCCGTGCCTGGGCGCGCGTCGAGCAGGCGCTCGTCGAGAGCGCGCTTGCGCAGCCGCGGGTCGCGGTGCACCGAGACTGGATGCCGCGCAACCTGATGGTGGCCGATCCCAACCCCGGCATCCTCGACTTCCAGGACGCCGTGTGCGGGCCGATCACCTACGACCTCGCCTCGCTGCTGCGCGACGCCTTCATCTCGTGGGACGAAGCGCGCGAGATCGACTGGGCGGTGCGCTGGTGGCAGGAGGCGCGCGCCGAAGGCCTGCCGCTGGGCGACGTGCTCGGCAACGACTTCGGCGAGTTCTGGCGCGCGCTCGAGTGGATGGGCCTGCAGCGGCACCTCAAGGTGCTGGGCATCTTCTGCCGCCTCAAGCACCGCGACGGCAAGCCGGGCTACTCGGCCGACCTGCCTCGCTTCCTCGACTACGCGACGCGGGTGGCCATGCGCTACGCGCCGCTGCGTCCGCTGCTCGACCTGCTGGCGCCGCTGAGCGGCCGGCAGGTCGAGGCGGGATTCACGTTCTAGGTACGGGGTCGCCGGGGATCACTCCGGAAGGATCACGCGGTCGATCACGTGGATGACGCCGTTGCTCGTCAGCACGTCGGTGGCGACGATGCCGGCAGTGCGGCCGTTGGCGTCCGTGATGGCCAGCGTCGCATCGACCGTGAAGGATCCGCCCTCCAGCGTCGCGATCGCCGTGCCGACCGGAACGCCGGCCTTGAGCACCAGACCGTCCACGACGTGGTAGGTGAGCACGCGCGTGAGCAGCGCGGTGTCGGCGAGGAGCTGGGCCTGCGTGACGCCCAGCTCGGCGAGCAACGCGGCAAAGGCGTCGTCGGTCGGCGCGAACACCGTGAAGGGCCCGTCCCCCGAAAGCGCATCGACCAGACCGGCGGCGACCACCGCCTGAACCAGGATGCCGAACTGCGGCAGCGACTGCGCCGTTGCGACGATGTTGCGGTCGGCCGGCAGGATCACGCGGTCGATCACGTGCACGACGCCGTTGTCCGCGCGCAGGTCGGTCTGCGTGATGGTCGCGGTGCGGTTGCGGCCGTCGGTCACGACGAGGCCGGCCGAGGTCGAGTCGACCTTGAAGATGCCGCCCTGCACGGTGGTCACGGGCTGTCCGAGAGGCACGCCCGCGCGCTCGACGCGCTCCGGGACGACGTGATACGTGAGCACCGCGGTCAGCAGGTCGCGGTCGGCGAGCAGCTGCTCCTTGGTCAGGTTGAGCTCGTCGAGCAGCGCCGCGAACGCATCGTCGGTCGGCGCGAACACGGTGAAAGGCCCCGGGCCGGAAAGCGTGTCGGCCAGCCCGGCGGCGCCCACGGCCTCGACGAGCACGCTGAATCGCGCGTCGGAGCGGGCGACGTCGACGACGGTCGCGGGGTCATCGTCGCCGCCACCGCAGGCGGCGAGCAGGGAGACGGTGCCGGCGACCAGCGCGGCACGGATCCAGTTCAACATCGGAAGCTCCTGGTGGTCTGCAAGGGACGCCCTGGCTCGCGGCTCGAGACAGGCACGTGACGATGTTGAACGAAATGGTATTTCCCGAAGACTTGTCGGTTCATTCACCTACTGAACGGTAACACTCAACCGCCGTCGGGGCGCACCGGCTGGATCGATGCCACCGGCTCGGGCGCCAGCAGCGACCCGTCGCGAAGCCCGCGCAGCGTCCCGAGCACGAGGCCGACGACGACGATCGACGCGAGCGACAGCGCGACGGGACCGACGGCTGGCGGCATCGCGCCCGACTCGCCGAGCCGCAGCGTGAGGGCTGCAAAGGCGGCCAGCGGGAAGCTCAGCGCCCAGTGCGGCAGGCCGAAGGGCAGGCCGGCCAGCCGCCGCGCGAGGAACGCCGCCCAGGTCAGCATGAACAGCGAGACCCCCCACAGGGCCCAGACGACGCCGACCGGCGCGCCGAACTGCATCAGCCCGAGTCCGGCGACGGCAGGCGGGGCGACGACGATGAAGCCGGCGGGCATCAGCCGCTCGGGCCAGGGCCCCTGGATCGCGACCCGGGCCATCACCAGCGCCTGGACGATGGGCCAGAAGACGATGCCGACGCCGAACTGCGCCGCCGACCAGACCTCGAAGCCGAGCGGCACGCCGGCGAGCGGGACCACGACATTGCCGACCACGGGGATGAACAGCGCCGGCGTCACGCCGGCCCAATGCGCACCGCCTTGCGCGCCCGGCTTCCACCAGCGGGCGAGCACCCAGACCGTGACGACCCACTGCGCGATCGCAGCGACGACCCAGAGCGCCGCCAGCAGCGAGGACGGGCCGCCGATCGCGACGCCGACCGTCGCCAGCAGCAGCATCGCCACCGGTATCGCCGCGACGAAAGGCTGACGCACGGGATGGCGCAGGTCCTCGGCCCAGGCCTCGGGGTAGCGGCGCACCCGCAGCAACGTCCCCGCGACGAGCATGACGAAGACGATCGCGGCGGCCGCGCCGAACAGCAACGACACCGCGCCGGCGAGGTCGCCCATCGCCGGCGTGGCGCGATGCCAGGCCAGCGACAGCCCGCCCAGCCCCATCACGATGGAGAACCAGCCGGGCATCAGGTGCCGGAGCGGCGTCGGGGACAGGGGCATGGCCGGAGGGCAGGGCAGGGTCAGCGGGAATTATACCCCCACCCGTACCAGACCAACCGGAGTCGCGCTGCGACAACGCGCCGCCGGCGTCGTCAGAGCAGGACCAGGCTCGACTCGACCCGATGACGCAACGCGACGAGCAGCCGGTGCAGGTCGATGCGCTGCTGCAGCACGGCCGCCAGGCGCGGCGTGCACAGCTCGCCGACCTGCTCGAAGGCGAACCAGCCGAAGCCGTCCATCTCGGGCAGCCGCGCGCCGCCCGCCGGGTCTTCGAATCGGCTCTCGCAGCGCAGCGCCGACGCGTCGAGGCGCGGCAACAGCGCTGCGAACAGGTGCAGGTCCTTCCTGGGCCGGTAGTCGACGCGGCCGATCTCGAGCAGTTGCTCGGGATCGATGCTCAGGCCGGTCTCCTCGCGCGTCTCGCGCAGCGCCGCCTCGCGCGGGGTCTCGTGGTCTGCGGCGCCGCCCTTGGGGAGGTCCCAGTGGTCATGCCCGGTGACGTGGCACAGCAGCAGTTCGGCCTCGCGATTGACGATCACGATGCCGCAGCTCAGCCGCCTGCGCGAAACGGGTTCGTCCATGCATCCCCCCGACGAGAGGATGCCGTGCGGCGATGACCGCGTGACGACGAACAATGAGACTTGTTGCCGGCTGTTGCCGGCTCCGGGCACGCGCGGGCCGAAACACCCGTCCCGCGCGGCAGCCGGTCAGCGGATCTTGCCGAGCAACTCCTGCACCTCGCCGAGCACCGCCTCGAGCTGCTGCTCGCCCTGGTCGCCCGTGCCCAGACGCGTCGCCAGCTCCTGCTGCATGAAGCAGACCGTCATGCGCACGTACGTGCTGTCCAGCGCCTTGCGCACCGCCGCCATCTGGCTCGCGATGTCGAGGCAGGGCTGGCCCTCCTCGATCATCCGCTGGATGCCCCGCAGCTGGCCTTCCGCGCGCTTGAGCCGATTCAGCAGATCGGTGCGGGTCTTGGCGTCGGTGAGCTGGGCCATGGCGCACGGGTCCTTCGCTTTGTTGTGCGGGGTGGAATCATGCGCCATTTTGGCAACTCCGTCGTTCGTTGCGAAAACCGTTCGGTCGGCCGGGAAACCGCTCAGCGCGCAGGCGCGGCTTCTTTGACCCCGAACTTCTTCAGGATCCACCCGAGAGGGCACACGTTGGTGAAGCCGTACTGCAGCAGGTTGGCGCCGACGAAGGCCGTGAAGGCAAGCCACCAGCCGGAGACGTAGATCGGGCTGCCGGCGACACCCAGCGCCAGCGACAGCAGAATGAAGGTGCCTGCGAAGATGCGGATGTAGCGTTCGACGGTCATCGGGTCACTCCTTGGACGTGGACGGGGGGGTCGCCGGGCTTTCGAAGCGGTGCCGGTAGACCGCGTAGTACAGGACCGGGATCACGACGAGCGTGAGCAGGGTCGACACCAGGATGCCGAACACCAGCGAGATCGCCAGCCCGTTGAAGATCGGGTCGTCGAGGATGAAGAACGCGCCGACCATCGCGGCCAGCGCGGTCAGCGCGATCGGCTGCGCGCGCACCGCCGCGGCGTCGACGACGGCCTCGCGGAACGGGCGCCCGCGCGCGACCTGCAGGTCGATGAAGTCGACGAGCAGGATCGAGTTGCGAACGATGATGCCTGCCAGCGCGATCATCCCGATCATCGACGTGGCCGTGAAGCTGGCCCCCAGCAGCGCGTGCCCGGGCATCACGCCGATGATGGTCAGCGGGATCGGCGCCATGATCACCAGTGGCGTCAGGTAGCTGCGGAACTGCGCCACGACGAGCAGGTAGATCAGGATCAGGCCGACGCCATAAGCCGCACCCATGTCGCGGAAGGTCTCGTAGGTGATCTGCCACTCGCCGTCCCACTTGAGCGCGTAGGCACGGTAAGGATCGGACGGCTGGCGGATCCAGTACTCGCCGAGCTCGCCGGTGCCGGGCAGCGCCACATCGGCCAGCTTGCCGCGGATGCCGAACAGTCCGTAGAGGGGCGAGTCCGGCGTGCCCTGCGACGACGGCCCGGCGCCGACGTCGCCGAAGACGTAGCTGACGCCCATCAGGTCCTTGGTGTGGAGTGGCTTGTCGATCACGCCGCGTTCGACGCGCACGAGTTCCGACAGCGGGACGAGCTGCCCGTTGCCGGCGCGCAGCGGCAGCGCGAGCAGCGCGTCGAGGCCGACCTGCGATTCGCGCGGCAGCTGCAGCCGCACCGGCACCGGGTACTTGCTCTGGCCGTCGTGAAGCCACGCCGCGTCGGCGCCCGACAGGGCCGCCTGGACCGTCTGCGCGACCGCGGCCACCGGGATGCCCAGCGACTCGGCGCGCTGGCGCTGGATGCGCAGAAAGGTGCGCGGCGCGTCCTCGCGCAGCGTCGTGTCGATGCCGACGATGTCCGGCGTCGCGGCGAAGGCCTGCGCGAGCCGCGCGGCCACCTGCTGGCGGCCGGCCTCGTCGGGGCCGTAGACCTCGGCGACCAGCGGGCTCGTCACCGGAGGACCCGGCGGCACCTCGACGACCTTCAGGCGCGCGCCGTGCCGGGCGGCGATCTTCTCGAGCTCCGGGCGCAGGCGTTGCGCGATCGCGTGGCTCTGCTCGCGGCGGTGCGCCTTGTCGACGAGGTTGACCTGCAGGTCGCCCTGCTCGGCATCGGCGCGCAGGTCGTACTGGCGCACCAGGCCGTTGAAGGTGATCGGGCTGGCGGTCCCCGCGTAGCCCTGGAGGTTCAGCACCTCGGGCTGGCGCGCCAGGAATCCCGCGAGCTCGTGCAGCGCCGCGGCCGTGTCCTCGAGCGGCGTGCCGGCCGGCATGTCGACGACGAGCTGGAACTCGCTCTTGTTGTCGAACGGCAGCATCTTCAGCACCACCCACTGCACCGCGGCCAGTCCGACCGACAGCCCCAGCGCCGCGACGATGCCGGCCAGGAGCAGCCAGCGCTTGCGGGCGCTCTCGAGGAAGGGCACCAGCAGGCGCCTGAAAAGCGCTGGCAGCCGCGCCGCCAGCCCGCCGGGCGCGGCCGCGTGGGCCGCGGCGTCGCCTCCGGCCGACACCGGGCCCGCGTGCGGCTTCATGAGCCGCAGCGCGAGCCATGGCGTGATCGTGAACGCGATCGCCAGCGAGATCGCCATCCCGAGGCTCGAGTTGATCGGGATCGGGCTCATGTACGGCCCCATCAGCCCCGAGACGAAGGCCATCGGCAGCAGTGCCGCGATCACCGTGAGCGTGGCCAGGATGGTCGGGCCGCCGACCTCGTCGACCGCGGCGGGAATGATCTCGGCGAGCGGCCGGCCGGGCTCGAGCTGCTGGTGGCGATGGATGTTCTCCACGACCACGATGGCGTCGTCGACCAGGATGCCGATCGAGAAGATGAGGGCGAACAGGCTGACGCGATTGAGCGTGAAGCCCCAGGCCCAGCTCGCGAAAAGGGTCGCGGTCAGCGTGAGGATCACCGCAGCCCCGACGATCAGCGCCTCGCGGCGGCCCAGCGCCAGGCCGACGAGCAGGATCACCGAACCGGTCGCGAAAGCGAGCTTCTGGATGAGCTGGTTGGCCTTCTCGGCCGCCGTCTCGCCGTAGTCGCGCACGACCGTCGCCTCGACGCCGGCCGGGATCATCGTGTTGCGCAGCTCGTCGACGCGCGCGCGGGCGGCGCGCGAGACATCGACCGCGTTCTCGCCGGGCTTCTTCGTGACGGTGATCGTCACGGCCGGATAGCCCGCGGAAGCCGGGATGCCGCCCGTGGGCGCGTCGCCCCCGGCGGAAGCCGCGTTTCCGGGCGTGAACCAGACGTGGCGCAGCGGTTGCGCCGCGCCGTCGCGGATCTCCGCGACCTCGCGCAGGTAGACCGGCCGGCCCTTGCTCACGCCGACGACGAGGTCACCGATCTCGGCGGCGCTGCGCAGGAACTCGCCGGTCTCGACGGTCATCGTGCGCGCACTGGCCGACGATGGGTCGATCACCGAGCCGGCCGGCATTGCGAAGCTGGCGGCCGCAAGGGTCTCGCGCAGCCGCAGCAGGTCGACGCCGCGCTCGCGCAGCCGTGCCGGCTGCAGTTCGACATGCACCACGCGGCCCGGCCCGCCGATGGTACGGACCTCGCGCGCGCCCGGCACCCGCTTCAGCTCGGCCTCGATGCCGTGCGCGACCCGCTCGAGGTCCAGCGCCGCGGTGGCGTCGCGACCCCACAGCGTGACCGCGAACACCGGGACGTCGTCGATGCCCTTGGGCTTGACGATCGGCGGCAGCGTGCCCAGCCCGCGCGGCAGCCAGTCCTGGTTGGCGTTGAGCACGTCGTAGAGGCGCACGAGCGCCTCGGTACGCGGCACGCCGACCTGGAACTGCACCGTCAGCAGGGCCAGGCCCGGACGCGAGACCGAGGTCGTGTGCTCGACGCCGGCGATCTGCGACAGCACCTGCTCGGCCGGCCGGGCGACCATGTTCTGCACGTCGGCGCTGGCGGCTCCCGGAAACGGGATCAGCACGTTGGCCATCGTGACGTCGATCTGCGGCTCTTCCTCGCGCGGCGTCACCCCCACCGCGAACAGGCCCATCAGCAGCGCGACGAGCGCGAGCAGCGGCGTCAGCGCGTTCGCCTGGAAAGCCGCGGCGAGCCGGCCGGCCACGCCCAGCGTCGCCGACGCGTCCACGTCCGGGGACCGCACCTGGGCCACGCTCACCTCGGCGCGACCGCGCCGCCGAGGCCGGCGCGCACCGGATCGAGCGCCACCCGCTCGCCCTCGCGCAGCCCGGAGAGCACCTCGACGCGCTCACCCTGCGCAGCGCCCAGGCGCACCGCCCGGAGCACGAAGCCCGGCTCCTGCACGACGTAGACCGCCGTCAGCTCGCCGCGCCGCAGCACGGCCGCAGCCGGCACGGTCAGGCGCGGCGCGGCGGCGCCGGCCGCGCCCGCGAAGCGGACACGGACGTTCTGGCCGGGCAGCAGGCCCGCGGCATCGCCAGCGCCCAGATCGAGCCGCCACTCGACGGTCTGGGAGACCGGGTCCGCGACCGGCAGGTCGTCGCGGCGCGCCGGAACGACCCAGCGCCCGTCCGGCAGCTGCACCTCGATGCGTGTCGACGCCCGGGCCAGCGCGGCGCGCGACCCCGGCACCTGCACGACGGCGCGCATCTCGCCCGGGGCGTAGACGGTGGCGACCGGCCGGCCCGGCGCGGCCAGGTCTCCGGCCTCGACGTACGTGGCCAGCACGACCGCGTCGAAGGGCGCGGCGACGGTCGCGAATCCCCGCGCCAGCGCGGCCTGCGATCGGCCCGCCTGCGCCTGCTGCAGCGCGGCCTGCGCGGCCCGCAGGTCCGTTTCGGCCACATCGAGCGCGGCCTGGCTGACGAATCCCTGGGCGCGCAGCTCGCGCGTGCGCTCGGCGTGGAGGCGCGCGTTGCGCAACGAGGCGTCGGCCTGCGCGACGCCGGCGTCGCTCTGGGCCAGGCCCGCCGCCACCGTCCGCTCGTCGATCCGCGCCAGCGGCTGGCCGGCACGCACGCGGTCGCCGGCCTTCACCGCCAGCTGCAGCACGTTGCCAGCGACCTGGGCGGCGACGGTGCTCTGGCGCAGCGCCTGCAGGCTGCCGTCGAGCTCGAACACATCCGCAACCGATGCCCGGCTCGCGACCACCGTGGGCACCGCGACCGCCTGCGCCAGCGCGCCGCCCGCGCCGAGCGCCAGCGCGACAGCCGCTGCGGTGCGCGACACCAGACGCCCGATCTGCGGGCGTGCCCGTGTTCTAGATACCATAGCGGGTATTATGCATGATACCCAACCGTGTATCAAGCCCGCCCCCCCCGCAGCGCGGGCCTGCGGGCTCACGATCCTGCCCTCGGCTACTTCGGCAGACCGGAGCAGGGATCCTGTCGTGGCTGCGCCGGCACCGTCGCACCTCGCTGCCTCGCGCGCTCCATCATGTCCGCCCGGTGCTTGTCGACGTAGGCGCGGCAGTCGCCGTACGTCGCCATGCCTTGCATCGCCGCGCGGTGCGCGTCGCGTTCCTCGGGGGTCATCATCATCCATCCCGGCGTGACGCCCTCACCGTAGCGGCCCGCACGCATCCCAGCTCCGCCCGGTGCGCTCGCCTGCGCCCCCGGCCCAGCCCCCTGCCCCGGACCCGCGCCCATCTGGGCCTGGGAAGGCAAGACCCACAGACTGCCGACCATCCCGGTGACGGCCAGCGCGGCGCAACCCAAGATCGTCCTCATCGTCGGCTCCCGGACAGGCGACCGGGCCATGATGCGGCAGCCCGAGACACGGGCGTTGATTTCGGTCAAGGCGGCAGGGCGATCCCCACCTTGCCGTCCAGAACAGAACGCAAGCGGCCCGCCGATGGCGGGCGCCGGGCCGGCTCGGCCGGCTCGGCCGGCAGTCGATCAAAAGGGGATGTCGTCGTCCATGTCGTCGAAGCCGGTCGACGACTTGGCGGCCGGCTTGGCCGCGGGGGCGCTGCGCGGCGCCGGGGCACTGCGCGCGGCGGGCGCGGCGGCCATCTCGTCGCCACCGCCCATGCCCTCGCGGCTGCCGAGCAGCTGCATCTGGTC
>JALORQ010000244.1 GCA_025458805.1 Rubrivivax sp.
ACCACGCAGGGCATCCGCATCTTCGCCCGCGGCGTCGACTGCCCGCGCTGCGGCAGCCGCAACACCGAGCGTCTTGCCGCCTTCGGCTCCACGGCCTGCAAGGCGCTGCACCGCTGCCTGGACTGCCGCGAGCCCTTCGAGCACTTCAAGCCGATCTGAACCCGACGAGCCTCCGACGATGAGCGGCCTGCACTTCCACCCGCTGCGCGTGCGCGACGTGCGCCCCGACACCGACGACGCGCTCGTCATCACGTTCGACGTGCCGGACGCCGAGCGCGAGACGTTCCGCTTCACGCCGGGCCAGTACCTCACGCTGCGCCGGCCCGGCGCCGACCTTCGCCGCTCGTACTCGATCTGCGCCGCCCCGGGCGAGGCGCTGCGCGTCGGCGTGCGCAAGGTGCCAGGAGGGGCGTTCTCGGCCTGGCTGCACGCGGCGCTGAAGCCCGGCGACACGCTCGAGGCGATGGAGCCGCAAGGCCGCTTCGGCGCCGCGCTGTCGCGCCGTCCGCACCACGTGCTGGCGGTGGCCGGCGGCAGCGGCATCACGCCGATCCTGTCCATCGTGAAGGCGGTGCTCGAGGGCGACGGCCGCGCGCGCGTCACGCTGCTCTACGCCAACCGCCAGGCCGCGAGCACGATGTTCAAGGAAGAGCTGGAAGACCTGAAGAACCGCCACCTCACGCGCCTCGCGGTGCATCCGGTGTTCTCGCGCGAGGCGATGGACTCGCCGCTGTCGAGCGGCCGGCTCGATCCCGACAAGCTCGCGAGCTTCCTGCGCCTGGCCGGCGGCGCCGGCAGCGTCGACGAGGCGTTCGTCTGCGGGCCGCACGCGATGAACGACGAGGTCGATGCGGCACTGCGCTCGCTGGGCCTGCCGGCCGAGCGCATCCACGTCGAGCGCTTCGGCATCCCCCCGGGCGAGGCGGGCGCGACGCGGCAGGCGCCGCAGGCGGGCGACGCCGCCACCGCGCGCATTGCCATCGTGCGCGACGGCCTGACGCGCGAGGTGGCCTTCACCCCCGCCGACGAGAGCATCCTGGCGGCCGCCGGTCGCGCCGGCCTCGACGTGCCGTACTCGTGCAGGAGCGGCGTCTGCGCCACCTGCCGCGCCAAGCTGATCGAAGGCCGCGTGCGTATGGACCGCAACTTCGCGCTCGAGAAAGCCGACCTCGATGCCGGCTTCGTGCTGACCTGCCAGTCGCACCCGCTGACCGAGCGCGTCGTGGTCAGCTTCGACGAACGCTAGCGCCGGTCGTGGCCAGGCCGCGCTCCGCCGGCTACGACGAGCAGCGCGAGCAGATCCTCGCCGCAGCGGCGGCGCTGTTCGCGCTTCGGGGCTACACCGCGACGACGATGAACGGGGTCGCGGCGGCCTGCGGCGTCAGCAAGCCGACGCTCTATCACTACGTGCGCGACAAGCACGACCTGCTGGCGCAGATCGCACGCGGCCACGTGCAGCGCCTCGAGGCACTGGTGTCCGAGGTGGACGCCGCGGGCCTCGCCCCCGAGGCCAGGCTGCGCGAACTGATCAGCCGCTTCATGGCGGCCTACGCGGGTGCCCGGAACGAGCATCGCGTGCTGACCGAGGACGTCAGGTTCCTCGAGCCGGCCGCACGGAGCGAAGTGCTCGATGGCCAGCGCCGCGTGGTCGACGCGTTTGCCTCGACGATCGGCGGGCTGCGCCCCGATCTGGAGGCGGATGCGCTCGCCAAGCCGCTCGCCATGCTGGTGTTCGGCATGATGAACTGGACCTTCACCTGGTGGCGGTCCGACGGCGCGGTCGACTCGTCAGCGCTGGCGGCGATGGTGCAGCAGCTCCTGACCGGGGGGCTGCCGGCGGTTCAGGCGGCACGGGGCAGCGCGGGGGCGGCGCTGCGTCGGAATGCCGCCGTCGACGCGGGCGTCCCCGACGTCGGGCGGCGGACGGTGCCGGAGCGCTGAGCGGGGCGCGCCGCCGTCGTGGCGTGCACCACGCACAGCCCGCAGCGCATCGCCTCAGCCAGCAGCCCACGTGTGCCGGCCTCGCCGAGCAGCTGCATCCACGCGTGCCAGCGCCGGCGCACGCGGTCGTCGTCCCACACGTCCTCGAGTGCCTGCGCCCGGCGCGCGGCGTCTTCGTGACGCAGCGCCTCGATCACGCGCGGAGCCAGCGCGCCGGTCAGCAGCAGCAGGTCGCCGCGCGCGGCCGGGTCCTCGATGCGGCGCGCCAGCGCGGCCAGGCGCACGCTCCAGCCGGCGAGCGGCAGCTGCTGAGCGATCAGTCCCTGCAGCCGATGCGCGGGGTTCGCCACCGCGAGGCGCGGCGGCGGCTGCAGGCGCAGCGGCCAGCGCGCCGCGTCGCCGTGGGGCAGCGGCGTGGCGGCAGCCCAGAGGCTCGCCAACCGGGACCACGCCGCAGCGTCGAGCCCGTGGTCGGCTTCGGTGCGACCGGCGACGATCGCCCGCGCGTGGGACAGCATCGCATCGACGCCGATCGCGGCGGCCGCGTGCGCAGCGCAACGGCCGACGATCACCAGCCGAGACGGATCCCAGGGGCCGGAGGTCGTCAGCGGCAGCGGCGTCGGCTCGTCGTCGCCGCACCCGCCCAGCGGGCGGCGCGTGACCGGGCAGTGCGTCGGCTGCATCGCCGCCAGGTCGGCCGGTCCGAGCGCATCGCGTGCGATCGCGCGCCCGTCCTCCCAGGCCCGCAGCCTCAGCGCGAGCCAGCGCCGGCGCGGCCGGGTCGCCGGGACGACCCGGTTGCCGAACACGCGGCGTGCCGCATGCCAGCCTTCGCCGAGCGAAGGCGACGCCTGAAGCAACCGCAGCGGCGGGGCCAGCCCGTGCTGGGCGTGATCCCACCCGAGGTCGAAGGCGATGCGGTCGGCGGGTGCGAAGGGACGGGGGTCGAGATCGATCAGGGCCTGGGTCATGGCGCGACTCCATCGGACGCCGCCGGGCCCGGTGCCCGGCGCATGACCCAGTGTCGGGGCTCGGTGGCTCAGGGAGTGAGCCTGCCCGATGCAGCGGCCCGGCGGCGCCGGCGCAGGGCCAGCTGCCGCGCGCCGGCGACCAGCGCGAGCCCGACAGCGATGCCGGCGACATCGGCGATGAAGTCGCCGACGTCGC
>JALORQ010000116.1 GCA_025458805.1 Rubrivivax sp.
ATCGAGCCCCCCATGAAGTCGAACTCGAAGCAGGCGGCGACCAGCGGCACGCTCATCACCGCGCCGCCCATCACCACCAGCGCGTCGGTCTCGCCGGTGGTCTCGAGCGCGCCCTTCAGCCGCTCGGGGTACTTCTTGCTGTCGCGGAACTTCAGCGCGTCGACCGGCAGCACCTCCTGCCCGACCTCGTAGCGCCCCTCGGCGTCGAGGAAGGCATTCAGCCGCGCGCGCGCGCCGATGCGGTGGTGGTGCGCGCACTTGGGGCAGACGTTGACGTTCTTCTCGAGGTCGGTCTTGTAGAGCACCGTCTCGCACGACGGGCACTTGATCCACAGCCCCTCCGGGACCGTGCGGCGTTCGCTCGGGTCGGTGGGCTGGATCTTGGGTGGCAGCAGTTTCTCGAGCCAGCTCATCGGTCACTCCTTCGTCATCGAATCCAGGGCGCTGCGGATCTCGGCCATGAAGGCGCGCGCCGCAACGGGGGCATGTTCACGCGTCTCGCCCTCGAGGATCTGCACGAGGCGCGATCCGATCACCACGGCGTCGGCGGCGCGACCGACCGCCACCGCGGTGGCGGCGTCGCGGATGCCGAATCCTACGCCGACGGGCACCTTCACCTGCGAGCGGATGCGCGGCACCATCTCGGCCACGGCCACGGTGTCCAGGTGCCCGGCGCCCGTGACGCCCTTGAGCGACACGTAGTAGACGTAGCCGCCCGCGATGCGGCCGACCTGGCGGATGCGCTCGTCGGTCGAGGTCGGCGCGAGCAGGAAGATCGGGTCGAGCCCGGCTGCCCGCAGACGCGCCGCGAAGTCCTCGCACTCCTCGGGCGGATAGTCGACGACGAGCACGCCGTCGACGCCGGCGTCGCGTGCCGCGGCGACGAACGCACCGTCGCCGGCGCGCTGGTCGAAGCGCTCGAGCGGGTTCGCATAGCCCATCAGCACCACAGGCGTCGCGGCGTCGGCCTCGCGGAAGCGGCGCACCGCCTGCAGCACCTGAGCCAATCCGATGCCGCGCGCCAGCGCGCGCTCGCTCGCCTTCTGGATCACGGGTCCGTCGGCCATCGGGTCCGAGAACGGCACACCCAGCTCGATGATGTCGGCGCCGCCGTCGACGAGCGCGTGCATGATCTCCGGGGTCGCATCCGCAAACGGGTCGCCGCAGGTGACGTACGGGATCAGCGCCTTGCGCCCGTCGCGCTGCAGCGACTGCAGCCGGGCGGCGATCCGGCTCACGGGCGGATCTCCACGCGCGCCGCGGCCGCGGGACCGCCCTTCACCGCCTGCCCGCGGCACGAGGGCCGGCAGTAGAACTCGGCGCCCGACAGGTCGGCGACCGTGCCGATGTCCTTGTCGCCGCGCCCGGAGAGATTGACGAGCAGGTGCTGGTCGGGCCCCATCGTCGCCGCCATCTTCATCGCGTGGGCCACCGCGTGGCTCGACTCGAGCGCCGGGATGATGCCCTCGGTGCGGCACAGCCGGTGGAAGGCGGCCAGCGCCTCGTCGTCGGTGATGCTCACGTACTCGGCGCGGCCGATGTCCTTGAGGTACGCGTGCTCGGGGCCGACGCCGGGGTAGTCGAGCCCGGCCGAGATGCTGTGCGTCTCGATGATCTGCCCGTTGTCGTCCTGCAGCAGGTAGGTGCGGTTGCCGTGCAGCACCCCCGGCGTGCCCGCCGACAGCGACGCGGCGTGGCGGCCGGTGGCGATGCCCTGCCCCGCGGCCTCGACGCCGATCAGGCGCACGCCTTCGTAGGGGATGTAGGGATGGAAGATCCCCATCGCGTTGCTGCCGCCGCCCACGCAGGCGAGCACGGCATCGGGCTGCCGCCCGATGTTCTCGGGCATCTGCCGCAGGCACTCCTCGCCGATCACGCTCTGGAAATCGCGCACCATCGTCGGGTACGGGTGCGGCCCGGCCACGGTGCCGATGATGTAGAACGTGCTCTCCACGTTCGTGACCCAGTCGCGCAGCGCCTCGTTGAGCGCGTCCTTCAGCGTCCTGCTGCCGCTCTCGACCGGCACCACCTTCGCGCCGAGCAGGTGCATGCGGTAGACGTTGGGCGACTGGCGCTTGACGTCCTCGCTGCCCATGTAGACCACGCACTCGATGCCGTAACGCGCGCAGATCGTCGCGGTGGCCACGCCGTGCTGGCCGGCGCCGGTCTCGGCGATGACGCGCGGCTTGCCCATGCGGCGCGCGAGCAGCGCCTGGCCGATGGTGTTGTTGATCTTGTGCGCGCCGGTGTGGTTGAGGTCCTCGCGCTTCAGGTGGATCTGCGCGCCGCCGATCTCGCGCGACAGCCGCGCGGCGTGGTAGACGGGGCTGGGCCGGCCGACGAAGTGCGCGAGCTCGTGGCGGAACTCGCGCTGGAACTCCGGATCGGCGCGGTAGCGGCCGTAAGCCGCGTCGAGCTCGCGCAGCGCGTGTATGAGCGTTTCGGCGACGAACGTGCCGCCGTAGGGGCCGAAATGGCCGCGGGCATCGGGCTGGTGGTATTCAAGCATCGGGTCTTCGCGTCACGTCGCGGCGAGCTGGTCGTCGCCGCGCCGCACTGCCTGGCAGAACCGGCGCATCAGCGAGGCGTTCTTCATGCCCTTGCCCGCCTCCACGCCGGAGCTCACGTCAACGGCCCAGGGCCGGACACGAACGATGCCTTCGGCCACGTTGGCGGGATTCAACCCACCAGACAAAACGACCGGAAAGCCCGCGGCTGCCGGGATCAGTGACCAATCGAAGACCTTTCCGCCGCCGCCGTAGCCCTCGAGGTGGGCATCGAGCAGGATGGCCTGCGCGTCCGCGAACCGGCGCGCGAAGTCTAGCAAATCGAACCCGGGCGCCATGCGCGCGGCGCGCAGGAAAGGCCGTCCCGCCGCGGCACACTGCGCGGGGGTCTCGTCGCCGTGGAATTGCAGCAGCGCCTGCGGCAGGGCCTCGGTCGCGGCGCGAACTTCGCTCGGGCTGGCGTTGACGAAGAGCAGCACCGGCGTGACGAACGGCGGCAGGCGCCGCGCCAGCGCGACCGCACGCGCCAGCGGAACGTGGCGCGCGCTGCCGGGCCACAGCACGAAGCCGAGCGCGTCGGCACCGGCGTCAATCGCGTCGTCGACGTCGGCCTCGCGCGTCAGGCCGCAGATCTTGATGCGCGTGCGGCTCACGGCGCCGCCCTCCGGTCAGGGAATCCAGTCGATCGCCGGCGACGTCTCGGGCAGCCCATGCGCCGCATCGTAGTACGGCCCGAGAAAGTACAGGCCGTCGGGCGGAAACGTCGGCGCCGCGGCATCGCGGTCGCGCGCCGCGAGGACCTCCGCCATCCAGCCAGGGGGCCGCTGCCCGCTGCCCACGGCGACGAGGCAGCCCATGACGTTGCGCACCATGTGGTGAAGGAAGGCGCTGGCGTCGAAGTCGAAGCGCCAGTAGGCGCCGCGCCGGGCGATCGTGATGGCGCGCATCGTCTTCACCGGGCTCGCGGCCTGGCACCCGGCGGCACGGAACGCGCTGAAGTCGTGCTCACCGATCAGGTGCGCAGCGGCGGCCCGCATCGCATCGCCGTCGAGCGCGCGGAAGACCCACCCGCAGGCGCCCTGCTCGATCGACGGCCGCACCGGCGCGCACAGCACGACGTGACGGTAGCGCCTGCCGCGCGCGCTGTTGCGCGCATGGAACCGGGGCGCGACGGGACGGCACCACTTCACCGCGATGTCCGCGGGGAGATGGCGGTTGGTGCCGCGCACCCAGGAGAACCCCTCGCGCCGCACCGGGACGTCGAGATGGACGACCTGCTGCACCGCATGAACGCCGGCGTCGGTGCGGCCGGCGCACACCGTGGCCACAGGGACGCCGGCGAAGGCCGAGAGCGCGGCCTCGAGACGGTCCTGCACCGTCCTGCCACCGGGCTGGGACTGCCAGCCGTGGTACGCGGTGCCCCGGTAGCTGATGCCGAGCGCGATCCGGCCCTCGCAGGCGGCGCCGACGCCAGACGATCCGGCCACGCCGCGAACCCCGGCTCGGGCGTCAGCCGAGGCTGGCCAGCATCCCTTGCGCCTTCGCCTTCAGCGCGCCGTCGGCCTTCGCGACCACCTCCTCGAGCAGGTCGCGCGCGCCCTCGAGGTCTCCGATCTGCCGGAACTCCTCGGCGAGCTCGATCTTGCGCGCCAGCGGGTCGCCGTCCTCGAGCATCGAAGGAGTCGGCTCTTCCGGGCCGCCGAGGTCGCCGAAATCGAGCCCGAGGTCGATGCGATCGGGTGCCGTCGGCGGAGGCGCCGCGGACCGAGCGGGCTCGCCCGGCAGCTCGCTGAGGTCGAAATCCAGGGCGCCGAAGTCGCTCTTGCGATCGACCTCGACGGTCAGCGCGCCCGGCGCGGTGGTGGAGGCGTCGCTGCCGGGAAGGTCGAAAGGCAGCGAGTCGCCGCCGACCGTGGGCTGCGCCACCGGCGGCAGCGGACGCGTGGCTTCGGTGGCCGCCGCAGCCGGTTCCGCCGCGCCGAGGTCGAGGTCGAGGTCGACCGATGGCGTGCCCAGCGTGGCATCGGCCGCGGGCTGGAACGACGCCGGCCCGGCCTTCGCCGTGTGCGGCATCGTCGTGGCGTCCAGCGGCTCGACGACCCGGCCGGTCGCGTCGACCGACAGCTCGGGCGCGCCGCCCGGCGCGTACAGGGGGTTCTCGGGATCGACCTGGCGGCCGAGCTCCTGCGCCTTCGACCACTCTTCGCCGGCGCCGCGCGTCATCGTGAAGACCTGCGTGGCCATCAGCTCGAAGGCGCGGGCGTCGCGGCGCTTCGCGTACACCTCGAGCAGCTTGCTGCGGATCGCTAGGCGGTCCGGCGTGGCGCGCATCGCCTCCTTCAGGATCTCCTCGGCCTGCAGGTCGCGCCCGTAGGCGAGGTAGACGTCCGCTTCGGCCACCGGGTCGACATCGCCGATCGCGTCGAGCTGGCTCAGGGAGTAGGTCGTCGACGACGACGAGCTCGGGCTCGCGCTGGCCGGCGCCTCCCGCGTATCGACCCGCTGCCCACCCGCGGCCCCGAAGAACGAGTCGGGCTGCAGGCGGCTTTCGAGGAACGAGGTCTCGCCCGCCGGCTCGCGCTGGCGGCCGCGCAGCCGGTAGATGCCCAGCCCGGCGAGCAGCGCGACCAGCACACCTGCCCCGGGCAGCACGAGCGGGTTCTGGAGCAGCGCATCGAGCCAGCCCGGCTCGGCCGGCGCGGACTCGGGTGCGGGCAGGGGCGCCGTCGCGCGAGGCGACGGCTCGGCGGCTGGCGGCGCCGCAGGTGCCGGTGCAGGCGAAGCAGCCGGCGCAGGAGCGGCGGTCTGTGCGGCCGGTGCCGCCGGGGCTGCAGCCGCGACGGCTGCCGCAGGCGCGGCCTGTGCGACCGACGACGACGCTGCGCCCTGGAGCTTCTTGAGCTCCTCGACGTTGCGCGACAGCTCGGCCAGGCGCGTCGCCTCGTCCTTGGCCTGCGCGTCGCGCGCGATGCGGGCCTCGGGCGCGGAGGCCTTGACGGCCCCTTGCGACAGCGTCAGGCGGTCCGGGCCCGGCGCGGCCTGCTGGCGCCTGTCCTCGACCTGGGCCTGCACCTGCCCCGCCGCCTGCCGGGTGGCGGCCGGCTCGGCCGCAGCCGGCACGCCCGACGCCAGCCGCTGGCGGTACGCATCGAAGTCCGCGGCTTGCGCGACGATGAGCTGGCGGGCCTCGGCCTGCGACACCGAGCCCGCCTGTTCGGCCGAAGGCACGGACAGGACCGCGCCGGCACGCAGCCGGTTCATGTTGTCGCCCGTGAACGCCTGCGGATTACCCCGGAACAGCGACACCAGCATCTGGTCGAGCGACACCCCGGGGTGACGGCGGCTCTGAGCGATGCCGCTCAGCGAGTCGCCGGGCTTGACGACCACCTGATCCGGGGTGCCGTCCGCGGAAGGCGCCGCAGGCGGCGTCGCGGCAACGGCCGGTCGGGGAGCCTCGGTGGCCGCAGGCCGCGGCGCGGCAGCAGGCGCGGGCGCCGGGCGAGGCGGCGCCGCGACGGCCGGCGCAGGGGGAGCCGCCTGCGGGAGCGGGGTGGTCGGCACGGGTGCGGCGGCGATCACGGGCGCGGTGGTCACCGCGGGCGGCGGGGCCGCCAGCCGAGAGGCCGGCGGATCGAACAGCATGGTGTACTCGCGCACCAGCCGCCCCGACGACCAGGAGGCCTCTAGGATCACGTCGACGAAGGGCTCGAGGACCGCACGATCGCCGTTGATGCGAACCACCTGCCGCCCATCCGCCCGCCGCTGGATCGAGACCTGGGCGGTGGCGAGTGCCGGGTTGTAGTCGATGCCGGCAGCGCGGAAGGCCTCTGGAGGCGCGACACGCAGGCGCAGCGACGCCGCCTCCTCGGGCGTGATGCTGACGATCTCGACCTCGGCGCGCAGGTTCTCGCCGAGCGCTGACTGGACGGACAGGCGACCCAGTCCGAGGGCCAGCGCATGCGAGCCGACGAGGCAGGCCGCAGCGAGGGCCACACCGCGGAGCGCGTGGCGCGCGACGACGATCGAACGGTATTTCAAGGCGTCTCCCCAGGCGATGGGCCGGCACGCTGCCCGGTCGACTCGGTCGAGACCGGGCCCTCCCGAGCGGCTGGCCTTGCCCAGACCGCCGGACCTCAGCGGTTGTCGGCCGAAACTGCGCCCATATCAAGCATATAGGCTCACAAGCTCACGCAAAAGCTGATGATCGACCGCAAAACCGTTTGTTTCTGGCGTTCCGCAGCGCTGTTGCCCGAGGACAACGCGGCCTCCGCAGCCCGGGATCACTGCTCGAGCAGGATGCGCAGCATGCGTCGCAGCGGCTCGGCCGCGCCCCAGAGCAGCTGGTCGCCGATCGTGAACGCGCCGAGGTACTCGGGCCCCATCGCGAGCTTGCGCAGGCGGCCGACCGGGATCGTCATCGCGCCGGTCACCGCCACCGGGGTCAGGTGCTGGAGCGTCGCGTCGCGGGTGTTCGGCACCACCTTCACCCAGGCGTTGTCGGCGGCGATCATCGCCTCGACATCGGCGAGCGGGACGTCCTTCCTGAGCTTGAAGGTCAGCGCCTGGCTGTGGCAGCGCATCGCCCCGATGCGCACGCAGAAGCCGTCGACCGGCACCGGTGCGCTGCCGAAGCCCTCCCCCTGGCCGAGGATCTTGTTCGTCTCGGCCATGCCCTTCCACTCCTCGCGCGAGACGCCCTGGCCGAGGTCCTTGTCGATCCACGGGATCAGCGAGCCGCCGAGCGGCACGCCGAAGTTCGCCGTCTCGTCGGCGCCGAGGCCGCGCTGCTTCGCGATGACGCGGCGGTCGATCTCGAGGATCGCGCTCTTCGGGTCGTCCAGCAGCGACCTGACCTCGGCATGGAGCGTGCCGAACTGCGTCAGCAGCTCGCGCATGTGCGCCGCCCCGCCGCCGCTGGCGGCCTGGTAGGTCATCGTGCTCATCCACTCGACGAGCCCGGCCTTGTACAACGCGCCCACGCCCATCAGCATGCAGCTCACGGTGCAGTTGCCGCCGATCCAGCTGCGCCCGCCGCGCGCGAGCGCGGCGCGGATGACCGGGAGGTTGACCGGATCGAGCACGATCACCGCGTCGTCCTTCATGCGCAGCGTGCTCGCGGCGTCGATCCAGTGGCCGTTCCAGCCGGCAGCCCGCAGCTTCGGGTAGACCTCGGTCGTGTAGTCACCGCCCTGGCAGCTGAGCACGATCTCGCAGCGCCGGAGCGCGTCGATGTCGTGCGCGTCGCGCAGCGTGGTCTCGTTCTTCGCCTGGGGCGGCGCCGCGCCGCCGGCGTTCGAGGTCGAGAAGAAGAGCGGCTCGACGAGGTCGAAGTCGCCCTCGGCGACCATGCGATCCATCAGCACCGAGCCGACCATGCCGCGCCAGCCGACGATGCCGACCAGCGGATTCGGGGAGACAGCCATGTCAGTCTTGCCTTTCCGTGTTGCGGACCCCGCGTCGCCCGGCTCGTTCGCCGGGGTCCACGGTGGGGGCGAGACGAACCGGGACGGGCTAGCGCCCGATGATGGTCTTGCCGGTGAGGGCCGCGACGACCGCGTCGCCCATCTCGCGCGTGCCGACCCGGGCGGTGCCTTCGCTCCAGATGTCGCCCGTACGAAGGCCGGCCGCGAGCACGGCCTCGACGGCGCGCTCGACGCGGTCGGCGGCCTCGGGGCGGGCGAGCGAGTGACGCAGCATCATGGCAGCGGACAGGATTGTAGCCAGCGGGTTTGCAACACCCTTACCGGCAATGTCGGGCGCGCTGCCGTGGCTAGGCTCGTACAGCCCCTTGCCGCGGGCGTCGAGGCTCGCCGACGGCAGCATGCCGATGGAGCCGGTGAGCATCGCCGCCTCGTCGCTCAGGATGTCGCCGAACATGTTGCCGGTGACGACGACGTCGAACGCCTTCGGCGCGCGCACCAGCTGCATCGCCGCGTTGTCGACATACATGTGCTCGAGCTGGACGTCGGAATACTGGGCGTGCACGTCGGCGACGACGTCCTTCCAGAACTGGAAGGTCTCGAGCACGTTGGCCTTGTCGACGCTGGTGACCTTGCCGCGACGCTTGCGCGCCGCCTGGAAGGCGACGTGCGCGATGCGCTCGATCTCCGGCCGGCTGTAGCGCATCGTGTCGAAGGCCTCGTCGCTGCCGGCGAACGGGCCGTCGGGCGCCACCCGGCGCCCGCGCGGCTGGCCGAAGTAGATGTCGCCGGTGAGCTCGCGGATGATGAGGATGTCCAGCCCGGCCACCAGCTCGGGCTTGAGGCTGGAGGCGTGCGTGAGCTGCTCGTAGCAGATCGCCGGGCGGAAGTTGGCGAACAGGCCCAGGTGCTTGCGCAGGCCGAGGATGGCCTGCTCGGGGCGCAGCGCGCGCTCGAGCTTGTCGTACTTCCAGTCGCCGACCGCGCCGAAGAGGATCGCGTCGGCGGCCTTCGCGAGCGCCAGCGTCGACTCGGGCAGCGGGTGCCCGTGCGACTCGTACGCGGCGCCGCCGACGGGGGCGGCCTCCATCTCGAGGCCAAGCTCGAGCGCTTGCAGCACCTTGACTGCCTCGGCCACGATCTCGGGGCCGATGCCGTCGCCGGGAAGGATGGCGATCTTCATGGGGTGGACGGGAGTCAGGCCAAGCCGGTGCCGGCGAGCCAGGGGTGGCGCGCCAGGCGCTCGGCCTCGAAGGTGCGGATCTTGTCGGCGTGGCGCAGCGTGAGCCCGATGTCGTCGAAGCCGTTGACCAGGCAGTACTTGCGGAACGGATCGACGTCGAAGGCCGTCTCGCGGCCGTCCGGCTCGACGATGCACTGCCGCGGCAGGTCGACCGTCAGCTCGTAGCCGACGAAGCCGTGGACGGCATCGAACAGCCGCGCCACCTGCGACTCGGGCAGCACGATCGGCAGCAGGCCGTTCTTGAAGCAGTTGCCGAAGAAGATGTCGGCGAAGCTCGGCGCGATCAGCGCGCGGAAGCCGTACTGCTGCAGCGCCCACGGC
>JALORQ010000117.1 GCA_025458805.1 Rubrivivax sp.
TACAACGCGAAGGTCACGTTCCACCCCGACGGCCGCGCCGGTGCGCTCGGGGCGACCGGCTGGAACGCGCCCGAACTGGCCCCCTGGCTCGAGACGGCATTGAACGAGGCCTCGCAGAGTGCCTTCGGCGCGCCTTGCGGCTACATCGGGCAGGGCGGCACGATCCCGCTGATGAGCATGCTGGCTGCCGGGTTCCCGAAGGCCCAGATGATGGTCTGCGGCGTGCTGGGGCCGAAGAGCAATGCGCACGGCCCCAACGAGTTCCTGCACGTGCCGTATGCGAAGAAGCTCACCGCGGCCGTCGCCGCGGTGATCGCGGCCTGCCCGTGAGCCCCGCCAGCGACGCCGTTCCTGCCGGCTTCGCCGCGGTGCCGATGGGCGGCGACTTCGTCGCCGCCAACGGTCCGCTGTGGCTGCGTCACGAGGGCGACCTGGTCCGGCTGGGCCTGCGCGTCGAGCGCCGCCACTGCAACCCGATGGGCGTGATGCACGGCGGGATGATCGCGACTTTCTGCGACATGCTGCTGCCGATCGTCGCGCACCGGCGCGTGCACGCGATCGCCGAACGCTTCCTGCCGACGATCGGCCTGCAGGTCGACTATCTGGCGCCGGCGCCGCTTGGCGCGTGGCTCGAGGGCGAGGCCGAAGTGCTGCGCGTCACGACCTCGATGGTCTTTGCGCAGGGACTCGTGCGTGCCGACGGCACGCCGGTGGCGCGCACCAGCGGCACGTTCCGCATCGGCCCGGTCTTCGCAGGCGACCAGGAGCCGGCCGGCTGACGCCGCCCGCGCTCAAGCGGCGACCGGCGTCGCGGGCTTGCGCCGGATCAAGCGCACGACGAGCGTGAGCACGAGCGCGGTGCCGACGAGCAGCGCGAGTCCCACCGCCCAGATGCCCCAGGCGATCACCGGGGCTGCGCTGCCGACCCAGCCGAGAGCCCATTGGGTCGCGTCGACCGCGAGTTGCAGCATCTCGCGCCAGCCGGGGATCCACTGCTCGATGACCGCCGCGTGCGGGATCTGGTCGATCATCGGCTTGAGGTCGCCCAGCGGCCCCGGGTCCATCGACAGCAGCGCATGCAATCCCCAGCTGGCCAGGGACCACAGCAGGCCCAGCAGGAGCGTCACGGTCCAGATCGCGATGAGCATGATGCGGCGACTTCGGTCGAGGAAAGCTTAGAGGGTAAGCCCACGGCAGCGACCCCGGGTCGAGCAGGCCGATGCCGAAGGGCCGCCGCGGCGTCAGGCCCCGGCGTCGACGCCGGCGAGCGCCCGCTCCAGGGCGGCGGCGCCGGCACCGAAGGCATAGGCGTCCATCGCCAGGCAGCCGTAGGTGACGCCGTCGTGGATCCGGTGGGCCGGGGCGTCGCCGCCGGCGCCCAGCGCGACGAGAAAGGGCTGCCAGTGCTCGTCGGTCGGGTGCATCAGCGCCGCATGCGGTGCCCGTGCCGCCCAGTCGAGCAGCGCGGCCCGATCGCCACGGGCGGCCGCAGCGGCCACCCAGTCGCGGAAGGCGCGCGACGGCGCGATCTCGGGCGCGTCGACGGCCGGCATCGGGTCGTCGAACAGCATGCGCAGGTTGTGCGTCAGGCTGCCGCTGGCCAGCAGCAGCACGCCCTGCGCGGCGAGCGGAGCCAGCGCGGTGCCCAGGGCCGCGAGCCGGGCCGGTGTCCAGTGCGCGGGCCAGCCCAGCGGCAGCACCGGCACGTCCGCCGTCGGGTACACGTAGCGCAGCGCAGTCCACAGACCGTGGTCCAGGCCCCCCTCGGGGCTCACGTGGACCGGCAGTCCGGCCGCCCGCAGCAGCGCCGCGACGCGCGGCGCGAGATCCGGGGCCCCCGGGGCGTCGTACCGCAACGTGAAGAGACGCGGATCGAACGGTCCGAAGTCGTGCACGGCCGCGTGCCGCGGGGCCGCGAACAGCACGGGCTCGCGTGCCAGCGTGTGCGCCGACAGTCCGACGATCGCGCGCGGCCGCCCGAAGGCGTCGTCGATCGCCGGACCGAGACGCTGCATGAATCGGCCGGCCGGGCCGGGCTCGAGCGCGATCATCGGCGAGCCGTGCGAGAGGAACACCGGCGGCAGCGGATGCGAGACGGAATCCATGCCGGGATTGAAGCATCTCGGCCCGCTGCGCCGCTTCAAGCAGCTTGCACGGTCAATTCGGATTCGCCCGCAGCGGCGGCGGGGTTTCGGCTACCGTGTCGGGATGAGCGCTGACACCCACCGGCCCCCCTCGGTCGCGCGCCTGGCCGCGCGCCAGCTGGTGCGGGACTTCCGCGCCGGCGAACTGCGCCTGCTGGCGCTCGCGGTGCTGCTGGCCGTGGCCGCGCTCACCGCGGTGGGCTTCTTCGCCGACCGGCTCAACTCGGCGCTTTCTCGCGACGCACGTCAGCTGCTCGGCGGCGACGCCGTGGTCGGCAGCGACCGGCCGACCCCGCCCGAGCTGGTGGCCGACGCGGCTCGGCTGGGCCTGGCGACCGCGCGCACCACCAGCTTTCCGAGCATGGCGCGCGCGCCCGACGAGCGCGGCGGCGCCTCGCGGCTCGTCGCGGTGAAGGCCGTCAGCGACGGCTATCCGCTGCGCGGCCAGCTGCAGCTGCGTCGCGCCGACGCGGGCGAGGCACGGGCGGTGGCCCGCGGCCCGGCGCGCGGCACCGTGTGGGTCGACGCGCCGTTGCTGGAGTCGCTCGGGCTGGGCGTCGGCGACCGGCTGCTGCTCGGCGATGCGTCGCTCGCGATCGACGCGGTGATCGTCATCGAGCCGGACCGCGGGGCCGGATTCATGAGCTTCGCGCCGCGGGTGATGCTGCACGACGACGACCTGGCGGCCACGCAGCTCGTGCAGCCGGCCAGCCGCGTCACCTACCGCTTCGCCGTCGCCGCGCCCGATGGCGCGCGGCCGCAGGCTGTGGCCGAGTTCGTGCGCCTGGCCGAGAAGCGCATCGAGAGCGTGCCGCTGCGCGGCGTGCGCGTCGAGTCGCTCGAGAGCGGCCGCCCCGAGATGCAGCAGACGCTGGGCCGGGCCGAGAAGTTTCTCAACCTCGTCGCCCTGCTCGCCGCGCTGCTGGCCGCGGTGGCGGTGGGCATCGCGGCGCGCGACTTCGCGCAGCGCCATCTCGACGACTGCGCGATGCTGCGCGTGCTCGGGCTGTCGCAGCGCCGCATCGCCGGCGCGTACACGCTCGAGTTCGCGGCCATCGGCATCCTGGCCAGCCTGGCCGGTGCGCTGGTCGGCTGGATCGTGCACCACGTCTTCGTATGGCTGCTGGCCGGGCTGGTCGATGCCCAGCTGCCTGCGGCCGGGCCGCTGCCGGCGCTGTTCGGCGTGGGCGTGGGGCTGACGCTGCTGCTCGGCTTCGGCCTGCCGCCGGTCCTGCAGCTCGCGCGCGTGCCGGCACTGCGCGTCCTGCGTCGCGACGTCGGTGCGCTGAAGGCGTCGTCGGCGCTGGTGCTGCTGGCGGGCGCGGGCGGCTTCGCGGCGCTGCTGCTCGCGGTGGCGTCGGACGTCAAGCTGGGCGCGATCGCCGTCGGCGGCTTCGCCGCGGCGGTGGCCGTCTTCGCGCTGCTGTCCTGGGGTGCGGTGACGCTGCTGCGCCGCACCGTGCCCGAGACCCGGGCGCCGCGCTGGCTGGTGCTGGCGACGCGCCAGATCGCGGCGCGGCCCGCGTACGCGGTGCTGCAGGTCTCGGCGCTCGCCGTCGGGCTGCTGGCACTGGTGCTGCTGGTGCTGCTGCGCACCGACCTCGTGGCGAGCTGGCGCCAGGCCACGCCGCCCGACGCGCCGAACCGGTTCGTCATCAACCTGCAGCCCGACCAGGAGCAGGGCTTCAAGTCGATGCTGGCGCGCGAAGGCGTGTCGCGCCACGACTGGTATCCGATGATCCGCGGCCGGCTGGTCGCGATCAACGGCGAGGCGGTGACCGGTGACCGCTTCGCCGAGGATCGGGCCGCGCGCCTGGTCGAGCGCGAGTTCAACCTCAGCCACGGCGCGCTGCCGCCTGCGCACAACGAGGTCGTCGCTGGCCGCTGGCAGCGCGACGAGGCCGGAGGGCTGTCGGTCGAGCAGGGGCTGGCCGAGACGCTGGGCCTGGCGCTCGGCGACAGGCTGTCGTTCGACATCGCCGGCCAGGTGCGCGAGGCGCGCATCACGAGCCTGCGCAAGGTCGACTGGGGGTCGATGCGCGTCAACTTCTTCGTCATCTTCCCGCTCGCCGAGATGGACGACGTGCCGGTCACCTACGTCAGCGCCTTCCGCGCGCCCGCTGCACCGGGCTTCGACAACAGGCTGACGCGCGAGTTTCCGAACGTCACCAACGTCGACGTCTCGCGGCTTCACGCTGGTGGCCGGCCTCGTGGTGCTCTTCGCGGCGATCACCGCGACGCGCGAGCAGCGCGCGCGCGAGTACGCGGTGATGCGCGCGATGGGTGCAGGCGGGCGGCTGCTGACGCAGGTGCAGCGCGCCGAGCTGCTGGGCGTCGGCGCGCTCGCCGGCGCGCTGGCATCGGTCGCGGCCGTGGTCGTGGGTTGGCTGCTGGCGCGCTACGCCTTCGAGTTCGCGTGGAACCCAGCCCTGTGGGTGCCGCTGGCGGGCGCGGTGGCCGGCGCGCTGCTCGCGCTGGCGGCCGGCTGGTGGGGCCTGCGCGAGGTGCTGCGGCGCCCGGTCATGGCCACGCTGCGCACCGCGGCCGAGTAGTCCCCCGCTAGAGATCCTCGATGCGCCGGGCCGGGAAGCTGTCCCAGCTGAGGCATCCCGGGCACTGCCAGAACCAGTGCTCCGCCTCGAAGCCGCAGGCCGCGCAGCGGTAGCGCTGCAGCGGCCGCGCGGCCAGCGTCACGGCGCGCCGGACCGCGGCCAGCGTGTCGGCGTCGAGCGCCGCGCCGGCCCCTTCGAGCACCACCTGGGCGGCCGACAGCGTCGGATGCGCACGCAGGTGCGCGCGGCGCAGCGGCGCGTCGTCGTCGCCGGCGTCCGGCGCAAGGCGCACGAGGGCCCGCAGCAGGTCGGTCGACGGTTCGATCTCGAAGGCCTTGCGCAGCGTGTCGCGCGCCGCGCTCGCCTGCCCGCAGGCGAGCGCGGCTGTGGCGTAGTCCGCGGCCACGAGCACGAAGGAGCCGGGGTGGCGGCGCCGCAGCTCGTCCCACTCCCGCATCGCGCCGGCGGCATCACCGGCGCGCGCCAGCCGCTGGCCGCGCAGCAGCAGCGGCCTGGGCGCCTGCGGCGCCGCCTCGGCGGCGCGCACCAGCGCCGTGTCGGCCTCGTCGGCGCGGCCCCCGCGCTCGGCCTCCTGGGCCAGCTCGCACCAGTGGTGGGCGATGCGCGTCGCGAACGAGCCCCCGCCCGCGCGCTCGAGGCGCGCGGCGACCTCGGCCGCGTTGCGCCAGTCGCGCGAGCGCTCGTAGAGCGACAGCAGCGCGAGCCTCGCCTCGCCTTCGTACGCCGTGCCCTCGAGCGCGCGGTAGGCCGCCTCGGCGCGATCGAACAGCCCGGCCTTCATGAAGTCCTGCGCCAGCGCGTGCTGCGCGCGGTCGCGCTCGGCGGCGCGCAGGTCGGCGCGCGCGAGCAGATGCTGGTGCACGCGCACGGCACGCTCGAACTCGCCGCGCCGCCGGAACAGGTTGCCGAGCGCGAAGTACAGGTCGGTCGCGCCCGGGTCGTCCTGCGCCGCCTCGATGAACGCGTCGATCGCCTTGTCCTGCTGCTCGTTGAGCAGCAGGTTCAGCCCCTTGAAGTAGGCGCGCGGGGCGTCGCGTGGCTCGCGGCGCAGCTGTCGCAGGTCGAGCCGCGACGCGAGCCAGCCCAGCGCGAAGGCCAGCGGCAGCCCGAGCAGGGCCCACGGCAGGTCGAGCTCCACGGCGGTGCGGGTGTGTCGCGGCGGCCTACAGCCCCTCGCGCGGAGGCTGGAGTGCGCCGAAGTCGGACGGTGCCGCGGCGCCGGGCTCGGCACGCGCCGCGGCGGCGGGTGGGGCGGCGGCCGAGCGGCGCGCTTCGCGCCGGTGCTTCCACCAGGCGGGCACCATCGCGAGGACGCCGATCGCGCAGCCGGCCGCGAACGAGGCGAGCACGACGATCACCATGGGTGCACGCCACTCGATGCCGAAGAACCAGTGCACCGTGGCCGGTTGCTGGTTGTTGAGCGCGAACGCGAACAGCGTGAAGAAGACGAAGGCCCTGAAGAGCCAGACGGCGACGCGCATGCCGCCGCGATTCTAGGCGGCGGCCCGGCTCGTGGGACGCCGTGCGAAGGGGTCAGCGCGCCGCGTCGTCCGCGCCGGCATCGGCGTTGCGCCCGTCCACCGCCTCGCGCAGCGCCTTGCCCGGCTTGAAGTGCGGCACCAGCTTCTCGGGGATCGTGACCTGCTCGCCGCTGCGCGGGTTGCGTCCGACGCGCGGCGGCCGGCGCGTGACCGAGAAGCTGCCGAAGCCGCGGATCTCGATGCGGTGGCCGCGCGCCAGCGCGTCGCTCATCGCGTCGAGGATGGTTTTGACGGCGAATTCGGTGTCGCGCTGCGTGAGCTGCGGGAAGCGCTCGGCGAGGCGGGCGACGAGGTCGGAACGGGTCATGCGTTCGGGGCGGCGGAGGTCGTTCGCTGCGGACTCGCCCGACGCCACGCGGGACGGCGTCGGGCGAACCCGCGTCCGATGAGGACGCGGGGCCGGGGCGCCGCCGGCCGCCGCATGCGGGCGACCGGCGGCGCGCGGCCGGCTCAGTCCTTCTGCGTGTCGAGCTTGGCGCGCAGCAACGCGCCGAGGCTCGTCGTGCCCGCGCTCTCGCGCTCGCTGGTCTGCGCCAGACGCTGCATGGCTTCCTGCTGGTCCGCCTGGTCCTTGGCGCGGATCGACAGCTGGATCGAGCGCATCTTGCGGTCGACGTTGATGATCATCACCGTGACCTCGTCGCCTTCCTTCAGCACGTTGCGCGCGTCCTCGACGCGGTCGCGGCTGATCTCGCTGGCGCGCAGGTAGCCGGTGACGTCGTCGTTGAGCTGGATCTCGGCGCCGCGCGGGTCGACCGTCTTCACCTTGCCGCTGACGACCGCGCCGCGGTCGTGCATCGTCGTGAAGCTGGTGAAAGGATCCACGTCCAGTTGCTTGATGCCCAGGCTGATGCGCTCGCGCTCGACGTCGATGGCCAGCACGATCGCCTCGACCTCCTGGCCCTTCTTGTAGTTGCGCACCGCGCTCTCGCCCGGCTCGTGCCAAGACAGGTCGGACAGGTGCACGAGGCCGTCGATGCCCGCGGCCAGGCCGACGAAGACGCCGAAGTCGGTGATGCTCTTGACCGGGCCCTTGACCTTGTCGCCGCGCTTGAAGTTCGAGCTGAACTCCTCCCACGGGTTGGCCTTGCACTGCTTCATGCCCAGGCTGATGCGGCGCTTGTCCTCGTCGATCTCGAGGACCATCACCTCGACCTCCTCGCCGAGGGTGACGACCTTGCTCGGGGCGACGTTCTTGTTGGTCCAGTCCATCTCGGAGACGTGGACCAGGCCCTCGATGCCCGGCTCGATCTCGACGAAGGCGCCGTAGTCGGCGATGTTCGTGACCTTGCCGAACAGGCGCGTGCCCTGCGGGTAGCGGCGGCTCACGCCCATCCAGGGGTCGTCGCCCAGCTGCTTGAGGCCGAGCGAGACGCGGTTCTTCTCGGCGTCGAACTTCAGCACCTTGGCGGTCAGCTCCTGGCCCACCTGCACCACCTCGGTCGGGTGGCGCACGCGGCGCCAGGCCATGTCGGTGATGTGCAGCAGGCCGTCGATGCCGCCCAGATCCACGAAGGCGCCGTACTCGGTGATGTTCTTGACCACGCCGTGGACGATCGCGCCCTCGGTCAGCGTCTCGAGCAGCTTGGCGCGCTCCTCGCCCATCGAGGCCTCGACCACCGCGCGGCGGCTGAGCACAACGTTGTTGCGCTTGCGGTCGAGCTTGATGACCTTGAACTCGAGCGTCTTGCCCTCGTACGGGCTGAGGTCCTTGACGGGACGGGTGTCGATCAGCGAGCCGGGCAGGAAGGCGCGGATGCCGTTGACGAGGACCGTCAGGCCGCCCTTGACCTTGCCGCTGACCGTGCCGGTGACGAAGTCGCCGCTCTCGAGCGCGTTCTCGAGCGCCATCCACGAGGCCAGGCGCTTGGCCTTGTCGCGGCTGAGGATGGTGTCGCCGTAGCCGTTCTCGACGGCGTCGATCGCCACCGAGACGAAGTCGCCGACCTGGACCTCGACCTCGCCCTGGTCGTTCTTGAACTCGTCGATCGGGATGTAGCTCTCGCTCTTGAGGCCGGCATTCACCACCACGTGGTTGAAGTCGACGCGGACGACCTCGGCCGAGATGACCTCGCCGACGCGCATGTCGCTGGACTTCAGCGACTCCTCGAACAAGGCGGCGAACGATTCGCCGCCGCCGGTGGTGGCGGTTTGCAACTGGGACATGAAGGTTCCTGGCGCCCGGGGGGAAGTGAACGCAGAGCCGGGCGATGCGTGCAACGGACGTTGCGGGGGTGAGGTTGGACACAACCCGCGGCGCCCGGGACCTGACGGCCGCGGTGGGGGGCGCTGCGGAGCCTTCAGCCCGCCGGCGGGGTGCCGAACGGACGCCGCTCGTCCCACCAACCGAGCACCCGTTCCACCGATTCGTCGATGCTCAGGTGCGAGTTGTCGAGCGCGAGCGCATCCTCGGCCGGCCTCAAAGGCGCCACCGGGCGATTCAGGTCGCGCCGGTCGCGCGCCTCGATGTCGGCGCGAAGGTCGTCGAGTGTAGCCGGAATCCCTTTTGAAATCAATTGCTTATGCCGACGGGCCGCACGCTCGGCGCTGCCTGCGGTGAGGAACACCTTGAGCGCCGCATCGGGGAAGACCACGGTGCCCATGTCGCGGCCGTCGGCCACCAGCCCGGGCACGCGGCGAAAGGCGAGCTGCAGGCCGTGCAGCGCCTCGCGCACCGCGGGCCAGGCCGAGACGCGCGACGCGAGCGCGCCCGTGCTCTCGAGCCTCAGCTCGTCGGTGACGTCCTCGCCGCGAAGCACGACGCGGTCGGCGTCGAAGCGCAGGTCCAGCCGTGCGGCCAGGCGGGCCAGCGCCGCCTCGTCGTCGAGGGCCACGCCGGCGCTCCGCGCGGCCAGCCCGGTGGCGCGGTAGAGCGCGCCCGAGTCCAGCAGGTGGTAGCCGAGGCGCTGCGCCAACGCGGCGGCCAGCGTGCCCTTGCCTGAGGCCGTCGGGCCGTCGACGGTGATCACCGGCACCGTTTCGGGCGGCGTCCACGCGAGCCCGAACAGCGTCTCGAAGTAGTCGGGGAAGGTCTTGCCGACGCAGCGCGGGTCCAGGATGCGCACCGGCCGCGCGGGCGTCGCGCCGGCGAGCGGATTGAACGCCGCCAGCGCCAGGCACATCGCCATGCGGTGGTCGTCGTAGGTGTGCAGCGACGCGGCCCGCCACGCGTGCGGCGCGGGCGCGGTGATCTCGACGAAGTCGTCGCCGGCGACGACGGTGGCGCCGAGCCGGCGCAGCTCGGCGGCCATCGCCGCGATGCGGTCGGTCTCCTTGACACGCCAGCTCGCGATGCCCGTCAGCCGCGTCGTGCCGCGCGCGTAGAGCGCCATCGCGGCGAGCGTCATCGCGGCGTCGGGGATGTGGTTGCAGTCGAGCGTGATGGCCTCGAGCGGCCAGCGGCCGCGGCGCACCTCGAGCCAGCCGGGCCCGCCGCGGACGTCGCCGCCCATCGCGCGCGCGGCGTCGACGAAACGGATGTCGCCCTGGATCGAGTCGAGCCCCACGCCCTCGATGCGCACCGGCGCACCGCCGCCGGCCGCGATCGCGCCGAGCGCGACGAAGTAAGACGCCGACGAGGCATCGCCCTCGACGCGGATCGCGCCCGGCGTGCGGTAGGCGCTGCCGCGCGGGATCGTGAAGCGCCGCCAGCCGTCGCGCGCGACGTCGATGCCGAAGCGCGCCAGGAGGTTCAGCGTGATCTCGACGTAGGGCCTGGAGATCAGTTCGCCGTCGACCTCGACGGCGACCTCGCGATCGGCGGCGACGAGTGGCAGCGCCAGCAGCAGCGCGGTGAGGAACTGGCTGGACACGTCGCCGCGCACCCGGATCGGGCGCCCGATCTCGAGGCGTCCGCCCGCGTCGCCGTGCACCAGGAGCGGCGGGTAGCCGGGCTGTCCGAGGTCGTCGACACGGCAGCCCAGCGGCCGCAGCGCGTCGACGAGGTCGCCGATCGGGCGCTCGTGCATGCGCGGCACGCCGCGCAGCTCGAAGCGGCCGCCCTGGGTCGTCGCCAGCACCGCCAGTGCCGCGGTCAGCGGGCGCATCGCGGTGCCGGCGTTGCCGAGGAACAGCGACGCCTCGTGGACGCGCAGCCGGCCGCCGAGGCCGCCGACGTGCAGCACGGGACCGTCGCGCCGCAGCGTGCAGCCCAGCGCCTTCAGGGCCGCGAGCATGACGCGCGTGTCGTCGCTGTCGAGCAGGTCGTGCACCGCGGTCTCGCCGCCGGCCAGGCCGGCGAGCAGCAGCACGCGGTTGGAGATGCTCTTCGACCCGGGCAGCACCGCCGTGCCGGAGGCGCCGTGCAGCGGCGGCAGGTCGACGAACGGGATCTCCAGCATCGGGCGGGCGCCGGCGGTCAGCGCGTGCCGGGAGCGCGCGGCGCACCCATCTGCCACGCCGCGCGCCCCTCGGCGGCGCCGCGGATGAGGTCCTCGAGCGCCTCGCCGTTGCCCGCGCGCATCACGAGCTCGAGCGCGTCCAGTGCCGCGCGGAAGCGGCGCGACTGCGCCATCACCTCCTCGCGGTTGGCGAGCAGGATGTCGCGCCAGATCTCGGGATTGGACGCGGCGATGCGGGTGAAGTCGCGGAAGCCCGGTCCCGCCAGCGACAGGAAGTCGCGGCCCGCGGGCTGGTTGACCACCGCGTTGAAGTAGGCGAAGGCCAGCAGGTGCGGCAGGTGGCTGACCGCCGCGAACGCCGCGTCGTGGTTCTCCGGTGTCATCTTCAGCACCTGCGCGCCGACCGCTGCCCAGACGTCGGTCGCGCGCTGCAGGTGCCCCGGCGTGTTCTGCGCCAGCGGTGTCAGGATGACCTGCCGACCCGCGTACAGCGAGGCGTCGGCGTGTTCGATCCCCGCCAGTTCCTTGCCCGCGATCGGGTGCGCCGGGACGAACGACCGGACGCGCTCGCGCAGCACGCGGCGCGCCGCGTCGACGACGTCCCGTTTGGTCGAGCCGACGTCCATCACCAGCATGCCGTCGTCCACGAGGTCGCGGATCGCCCGCAGCGTCGACTCGGTCGCCGCGACCGGGACCGCGAGCAGCACGACGTCGGCGCCGGACACGGCGAGCAGTGCCGACTCGGCGATGTCGTCGATGACGCCCAGGCGCTTCGCGCGCTCGGTCGTCGACGGGCTCTTGCTGTAACCGATGACGCGCCGCACGAGCCCGGCGCGCTTGAGCGCGAGGGCGAAGGAGCCGCCCATCAGGCCGCAGCCGATCAGGCCGAGCTGGTTGAACATCGCCGCTGCTTCAGTGCACGTCGACCGGGTAGCTGCCGAGGACCTTGAAGAACGCGCAGGCCGCGCGCAGCGCGTGCAGCGCGGCGGCGACCCGCGGCTCGTCGGGGTGGCCCTGGACGTCGATGTAGAAGTAGTACTCCCACTGACCGGAGCGTGCCGGACGCGACTCGAAGCGGCTCATCGAGACGCCGTGTTCCTTGAGCGGCACGAGCATGTCGTGGACCGCGCCCGGCCGGTTGGGCACCGAGACGACGAGGCTGGTGCAGTCGTGACCCGACGCCCGCGGCACCGGATGGCGCTGCGGGTCGGTGACGATCGCGAACCGCGTACGGTTGTGGGGGTCGTCCTGGATCGCCGGTGCGACGACGTGCAGCCCGAACTCCGAGGCCGCCCGCTCGCTGGCGATCGCGGCCAGCCGCGCGTCCAGCGCCGCGAGGCGCGCGCCCTCGGCGTTGCTCGACGCCGGCCGGCGCTCCGCGTGCGACAGGTGTGCCGCGAGCCACTGGTGGCACTGCGCCAGCGCCTGCGGGTGGGCCAGCACGGCCTCGATGCCGTCGAGCGCGGCGTCGCGGCGCAGCAGGTTGTGGCGCACGAAGAGGCTGGTCTCTCCGATGATGAACAGCGGGGTGTGCAGGAACAGGTCGAGCGAACGCGCGACCACGCCCTCGGTGCTGTTCTCGACCGGGACCACGCCGAAGTCCGCGGCGCCGGCCGACGTCGTGCGGAACACCTCGTCGATGCTGCTGCAAGGCACGCGCACGATCGAGGACCCGAAGTAGCCCAGCGCCGCCTGCTCGCTGAACGTCCCCGCGGGGCCGAGGTAGGCCACTCGCGTCGGGGTTTCGAGCGCACGGCAGGCCGACATGATCTCGCGCCAGATCGGCGCCACGCTCTCGCTCTTCAGCGGCCCGCCGTTCGCGGCCTTCAGCCCGTCGATGACCTGCGCCTCGCGCTCGGGCCGGAAGACGACCGACCCCTCGCGCCGCTTGAGCTCGCCGACCTCGAGGGCGAGCCCGGCGCGGCGGTTGAGCAGCGCGAGCAGGTCGCGGTCGACGGCATCGATGCGCTCGCGCAGCGCCAGCAGCTCGGGGTTCGGCGTCTCGCCCATCGCTGACGGCGGTCGTCTCGGGTCAGCGGGGCGCGGTCGACCCGCCGGTCGGCGGCACGGTCGCGCCCGAGGGCGAAACGTTGCCCTGCGGCGCGCCGCCGGCGGCCGGCTGCACCGCGGCGAGGCGGCCGCGCACGCTGGTCTCGAGCGCCTGCAGCTTGGGCTGCACCTGCGGGCGCGTCTCGGCGACCATGCGCTCGGCGAAGGCGCGCCGCATTTCGCCGTCGAGCGACAGGAACTTGCGGAACCCGGGCGACTCCAGGGCCGCGACGACCTGCTTCAGCTCGTCCTCGGTCAGGCGCTGCTCGAGCACGGTGCCGATCGTGCCGGGCGCGATTCGGCGCGCGGCCTCGCGCGCGATCGGCTGCACCTCGTCGCCGTACTTCACGAGATCGGACTCGAGGTCGCGCGCCAGCTTCTCGCGCTGCTCGGCCGGTGCGCTCTGCACCACGGGCCGAAGCTGTTGCTGCATGCGCAGCGCCGGCGAGAGCACGATCTCCGCGCCCATGGCCTCGTAGCCGGACTGCTGGAGCTGCAGCACCTTGGCGACCAGAGCCTTCTTGGCCGGCGACACGGGCGCCGAGGCAGCCGGTGCGGCCGGTGCGGCCGAAGGCGCGGCGGGCCGCGGTGCCGGCTGCTGGGCGAGGGCCGGTGCCGCGACGGCGGCCAGCAGCAGGGCGAGGGCGGGGGACAGCTTCATCGGGGATTCTCCGTGCCGGCGTCGCCGGCGGTGTCGGTGCGCTCGCCGGGCGGCGAGGCGGGGTCGGCGGGGTCGCCCTGCGCATCGTTCTCGACGATGCGCTGCAGCCCGGACAGGTGCGAGCCGTCGTCGAGCGCGATCAGCGTCACGCCCTGGGTCGCGCGGCCGAGCTCGCGGATCTCGGACACGCGGGTGCGCACGAGCACGCCCTTGTCGGTGATCAGCATGATCTCGTCGTCGGGTCGCACGAGCGTGGCCGCCACGACCTTGCCGTTGCGTTCGCTCTGCTGGATGGCGATCATGCCCTTGGTGCCGCGGCCGTGGCGGGTGTATTCGGCGATGGGCGTGCGCTTGCCGTAGCCGTTCTCGGTGGCGGTG
>JALORQ010000245.1 GCA_025458805.1 Rubrivivax sp.
CGCCGGCGGCGACGGCGAGCGCGACGCCTGGGGCGGGGTGCTCGGCGTCACCAAGGGCCTGTACGCCAAGCACGGCGACCGGCTGATGGACACGCCGCTGTCCGAGTCGGCCTACATCGGCGCCGCGATCGGCGCCGCCTGCTGCGGCATGCGCCCGGTCGCCGAGCTGATGTTCGTCGACTTCATGGGCGTGTGCTTCGACCAGATCTACAACCAGGCAGCGAAGTTCAGGTACATGTTCGGCGGCAAGGCCGAGACGCCGGTGGTGATCCGCGCGATGTGCGGCGCGGGCTTCCGCGCGGCGGCGCAGCACTCGCAGATGCTCGCGCCGCTGTTCACGCACATCCCCGGGCTGAAGGTGGTGTGCCCGAGCACGCCGTACGACACCAAGGGCCTGCTGATCCAGAGCATCCGCGACAACGACCCGGTGATCTTCCTCGAACACAAGAACCTCTACGGGTTCGAGGGCGAGGTGCCCGAAGCCAGCTACGCGATTCCGTTCGGCGAGGCCAACGTCGTGCGCGAAGGCAAGACGGCGACGATCGTCACGTACGGGCTGATGGTCCACCGTTCGCTCGACGCCGCGGCCGAGCTGGCCAAGGGGGGCATCGACGTCGAGGTCGTCGACCTGCGCACGCTCAGCCCGCTGGACATCGACACCGTGCTCGAGAGCGTCGAGAAGACCGGGCGGCTGGTTTGCGTCGACGAGGCCAACCCGCGCTGCAGCATCGCCGCCGACATCTCGGCACAGGTCGCGCAGCAGGCCTTCCGCGCGCTCAAGGGCCCGATCGAGATGGTCACCGCCCCGCACACGCCGGTGCCGTTCTCGCCCGTGCTCGAAGACCTGTACATCCCCAGCGCGGCGCAGATCGTCGCCGCCGTCAAACGCACGATGGCGGACTAGGACCGCCCCGCAGCGCCTTCGGCGCCTCGCCTCGGGGCGCGCGCCGCCGCCGTGGGCGGCGTTCGCCACCGACAGACCGATAGTGAACCGCAGGAGCACTGCCGCCATGAGCACCATCACGCCGATCGTCATGCCCAAGTGGGGTCTGGAGATGCGCGAAGGCACCGTCACCGCCTGGCTGGTCGACGAGGGCACCGAGATCGCGGTCGGCACGCCGATCCTCGACGTCGAGACCGACAAGATCAGCAACGCCGTCGAGGCGCCCGACCCGGGGCTGCTGCGCCGCAAGGTCGCGCAGGAGGGCGACACCCTTCCCATCAAGGCCCTGCTCGGCGTGCTGGCCGATCCTGCCGTCAGCGACGCCGAGATCGACGCGTACATCGCGGCCTATGTCGTGCCCGCAGCCGGCGGCGACGGCGAGGAGGAGGCTTCGGCGTACGGCAGCGTCGAGGTCGACGGGCTGACGATCCGCTTCGCACGCCGCGGGCCCGAGCAGGGCGTGCCGGTGCTGTTCCTGCACGGCTTCGGCGGCGACCTCAACAACTGGCTATTCAACCTCGACGCTGTGGCCGAGGCCGCGCCGGTGATCGCGCTCGACCTGCCGGCCCACGGGCAATCGACGCCGAAGCTGCCGGGCAGCACGCTGAAGGACCTGTCGAACTTCGTCGTGCGTTTCCTCGACGCGCTGAACGTCGAGCGCGTGCACGCCGTCGGCCACTCGATGGGCGGTGCGATCGCCGCGCGCATGGCGCTGGACCATCCGAGTCGCGTCGCGTCGCTGACGCTGGTCAATTCGGCGGGGCTGGGTCACGAGATCAACATGGGCTACATCGACGGTTTCGTCGCGGCCGAGTCTCGGCGCGAGCTCAAGCCGGTGGTCGAGCAGCTGTTCGCCGACCCGGCGCTGGTGACGCGTCAGCTGGTCGACGACCTGCTGAAGTTCAAGCGCATCGACGGCGTGACCGCCGCGCTGCAGTCGCTGGCCGCCGGTGTCTTCCCCGGCGGTCGCCAGGCCGAGACGCCCGCCCTCGAACTCGCGTCGACCGGCAAGCCCGTGCTCGTCGTCTGGGGCCGCGAGGACCGCATCATCCCGGCCGGCCACGCCGGCCATGCGCCCGCGGGCGCCACCGTCGAGGTGTTCGACGGCGCCGGGCACATGGCGATGATGGAGAAGGCCGGCGATGTCAATGCGCTCGTCAGGCGCCACATCGCCGCTGCCTGAAGGCGCAGGCGCAGCCCGATCGTCGGCAGCGTGCCGATGACGCTGCCCGTCTTCGGGTTCGTCACCGTGCACGAGGCGCCGCTGGTCGAGGGCATCGCCCGGGAGCACGAGTGGCTGCAGGCGGCGGCGTCGCACGGCCGGCCGGTGGCGCATCTGTGGCGAGGCGCGCCGGGCTTCGTGGTGCCGCGCAGCTACGAGCGCCGCCCGTGCTGGGACCAGGCCCGTGCGGCGTCGGCTGCCGACGGGTGGCCGGTACAGGTGCGCGCCTCGGGCGGCGGGCTGGTGCCGCAGGGGCCGGGGCTGTGGAACCTGACGCTCGCGTGGCCTGCGCCCGGCGCCGAGCCGCGCGACACGGAGGCGATCTACCGCGCGGTGACCGACGAACTGGCTGCGGCGTTGGCGCGGCTGGGGGTGGTCGCCCGCGCGCAGGCCGTCGAGGGGTCGTTCTGCGACGGCCGCTACAACCTCGCCGCTGGTGGCCGCAAGCTGGTCGGGACCGCACAGGCCTGGCGCCGCGTCGACGGCCGGCCGGTGGTGCTGGCGCATGCGGCGATCGTCGTCACGTCCGATCCGGTCGTGCTCACCGCGGCCGCCAACCGCTTCGAGGCCTCCAGCGGCGGCGAGCGGCGCTACCGCAGTGACGCGCTGACCAGCGTGGCTCGCGCCTGGTGCGCGGCGCACGGCGCCGACGAGCCCCCGCCCGATTTCGAACGACAGGTCGTGCGCGTGCTCGCCGAGTGCTTCGCGCGCGTCGTGCTGCCGCACGTCCATCCGACCCCCGATCACGTGAAGGAGATCTGACCATGGTCCTGCTCGAGTTCTCGATGGCGCCCGCTGGCAAGGGCGAGAGCGTCAGCGCCTACGTCGCGCGAATCCTCGACGTCATCGACAAGAGCGGGGTGGATTACCAGCTCACGCCGATGGGCAC
>JALORQ010000010.1 GCA_025458805.1 Rubrivivax sp.
CGACGACACCCGGGCTCATCGTGCTGTAGAGGCTGGCGTCGGCGCGCATCACCGCGCGCAGCAGGTCGGTGCGCAGCGCGAGCACGGCCTTCGACGTCGACCAGTTGAGCAGGTAGGTGCCGCAGAAGGCCAGGCCGCCGCGCACTGCGAAGAGCCCGATCACGGCGAGCGGAACGATCCAAATCGGGAAGCCGACGTCCTTGAAGCCGCTGTCGAGCAGCGTCTTCAGCAGCGCCGGCACCAGCGGCTCGACGGCCGCCGACAGGAAGAAGCAGACCACGCCGACGACGAGCCCGCGCCGGTGCGGCCGGAGGTAGGAGTACAGGCGCGACGCCGCCGGCTTCAGGCTCATGGACAGGAAGCGCGCGACCGCGGTGCGCGCCTGGGGGACCCGGGGCCGGCCGGGTGGGCCGGAGAGCCCGGATTGTGCCCGCTGCGGGTACCCGGCCCCGGCCGGGCGGCGTCAGACATCTTCGGCCCGCGCCCAGGTCCATCTGCCCGGCGCCAGCCCTTCGGGCAGCCGCAGGTGGCCGAACGCGCTGCGATGCAGCGCCTCGACGCGGTTGCCGACGGCCGCGAGCATGCGCTTGACCTGGTGGTAGCGGCCGCTGGTGATGACCAGCCGCAGCGCGCGCTCGCCGGTGATCTCGGCCTCGTCGGCGCGCACCGGGGACGGGTCGTCGTCGAGGACGACCCCGGCGAGCAGCCGCGAGCGCTGCGTCGCGTCGACCGGATGCCGCGTCGTCACCTCGTAGGTCTTCGGCACGTGCCGCTTCGGCGACGTCCAGCGGTGGATCAGCGCGCCGTCGTCGGTCAGCAGCAGCAGGCCGGTCGTGTCCTGGTCGAGCCGGCCGACCGGCTGCACGCCGCGCCGCCGCAGCGGCGGCGGCAGCAGCGCGAGCACGCTCGGGTGATGCCGAGGCTGCCGCGAGCATTCGGTGCCGGCCGGCTTGTGCAGCAGCACGACCGCGCTAGCGTGGTAGGGCCACGCCTGGCCGTCGACCTCGACGACGAGGCCTTCGGTCGGCAGCTCGGCGGACGGGTCGACGACCGTGCGGCCGCCGACCGCGACGCGTCCGGCCGCAACGAGGCCGGCGCACTCGCGCCGCGTCCCGAAGCCTTGCGAGAACAGGATCGACGCCAGCGCGAGCCGGCTCATGCGGTGCCGAGATCGCGCGCCGACGGCAGGTCGGGCTGCGCGAGCCCTTCGGCGGCGAGCACGGCATTGAGTACCGCGCGTGCCACCGCCTCGGCCGCGAGCACGCCCAGCACCGTCATGTCGCCGGCACGCCCGCTGCGGCCGGTGGCCAGCGCGAACAGCGCATCGCCGTCGGACATCGTGTGAACCGGGTGGATCGTGCGCGCGAGCCCGTCGTGCGCCATGGTCGCCAGCTTGTTGGCCTGCGACTTGGTGAGGGCGGCATCGGTGGCGACGACGCCGATCGTCGTCGCCATCCCGGCGAGCGCGCGCTGCGGCAGTTCGCCGTCGAGGATCGCGGCGACGGCGCTGCGCGGGCGGCCGTCGGCGCCGCGTGTGCCGGCCACCACGCGCTGCCTGGCCGGGTCGACGACGTCGCCGCCGGCATTGACGGCGACCAGCGCGCCGACGGTCACGGCCCCGGCGCGCAGCGACGCGGTCCCGATGCCGCCCTTCATCGCGCGCTCGATGCCGAACAGCTTGCCCACGGTCGCGCCGCGGCCGGCGCCGACGCTGCCCTGGGCCGGCGGCACCGTCGAGGCCGCGTCGCAGGCCGCTCGTCCGGCGGCGGCATCGGGCGCGAGGGGCCCTTCGCCGGCGAGCCAGAGGTCGAACAGCACGGCCGCCGGCACGATCGGCACGCGCGCGGCGCCGACGGCGAGGCCGCGCGCGCGCTCGTGCAGCCAGGCCATCACGCCGCCGGCGGCGTCGAGGCCGAAGGCGCTGCCGCCGGTCAGCAGCACGGCGTGCACCTGCTCGACGAGGTTGTCCGGGCGCAGCAGGTCGGTCTCGCGCGTGCCGGGCGCAGCGCCGCGCACGTCGACGCCGGCGGTCGCCCCGTCGGGACACAGTACGACGGTGCAGCCAGTGGGCCGGTGCGGGCTGCTCCAGTGGCCGACGGCAAGGCCGGCGACGTCGGTCAGCGCACCGGGAAAGCGCATCGCCGCGCCGTCAGGCGAAGACGCCGGCGGTGTCCTGCATCCGCGCCGAGACCTCGGCCAAGTGGTGCAGCGTGTCGCCGAAGGCCGTCTCGAGCACCGTGAGGCGCTTGAAGTAGTGGCTGGCCACGTACTCGTCGGTGCAGCCGATGCCGCCGTGCAGCTGGATGCCCTGCTGGCCGACGAAGCGCATGCTCTGTCCGAGCTGCACCTTCGCCTGCGACAGCGCGCGGCGCCGCACGGCCGGCTCGTCGCCGAGCTTGAGCGTCGCGTAGTAGCTCATCGATCGCGCGAGCTCGAGCTGCATCTTGACGTCGGCGATGCGGTGTCGCAGGGCCTGGAAGCTGGCGATCGGCACCCCGAACTGCCTGCGCGTGTTCATGTAGTCGACCGTGATCGCGACCAGCCGGTCCATCAGGCCCACGGCCTCGGCCGCATGCGCGGCGATCGCCGCGTCGACGGCGTGCTCGAGCGCGCCGAGGGCCCGCTCTGCGGTGATCAGTGCGGCGGGCGTCTCGGCCAGCGTCAGCTCGGCGGCGCGCGCGCCGTCCTGCGTCGGGTAGGCGCGCAGCGCCGCCGCCGCGTCGCGCTCGACGAGGAACAGGCCGATGCCGTCGGGATCGCCGGCACTGCCGTCGATGCGTGCCGGCACGACGAACGCATCGGCCTCGTCGCCGGCCGGCACGATGCTCTTCACGCCCGACACGACCCAGCCGTCGCCGGCGCGCGCGGCGCGCGTCTCGACGTGCTGCAGCCTGTAGCGCGCGCGTCGCTCCTGGTGCGCCAGCACGACGAGCGCCGATCCGTCCGCGATGCGCGGCAGCCACGCCGCCTGCAGCGCGTCGGGCGCGGCGCGCAGCAGCCACGGCGCGGCGACCGCACCCGACGCATACGGCGCGTGGACGAGGCCGCGGCCGAGCTCCTCGCAGACGACCATGGTCTCGACCGGCCCGCAGCCGAGGCCGCCGTGCGCCTCGGGCACGGCGAGCGCGGTCAGGCCGAGGCCGGCCAGCTCGCCCCAGACGTCGCGCGAGCGACCGCCCGCCCTGGCTGCCGCGTGGCGCCGCTCGAACGCGAAGCCCTTCTCGACCCAGCGCGCGACGGCGTCGCGCAGCGACTGCTGGTCCTCGGTGAAGTCGAAGTCCATGCTCAGCTCCCCAGCACGGTCTGCGCGACGATGTTGCGTTGCACCTCGTTCGAGCCGCCGTAGATCGTCGTCTTGCGCATGTTGAAGTAGGTGCCGGCCAGCGGCGCGTTGTGCCAGTCGCCGCCCGGGAACAGCCCGCCGAGTGCCTGGTCCCCCTGCCAGCCGGCGTCCATCGCCTCGTGGATGAAGGGCACCGTGAACGGTCCGCCGGCGAGCATCATCAGCTCGGCGTAGCGCTGCTGGATCTCGCTGCCGCGGATCTTCAGCAGGCCGGCGATGTCCAGGCTCTGCTTGCCGCTCTTCTCGGCCGACAGCACGCGCAGCACCATCATCTCGAGCGCGACGATGTCGACCTCGAGCAGCGCGATCTGGTCGCGCAAGCGCAGGTCGTCCCAGACGCCCTCTGCCTTCGCGATGCGCTTGAGCCGCTCGAGCTCGCGCTTGGCGCGGTTGACGTCGGCGATGTTGGTGCGTTCGTGCGCGAGCAGGTACTTGGCGTAGGTCCAGCCCTTGTTCTCCTCGCCGACCAGGTTCTCGGCCGGCACCTCGACGTCGTCGAACCAGACCTCGTTGACCTCGGGCTCTCCGTCCATCAGCATGATCGGGCGCACCGTGATGCCGGGGCTCTTCATGTCGATCAGCAGGAAGCTGATGCCGGTCTGCGGCTTGCCCTCGGTGCTGGTGCGCACGAGGCAGAAGATCCAGTCGCCGTACTGGCCCAGCGTGGTCCAGGTCTTCTGGCCGTTGACGACGTACTTGTCGCCGACACGCTCGGCGCGGCACTTCAGCGACGCCAGATCCGACCCCGATCCCGGCTCGCTGTAGCCCTGGCTCCACCAGACCTCGCCGCTGGCGATGCCGGGCAGGAAGCGACGCTGCTGCTCGGGCGTGCCGAAGGCCATGATCACCGGGGCCACCATGACCGGGCCGAAGGGCACGATGCGCGGCGCGCCGGCGAGCGCGCATTCCTCCTCGAACAGGTGGCGCTGCACGGCGTTCCAGCCCGGCCCGCCGAAGGCCTTCGGCCAGCCGTACCCCAGCCAGCCCTTCTGCCCGAGGATGCGGGCCCAGCGCTGCATGTCGTCGCGCGTCAGGCGCTGCGCCTGGTGCACCTTGCGGCTGATCTCTGGGGGCAGGTGGCTGCCCACCCACTGGCGCACCTCGTGCCGGAAGCCCAGCTCTTCCGGCGTAAAGCTCAGGTCCATCGTCGTCTCCCGCGATGCGGCGTCGGCGGGGCGCGCGCCCCGCTGCCGGCGCGGGTTTGTAGCACGACCGTCGGCCACCGACTGTCCCTGCCGGGACAAGCCCGGGACGGCGCTCAGTCGCGGAAGTTGCCGAAGCCGAGCGGCAGGTCCGCGATCTCCTTGCGCAGCAGCGCGATCGCGGCCTGCAGGTCGTCGCGCTTGGCGCCGCTCACGCGCACCGCGTCGCCCTGGATCGCCGACTGCACCTTGAGCCGGCTGGCCTTGAGCGCCTGCTGGATCTTCTTCGCGGTCTCGGCCGGCACGCCGCAGCGCAGCGGCACGTCCAGGCGCAGCCTGTCGCCACCGAGCTTGACCGGCTTGCCCGTCAGATCGAGATAGCGGATGTCGACCCCGCGCCGGGCCAGCCGGCCGAGCAGCACGTCGCGCACCTGCTCGAGCTGGAAGTCGCTGTCGGCGAAGAGCTGGAGCTCGCGCTCCTTCGCGCTGCGGTCGACGAACTCGACCTTCGCGCTCGACCCCTTGAAGTCGAAGCGCGTGCCGATCTCCTTGAGCGCCTGGTCGACCGCGTTGCGCACCTCGACGAGGTCGGGCTCGAGCACGGTGTCGAAGCTGGGCATGGTCCAAAATTCTGCCATGTCCCCCGATGCCGACGCCGGCCCGGCGATCGAGCAGCGCGTGCCGCTGCGCGAGCTCAACAGCTTCGGCCTGCCGGCCGTCGCGCGCGCACTGGTGCGCGTGCGCAGCGACGCCGACGTGCGCCGCGTGCTCGAGCACCCGCGGCACGGATGCGCCGGCAAGTTCGTGCTCGGCGGCGGCAGCAACATCGTGTTCACGCGCGACGTCGACGCGCTCGTGCTCAAGGTCGAGGTGGCGGGGCGCAGGCTCGTCGGCGAAACGCCCGACGCCTGGATCGTCGAGGCCGGCGCGGGCGAGAACTGGCACGGTTTCGTCGATTGGACCCTCGCTCAGGGCTGGCCCGGCCTCGAGAACCTGGCCCTCATTCCCGGATCGGTCGGTGCCGCGCCGGTGCAGAACATCGGTGCCTACGGGGTCGAGCTCGCCGATCGCTTCGACTCGCTCGATGCCGTGGACCTCGTCACCGGCCGCAGCGTGACGCTCGATGCGCGCGCCTGCCGCTTCGGCTACCGCGACAGCGTGTTCAAGCACGCGCTTTCCGGCAAGTCTCTGATCACGCGCGTTCGCCTGCGCCTGCCGCGGCCCTGGCGGCCGGTGCTGGGTTACCTCGACCTCGAGCGCAAGGTCGCCGAGACCGGCATCGAATCGCCCGACCCACGCACCCTGTTCGACTGGGTCTGCTCGATCCGTCGCGCCAAGCTGCCCGACCCTGCGCTGCTCGGAAACGCCGGCAGCTTCTTCAAGAACCCGGTGGTCAGCCCCGAGCAGTGCCGCGACATCATCGGCCGCGACCCCGAGGTCGTGCACTACCTGCTGCCCGACGGGCGATGCAAGCTCGCGGCCGGCTGGCTGATCGACGCCTGCGGCTGGAAGGGCAAGACGGTCGGGCGCGCCGGCGTCTACGAGAAGCAGGCGCTGGTGCTCGTCAATCGGGGCGGCGCCAGCGGCGCCGAGGTGCTGACTCTGGCGCGCGCGATCCAGGAGTCGGTCTACGGGCGCTTCGGCATCCGGCTGGAGCCCGAGCCGGTCGTCGTCTGATCGCATGCCGGCGCCGGCACCCGCCGGAACGCCGCGGACGGCGTCACGGGGCCGGCTGCAGGGCGGCCGGCGCCGGGAGGCCGGCCGCGATCACCGCCGAGCGCGTGGACTCGATCTGGTCCTCGAAGCGCTGGACGAGCCGCACGATCTCGTGCGCGGGGAGGTGGACGGCACCTTCCTGGAGCGCGTCCGCGGTCGCCGCGAGGGCGGGGAGCCCGAGGTTCAGCGCCGCGCCGCGCGCCGCATGGGCATAGACGCGCAGTTCGAGAGGCTGCGCAGCGCGGACCGCTGACCTCAGCCGGGCCGCGGTCTGCTCGCCCTGGTCGAGGTAGTCGTGAACGAGGCGGGCGAGCCTCTCGCGCGGTATCGATTCGAGGGCGGCGGCGAGCGCGGTCCGGTCGACGAGCGGGGCGCGGTCGGCCAGCTCGTCGCCTGCCGGGGACGTCTTCGGATCTGCGGCATCGGCGCCGGGCGAGACCCCGAACAGCCGGCGCAGCAGCGCCGCCAGGTCCTGAGGTCGGACCGGCTTGGTGAGGAAGTCGTTCATGCCGCCGGTCAGGCAGCGCTCGCGCGTCTCGCCGTACGCATCCGCGGTGAGCGCGACGATGGGCACTGCGGCGGCGATGCGGTCGGGCAGGGCGCGGATCGCGCGCGTGGCGGCGACGCCGTCGAGCACCGGCATGTGCAGGTCCATCAGGACCAGGTCGAAGCGGCCACGCCGCAGCGCATCGACGGCCTGCGCGCCGTCGGGGCAGAAGGTCGCCTCATGGCCGAGGCTGGCCAGCAACGCGGCCAGATACTCCCGATTGACCGGATGGTCCTCGGCGACGAGGACCCGCAGCGCCGGAGTGAACTCGACGGCAGCCGCGGCGCCGTCGCCGCTCGCCGGCTCCGGCACCGTGTCGTGCGCCGGCTGCAACGGCAGCGTGACGACGAAGGTGCTCCCCTCGCCGCTGCGGCTGCGCACGTCGATGCGTCCCCCCATGAGCCGCACGAGCTGGCGCGAGATCTCCAGGCCGAGACCGGCTCCGCCGAGCGGGCGCGTCGCCGTGAACGACGCGGACGGCCGCTCGGCCATCAGCTCGCGCAGCGTCGACGCGTCCATCCCGATGCCGCTGTCGCGGACGACGCACTCGAGAACCGGCGCGCCGGGCGTCGTCTCGCGGCGGTGCAGGTCCAGCGAGACTGCGCCGCGCTCGGTGAACTTGATCGCGTTCGACAGCAGGTTGAAGACCACCTGCTTCAGCCGGGTTCCGTCCGCGACGATTCTCTCGGGCACGTCCGGGCCGGCATCGACGTGCAGCGCAAGCCCCTTCGCGGCCGCGAGCGGTCGCATCAGCGCCTCGACCTCGTGCAGAAGCCGCCGCGGATCGACCGCCGACGGAGACAGGGACACGCGGCCGGATTCGAGCTGCGAGAGGTCGAGCACCTCGTCGAGGATCGCGAGCAGGTGGTCGGCCGACTCGACCGCCGTGCGCAGATACTCGGCCTGGCGCGGCGCGAGCGGCGTCTCGCGCAGCAGCGCGAGCATGCCCATCAGGCCGTGGAAGGGCGTGCGGATCTCGTGGCTCATGCGCGCGAGGAATGCGCTCTTCGCGCGGTTGCCGGCATCGGCCTCGTGACGCGCGACGCGCAGGCGCTCGGCCAGCAATTCGAGTTCGGCGCGCTGTCGGCGCGCTGCGCGCAGCTGGCGCGCAACGACCGTCCCGAAGACCAGGATCAGCGCCGACAGGAACAGCGTCAGCGCGAAACCGAAGCGGTTGTGGCGCTCGACCGCCTGGTTGCGCGCCGCCATCTGCAGGGCGACGTGATGCCCCGCGTCGAGCACCACGCTGTGCAGCGGCGGCCCGAGGGCCTCGAGCTCGGGCCGCAGCGGTGCCAGGTCGTCGAATGCCGGCGGCGCCGCATCGGTGAACCAAAGGTCGGCGCGCGCGATGAAGCGGTCCGCGGCCTCGAGCGTCTGCGCGAAGTCGGGGCGGTCGCCGAGCATGCGCCGGGTCGGTTCGAGCCGCAACAGCTCGACGCGGCTGACCCAGATCTCGTAGCGCAGCCGCAGCTCTTCCGGCGTGATGAGGGCGGCGCGGCGGCCGGCATCGGGCCACAGCTCGCGCAGCTGCAGGTACTCGATCTCGGCTTGGTACACCTGCAGGACGATGTTGTCGTCGTTGGACCGCACCGCTTCGCGCAGCAGGCCCAGCTGGCGCCACTGTAGCAAGGCCACGGCGACGAGCGCGAGCGCGAGGCCGAAGGCGATGGCGATGGCGCCGAACGCACCGCCGTCCGGCGACGGGGCCGCGCGCGCCCGGCCGGCACGGTGCTCTGGATCGCCGCCGCCCGGGGGGCTCAAAGCACCTCGATCGATCTCAGCTGCCACGCAGACCGGCTGTAGTACACGGCATTGCGCAGCTCGGGCTGGTCGTCGAACGGGTAGATGACGAACAGCGGGCCCTTGTCGCGCACGGCCATCGGACGATCGTCCAGCAATCGCGCCACGACGACGTCGAAGCGCTGCGCATCGTCGGCGGGCACGTCGACCCGGTAGTCGTTGAGCGCGCGCATCCGCAGCGTGGTCCCCTCGGCCCGGGCTGCGGCGAGCACGTCGCGAAGCAGCGGGCCGGTGAAGCGCCGCTTCGCCGTGAACCAGGGCGTGCGGGTCGAAAGCGTGGCCTGCGGAAGCGCGGCGAGCATCGCCATGTCGAACTCAGCCGCGGTGCCGAGGTTGGGCAGACGCACGCGACCGCTCACCGTCAGGACCACCGGGCCACCCGGGCTGTCCAGCGCGCGCACCGACGGGCTGCCGAGCAGGGCCAGCCATCCGAGCACGGCCCGGCGCAGGATGCACGGAGGCAGGGGGACGGGCGGAACGTCGGCTTGCTGCAAGGCGGTGCCCCTGCGAAGCGAGGCGCAGATTCTAGTCCGCAGCCTCGGCCGGTCGGGCTACGATCCGGCGCCACGGGATGGAGGGCAACGCGTGAAGCTGCTGCGATATGGCGAGCCGGGGGCGGAGCGGCCGGCGATGCTCGATGCCGATGGCGTCGCGCGCGACCTGTCGGCGCTTCTCGCCGACGTCACGTCGACCACCCTCGCGCCGGCTGGTCTCGAGGCGCTGCGCGCCGTCGACCCGCGAGCGCTGCCCCCCGTCGAAGCGCCGTTCCGGATCGCCCCGCCCTGGGCGGATGTCGGCAAGTTCGTGTGCATTGGCCTCAACTACGCCGACCACGCCGCCGAGGCCGGGGTGCCGGTCCCGGACGAGCCGGTGCTGTTCCTCAAGACCGACACGGCGCTGGCCGGCTGCAACGACACCGTGGTGCTGCCGCCGGGCGCCTGCAAGGTCGACTGGGAGGTCGAGCTGGGTGTCGTGATCGGGCGCCGCGCTCGTCAGGTCCGCCGCGAGGACGCGCTCGGGCACGTCGCCGGCTACTGCGTGGTCAACGACATCTCGGAGCGGGCGTTCCAGCTCGAGCGCGGCGGCACCTGGGACAAGGGCAAGGGCTGCGACGGCTTCGGCCCCGTCGGGCCCTGGTTCGTGAGCGCCGACGAGGTTCCCGACCCGCAAGCGCTGGGGCTCTGGCTCGACGTCAACGGCGAACGCATGCAGACCGGGCACACGTCGACGATGGTGTTCGGCGTCGCCGAGATCGTCGCCTACGTGAGCCGCTTCATGACGCTCAACCCGGGCGATCTGGTGAGCACCGGCACCCCGCCCGGGGTCGGCCTCGGGCGCAAGCCGCCGCGCTATCTCCGGGCAGGCGATGTCATGACGCTCGGCATCGACGGTCTGGGCACTCAGCGCCAGCAGGTGCGCGCCTGGGACGACGCGATCGACGGGCCGTCCGCGGGCTGATCGCGGCGCCCGCCTCAGGCGCCGCCGACCAGCATCTCGCCGAGCGTGAGCCCGGTCAGCCGCCGCGCCTCGCGTGCCAGCCACCACATCAGCCCGGCCATCATCAGCATCGACGGCACCGCGATCACCGGGTAGCTCAGCAGCGTGAGCCGGCCCAGCTCGTGGTTGAAGGCCTCGGTGCCGGCCGGGCTCGTCACCACCCAGCGCGCGAGCAGGTAGTTGGCAGCCGACGAGAAGAAGAAGGTCCCGGCGAGCAGCAGGGTCGCGGTGCGCAGCCGAAGCTCGAACGGCACCGTGTTGCGTCGCTCGGTCAGCGCGGCGCGGATGCGGTCGACGTCGAACACCGAGGCATTGAAGATCAGCAGGCGGATGAGCGGCCGCCCGGTCCAGGCCGATCCCGCGACGACGAGGCCGATGAGCCCGGGCACGGCGGCCTCCTTGACGGCGAGCCAGCGCGCGTCGAGCTCGAGCAGGCCGATGCCTCCGGTGAGGAGGGTGCTGATCACGCCGAGTGCGGCGAACGGGTTCAGGCGCCTGCGCTGCCAGCCGTCCCACAGTCCCCAGCCGAGCGGAAACGCCAGAGCCGTGAGCAGTGCGCCGACGCGGCCGAAGCCGTCCTCGCCGCTCAGCTTCATCAGCACGAGCGCCGGCACGACGATGGTGACGCCGAGCTCCAGCAGCGGGCTGGGCTTGCGCTCGGGCGTGGCCATCGCGCGGGCCGGCCGGCAGCGTCGCGCGGGCGCGTCAGCGCTGCGCCACGCGCGCCGGCCGCCGATCGGTGGCCGGCCGCGCCTGGCGCTGCGCCGAGGCCTGGCGCGGCGCCGCAGGCTTGGCAGCGGTCGCGCGCCGACCGGCCTGGCCCTTGGCAGCCGGGGCGCGGGGGACCATCACGACGATCGAATCGCCCGGCGCGAACCGCGACCGCACGCCGACGTCGTTCCAGCGCGCGACGCTGGTCGCGCTGACGCGGTAGCGACGCGCGACCGCCTTCACGGTGTCGCCCTTCTTGCCGGCGCGAAACACCACGCGCTTGAGGGCAGGCGTCTCGGGCGCGAACGCGATGCGGGCGTGGTCCGCGATGCGCACGTCCACGTCGTCGTCGACGTGGGCGGCGCGGGGGACGAGCAGCGTCGATCCCGCCTGGATCTTCATGCGCGGCGGGATGCGGTTGACCTCGCGGAGCAACGTCTCCTCGATGCCGAGCCGCTGTGCGGCGTCCGATGCGCGGAGCGCCGTCGGCGCGACCCAGGCCGTCCAGCTGGCCAGCGGGCCGTCGTGCGTGTCGAGATTGCGCAGGAAGGCATTCGCGTTGTCGTACGGCAGCAGCACCTGCGGCGTGCCCGCGGCCAGGATCACCGGCTTGTTGTGCTGAGGGTTGAGCTGGCGGAACTCGTCGACGGACACGCCGGCCAGCCGCGCCGCCACCACGACGTCGATGTCGCGTTCGATCGGCACGCTCAGGAAGAACGGGTGGTTCTCGAGCACAGCCAGCTGCAGGCCGAAGGCCTCGGGCTGGCGCACGATGTTCTCGACCGCCTGGAGCTTGGGCACGTAGTTGCGCGTCTCGTCGGGCATGCGCAGGCTGGCGTAGTCGGTCGGCCGGCCCGCACGCCGGTTGCGCTCGATCGCGCGCTGCACGTTGCCCTGCCCCCAGTTGTACGCGGCCAGCGCCAGCTGCCAGTCCCCGAACTGGCGGTGCAGCAGCTGGAGATAGTCGAGTGCCGCATCGGTCGATGCCAGCACGTCGCGGCGCTCGTCCCGGAACAGGTTCTGGGTGAGGTCGAAGTCCTTACCCGTGGCCGGCATGAACTGCCAGATGCCGGCGGCGCGCGCGACCGAGAGCGCCTGCGGGTTGAAGGCGCTCTCGATGAAGGGCAGCAGCGCGATCTCCATCGGCATGCCCCGACGCTGCACCTCTTCGACGATGTGGAACAGGTAGCGTCCGCCGCGCTCGGTCATGCGCCGCACGTAGTCGGGCCTGGTCGCGTACCACTGCTCCCAGCGCTCGACGAGCGCGCCGTCGAGGTCGGGAAGGACGAGGCCGTCGCGCACACGCTGCCACAGGTCGGTGCGCTCGAAAGCCAGCGCGTCCTCGAGCCGCACCTGTGCCGCGAAGGCCTCGGCCGCACGCGCGGGCGCATCGTCGGGGCTCGAAGATGGCGCAGCGGCAGCCTGCGGCTCCGGGGCCGGCATCGCCGACGTGGCCACCGGGGGCACAGACGCCGTCGACGCGGCCGGCGGCGCCAGCGTTCCGAGGCCGGCGCAGCCGGCGAGCAGCAGCGCGGCGACCAAGCCCGCTGCGATGCGCACGCCACGCCAGGCGCCGGGGCCTCGACTCAGAACCGGTTCTTCCATTCGCGCAATGCCGCGAAGACGGCAACGGGGTCGTGCGCCGCGGCGCCACGCCCGGCCGCAGCGGCCACGACGTCGGGCTGCGTGCAGCGCAGGAAGGGGTTGATCATTCTTTCGAGTCCGATCGTGCTGGGCAGCGTGGGTCGATCCGCCGCGCGCAGGCGCCGGCATGACTCGGCATGATCGCCGATGGCCGGATTGCCAGGCTCGACGGCGGCGGCAAACCGAAGGTTGCCGAGGGTGTATTCGTGGGTGCAGCACACGCGGGTGCCCCGAGGCAGCGCGGCCAGTCGTGCCAGCGACGCGGCCATCTGCGCCGGAGTGCCTTCGAACAGGCGCCCGCAGCCGGCCGAGAACAGCGTGTCCCCGCAGAACAGCAGCGGATCGTCCATCGGGCCGACCTGGAGGTACGCCACGTGGCCGGCCGTGTGGCCGGGAACCTCGAGAACCCGGAAGCCATGCCCGAGCACGTCGATGGTGTCGCCCTCGGACACCGCGACGACCGGGCCGGGGATCGACTCGCGAGCAGGTGCCCAGACGGGCCCTTCGAGCCGGGCCCGCAGCGCATCGAGACCGCCCACGTGGTCGGCGTGATGATGCGTCACTAGAATGCCCCGCAGACCCAGCCGCAGCGCATCGAGCGCGCGTTCGACCGGAGACGCGTCGCCCGGATCGACCACGACGGCCCGGCGGCCGTCGTGGAGCATCCAGATGTAGTTGTCCGTGAAGGCGGGCAGGGCGACCAGGTTCATGACGCGAGACGAGTCGATTATAGAGTTGGGGGCATGGCTGAGGACCCCGCCGGGCCGGTACATGCTGGCCTGGGAACAGGATCGTCTCGACCATGCGGTCACCGACGCGTTCGGGTATCACGCGCTGCAGCTCGGGCTGCCGGAGCTCGACGGGCTGCGCGCCAACCGGATGCCGCATCGCTGGATCGCCAGCGACTCGCTGGTCGTACCCGAGCCGCTGCCGATGCCGCCTCCGAGCGACAGCGCCATCAGCACGATGGCGGTCGATGCGCCGCTGGCGCTGCTGTGCGAGTTCGATGCGCTGCCGTTCCCCAGCGACAGCGTGGACCTGGTCGTGCTGCCGCACGCGCTCGAGCTGGCGCGCGACCCGCACGAGACGCTGCGCGAAGTCGAGCGCGTGCTCGTGCCCGAGGGCCGGGTCGTGATCGTCGGCTTCAATCCGGCCAGCCTCTGGGGAGTGCGGCAGCGGCTGGGGCATCTTCGCGGCGCCGAGGCACCGAACTTCCTTCCGCGTGCCGGCGAGTTCATCGGCTACTGGCGCGTGCGCGACTGGCTGCGCCTGCTCGGGCTCGAGATCGACGGCGGTCGCTTCGGCTGCTGGCGGCCGCCCATGGCCTCGGAGCGATGGCTGCAGCGCTTCGCCTGGATGGATCGCACGGGCGAGCGGTGGTGGCCGGTTCTCGGCGCCGTGTACGTCGTCACGGCGGTGAAGCGGGTGCGCGGCATGCGGCTGGTCGGGCTGGCGCGTGCCGCCGCCCGCCCGGCGGTCGCCGGTGCTCCGGCCGCGGTCGCGCAGCGCGACGCCCGGCGCATCGGCGTGGCAGCCCGGCAGCGCGACGCGGAGACGACGTCGTGAGCGGGACGGGCACCCGACCCGCGCCGGGTTGCATGTGGGGCCGCCGATGAGCGAGGTCGTGGTCTACACCGACGGGGCCTGCAAGGGAAACCCGGGACCGGGCGGCTGGGGTGCGCTGCTGCGCGCCGGGTCGCACGAGAAGGAGCTCTGGGGGGGCGAGCCGCGCACGACGAACAACCGCATGGAGCTGACGGCCGTCATCGAGGCACTCGGTGCGCTGCGCCGCGGGTGCAACGTGGCCGTCTACACCGACAGCGAGTACGTGCGCAACGGCATCACGACCTGGATCCACGGCTGGAAGGCGCGCGGCTGGCGGACGGCGGACGGCAAGCCGGTGAAGAACGTCGAGCTGTGGCAGCGTCTCGACGCGCTTGCCGCGCGCCACGAGGTGACATGGCACTGGGTGCGTGGTCACGCCGGCGATCCGGGCAACGAGCGTGCCGACGCACTCGCCAATCGGGGCGTCGAGTCGGTGCGCTGACCGGTTGCCCGCGGCGCGGTGAGCGCCGCTTTCGTCCCGGTGCCGCGGTCGGCATGCCCGCTCCGATACAGTCCAAGGCTTTTGGAAGCGGCATGGGATCGAGAGCCCTCTACACGGCGGTTGCGTTGATCGGGATGGCCGTCGCCGGCGGGGCGGCCTGGTGGTGGCAGAACCGCCCGGCGCCGGCCGCGTCGGCAGGGCCGTCGTCGCCGGCCGGTCCGCGCACGGCCGCACCCGGCCCAAGTGGCGGCGCTCGAGGCCCGGCGACCGTCGAGGTCGCGCCGGCGCAGACGATGACGCTGGCCGACGATGCCCAGGCCGTCGGCTCGCTGCGATCGCGGCAGAGCGTGGTGGTGCGCCCCGAGGTCAGCGGCCGCATCGCACGGCTCGGCTTCGTCGACGGCCAGCGCGTGCGAAAGGGGCAGGTGCTGGTACAGCTCGACGACTCGCTGCCCCAGGCGCAGCTGCGGCAGGCCGAGGCGCAGGCCGCGATCGCGCGCACCAACCTTCAGCGCAGCCGCGAGCTGCTGGGCCAGGGCTTCGTGAGCACGAGCGCGGTCGATCAGAATGCGGCCGCGCTGGAGGTCGCCGATGCGCAGGTCGCGCTGGCGCGGGCGCAGGTGGACCGCATGCGCGTGCTCGCCCCGTTCGACGGCACGCTCGGGATCCGGCAGGTCGACGTCGGCGACTACGTCAAGGACGGCGCGGACCTGGTGCCGCTCGAGGATCTGTCGGCCATGACCGTCGACTTCAGGCTGCCCGAGCGCTACCTCGGCGGCATGCGTGCCGGGCTGCCGGCCGAGGTCACGATCGATGCGCTGCCCGGCCAGCGTTTCGGGGCCCGCATCGTCGCGGTCGACGCGGTCATCGACCCGGACGGCCGCGCCCTGCGCGCGCGCGCCGAGGTCGACAACCCCGGCTCGCGCCTGAAGCCGGGCATGTTCGCGCGCGTGCGCGTCGTGTTCGCGGTGCGCGAGAACGCCGTGGTCGTCCCCGAGGAAGCCCTGGTGCCGCTCGGCGGGCGCCAGTACGTGTTCCGCGTCGTCGAAGGCGAGGGTGGTCAGCGCGTCGCCGAGCGCATCGAGGCACGGGTCGGGCTTCGCACGCCCGGACGGGCCGAACTGCTCGACGGGGTGCGCGCGGGCGACGTGGTCGTCACGGCCGGGCAGGCCCGCATCGCCGGCAGCGAGCGCGCACCCGTGCGCGTGGTCGAGCTCGGTGCCGCGCCCGGCGCGGCGCGCCCCGCGGCGTCTTCGGCGGCGTCGCGCCCGAACGGCGCGACCTGAGCACGGGCCGGCGATGAGGCTCTCGGAGATCTCGATCCGCCGTCCGGTCCTCGCGACCGTGATGTCGCTGCTGCTCGTGCTGATCGGGCTGGTCTCGTTCCAGCAGCTCTCGGTGCGCGAGTACCCGCGCATCGACGAGCCCGTCGTCACCGTGAACACGCGGCTCACCGGCGCGTCGTCGGAGGTCATCGAGTCGCAGGTCACGAAGCCGCTCGAGGATTCGATCGCGGGCATCGACGGCGTCGACGTGATGACCTCGATCTCGCGCACCGAGAGCAGCCAGATCACGGTGCGCTTCAAGCTGTCCAAGGATCCGGACACCGCGGCGGCGGAGGTGCGCGACCGCGTGTCCCGGGTGCGCGGCAGGCTGCCGGATTCGGTCGACGAGCCTGTCATCTCCAAGGTCGAGGCCGATGCGACACCGACGATCTGGATCGCCTACACGAGCGAGACGCTCGACCCTCTGGAGCTGACCGACCTGATCAACCGCGTGGTCAAGCCGCGGCTGCAGTCGGTTCCCGGCGTGGCCGACATCCAGATCGGCGGCGACCGGCGGCGTTCGATGCGGATCTGGCTCGACGCCGAACGACTGGCCGCCCACGGACTCACCGTGCAGGACGTCGAGGACGCGCTGCGCCGCCAGAACCTCGAGGTGCCGGCGGGGCGCATCGAGAGCCAGCAGCGCGAGTTCAGCGTCACCGCGCGCACCGACCTGGCGACCGTGGCGCAGTTCGAGGAGGTCGCCTTGCGCACCTCCGGGGGCTACACGGTGCGGCTGCGCGACGTCGGCCGGGCCGAGGAGGCCGCCGAGAGCGACCGCTCCCGCGTGCGGCTCAACGGCGTGCCGTCGGTCAGCACGGGCGTCATCCGCAATGCCACCGCAAACCCGATCGACGTTGCCAACGGCGTGCGGGCGGTGCTTCCGCAGATCCAGCGCGACCTGCCGCCGTCGGTGACCGTCATCCAGGCCAACGACCTCTCGGTCTTCATCGACCGCTCGATCAAGTCGGTCTACACCACCGTCGCCGAAGCGGTGGTGTTGGTCGCTCTGGTCGTCTTCGTGTTCCTGCGCACGCTTCGCGCGTCCGTGATCCCTCTGGTCACCATCCCGGTGAGCCTGATCGGCGCCTTTGCGCTCATCGCCCTGGCCGGCTACACCATCAACACGCTCACGCTGCTGGCGCTGGTGCTCGCCATCGGCCTCGTCGTCGACGACGCGATCGTCGTCCTCGAGAACGTCTACCGGCACATCGAGGAAGGACTCGCGCCGTTCCAGGCCGCGATCAAGGGCGTGCGCGAGATCAGCTTCGCCGTCGTCGCGATGACGCTCACGCTGGCCGCGGTCTTCGCGCCGCTGGCCTTCACGCCCGGCCGCACCGGGCGGCTCTTCGCAGAGTTCGCGCTGACGCTGGCCGGGGCCGTCATCGTCAGTGGCTTCGTCGCGCTGACGCTCACGCCGATGATGTGCAGCAAGCTGCTGCGTCACGAGCCGCGGCCGTCGCGCTTCGACCGCGGCATGGAGGCCGCGCTGTCGGCGCTGACCGCGGGCTACCGGCGCGCGCTGGTGGCGTCGCTGGGGCGGCGCTGGCTGGTCGTGCTCGCGATGCTGGCGAGCGCTGTTGGCAGCGGGTGGCTGTATTCGACCGCGCGCAGCGAGCTTGCCCCGATCGAGGACCGCGGCGTGATCGCGATGCCGATCCGCGCCCCCGACGGCGCGACGCTCGACTACACGGCGCGCTACCTCGACGCGATCGACGCCATCGCCGCGCGCCACCCGGAGTTCGACCGGCGCTTCATGTTCATCGGGCAGGGTCAGGTCTCGAGCGCGTTCGGCGTGCTGCGCACCGTCGACTGGGACGAGCGCGAGAAGTCGACGCAGCAGCTGCAGGGCGAACTGCTGCCGCCGCTGATGGGGTTGCCGGGGGTCAACGTCTTTCCGGTCCTGCCGCCGAGCCTGGGGCAGGGGTTTCGCGAGCGGCCGCTCAACTACGTCGTCGTCAGCAGTGACAGCTACGAGGGCATGGCGAAGGCGGCGCAGGCCATGCTCGCCGAGATGGCGAAGAACCCCGGCCTCGTCCAGCCCGACATCGACCTGCAGCTCAACAAGCCCGAGATCTTCATCGACGTCGACCGTGCCCGCGCCGCCGACCTTGGCGTCTCGGTCGAGGCGGTGGCGCGCACGATCGAGACCATGCTCGGCGGGCGCGTCGTGACGCGCTTCAAGCGCGACGCCGAGCAGTACGACGTCATCGTGCAGACCGAGGGCGCCGGCCGCGCGACCCCCGAGGCGATCGAGCGGCTCTTCGTGCGCGGCCGAAACGGGTCGATGGTGCCCCTGGCCTCGTTGCTCCAGGTGCGCGAATCGGTCGCCGCGCGCGAGCTCAACCACTTCAACCAGCGGCGTTCGGTCACGATCACCGCCAGCCTCGCGCCGGGCTATGCGCTGGGCGACGCGCTGCGCTTCATGGACGACGCCGCGTCACGGGTGCTGCCGCCGGGATACGCGACCGAGCTCAACGGGGTGAGCCGCGAGTTCCGGGCGGCGTCCGGTGCGCTCGGCATCGTGTTCGTGCTGGCGCTGCTTTTCATCTTCCTCGTGCTGGCGGCGCAGTTCGAGAGCTTCGTCGACCCGCTCGTGATCCTGCTGTCGGTGCCGCTGTCGATGGTCGGCGCGCTGCTGGCGCTGAAGCTCTCGGGCGGCACGCTCAACGTCTACTCGCAGATCGGTCTGGTGACGCTGATCGGGCTGATCACCAAGCACGGCATCCTGATCGTCGAGTTCGCCAACCAGCTGCGGCGCCAGGGGCGCGACACGGTCGACGCCGTCGTCGAGGCCGCCAGCCTGCGCCTGCGCCCGATCCTGATGACGACGGGCGCGATGGTGCTGGGGGCTCTGCCGTTGGCGCTCGCGTCCGGCGCCGGCGCCGAGAGCCGCCAGCAGATCGGCTGGGTCATCGTCGGCGGCCTGTCGGTCGGCACGCTGCTGACGGTGTTCGTCGTGCCGACCGTGTACACGCTGTTTGCGCGCAGCCGGGTGCCCGGCGAGATCACGACCCCGGCGCACGACGACGCCCCGGCCCAGGCCTGAGCGCGCGCGTCCGGGCGGCATGTGCCGCGGCGTCAGCCGCCGATGTAGTGCATTTCGATGCGACGCTCGCCGCTGCCCGGCTCGGCGGCATCACGGCCGCGCAGCTCGGAATAGCGGTCGTCGCGCTCGGACCAGATCAGGCCGATCGCCGCGGCGACCTCTTCGTCGGTGTACGGCCTGCCGTCGCGCCGGCCGCGCAGCAGCGCGCGCAGATCGTGCCCGCGGCTGGCGAACAGGCACAGGAACAGCTTGCCCTCGGTCGACAGGCGTGCGCGGTTGCAGTCGCGGCAGAACGCGCGCGTGACGCTGCTGATGAAGCCCACCTCGCCGCGTCCGTCGCGGTAGCGCCATCGCTCCGCGGTCTCGCCGGGCGCGGTCGGCTCTAGCGGCTCGAGCGGGAAGGCGGCGTTCACGCGGTCGATCACGTCGGCCGACGGGAGCACCTCGTCCATGCGCCAGCCGTTGGTCGCGCCGACATCCATGAACTCGATGAAGCGCAGGATCACCGACGGTCCGTAGTGCTCGCGGACGTGGCGTGCCAGCGGCACGATCTCGTGGTCGTTGGTGCCGCGCTTCACGACCATGTTGACCTTCAGCGGCGCGAGCCCCGCGGCCAGCGCGGCGTCGATCCCGCGCAGCACGTCGGCCACGGGGAAGTCGACGTCGTTCATGCGCCTGAAGACGGCGTCGTCGAGCGCGTCCAGGCTGACCGTGACGCGCCGAAGACCCGCCGCGCGCAGCGACGCCGCCTTGCGCCCGAGGAGCGAACCGTTGGTCGTCAGCGTGATGTCGATCGCCTCGCCGTCGGGCGCACGCAGCGCCGACAGCATGCCCACCAGCGTCTCCAGGCCCTTGCGGAGCAGCGGCTCGCCGCCGGTCAGCCGGAGCTTGCGCACGCCGTGCTCGACGAACAGGCGCGACACGCGCGTGATCTCCTCGAACGTGAGCAGCGCGTCGTGCGGCAGGAACCGATACCGGCTGTCGAAGACCTCCTTCGGCATGCAGTAGCTGCAGCGGAAGTTGCAGCGGTCGGTGACCGAGATGCGCAGGTCGCGCAGCGGTCGACCGAGCCGATCGGAGAGCAGGCCGTCGGGCGGGACCACACGCTCCGGGATGCGCGGCAACTCGGCGGCGTAGCGCAGGTCGGCCAGCGGAATGATGGTCTCGCCCATGCCGTGGATTGTGCCGCGCCGCCCCTCGACCCCGACGCCGTCGCGGCCTGGCTCAGCGCATCACCGACTGTCCCGGCGGCTCGACCCGTCGCGCGCCGTCGAAGCGGCGTGTCCAGTACGTCTGCCGCATGTCCTCTATGCGCACCTCGGCGCCGGCACGCGGCGCATGGATGAACTTGCCGTCGCCGACGTAGATGCCGACGTGCGAGAACGCGCGGCGCATCGTGTTGAAGAAGACCAGGTCGCCGGGCCGGAGCTCGCTGCGCGCGACGCGCACGAGTCCGGCGCCGTTGGCCTGCTGCTCGGCGCGCCGCGGCAGCACCAGACCGAAGCTCAGCTCGAACACGTGCCGCGTGAAGCCGCTGCAGTCGAACCCCTCGCGGGCGCTGTCCCCGCCAAGGCGGTACGGCACGCCGAGAAAGTTCATCGCGGACATCACGAGGTCGGACGCGGCATCTCGCACCTGACTGACGACCTGCGGGGCGTGGTCCGCGATCGGCTCGGCGAGCAGCCCGCGCTCGCGAAGCATCGTGATCACCGGATCGTCCGCTTCCTCGGCCGTGTCGGGCGCGGCCGCTGCCCCTCCGGCCGCCAGCATGGCGCCGACAGCGAGCAGGGCGGAAATTCGTCGGTACGATCGCACGGCGGCGCGAGCATAGGCAGCCGGTCTCGGCCTGTCAACGAACGCACCCCGCGCGCCCGCGGCGAGACCCGCGACGATCGAGGAGAGAAGAATGTTCCAGGCCCTGCTGCTCGAGAAGCCCGAGACCGGCTTCGTCGCCCGACTTGCCGAGATCGACGAGTCGCAACTGCCGCCGGGCGACGTCGTCGTCGCGCCGGCGTACTCGACACTCAACTACAAGGACGGGCTGGCGATCACGAACCGTGCGCCGGTGGTCCGCAGCTGGCCGATGGTGCCCGGCATCGACGGGGCCGGGGTCGTCGTCGACAGCCAGCACCCCGACTGGCGCGCCGGCGACCGCTTCGTCGTGAACGGCTGGGGAATCGGCGAGACGCACTGGGGCTGCCTGGCCGGACGCGCGCGCCTGCGCGGCGACTGGCTGGTGCGTCTGCCCGACGTGTTCAGCGCGCGCCAGGCGATGGCCGTCGGGACCGCCGGCTACACGGCGATGCTGTGCGTGATGGCGCTCGAGCGCCACGGCCTGCAGCCGGGGGCCGGCGACGTGCTCGTCACCGGCGCCACCGGTGGCGTGGGCAGCGTCGCGGTCGCGCTGCTCGCGCGGCTGGGCCACCGCGTCGTCGCCGCGAGCGGCAAGCCCCAGGAGGCGGCCTACCTGCAGGCGCTCGGCGCCGCGTCGGTCATCGACCGTGCGGAGCTGTCGGCGCCCGGCAAGCCGTTGCAGAAGGAACGCTGGGCCGGCGTCGTCGACGCGGTCGGCAGCCAGACGCTTGCCAATGCGCTGGCGCAGACACGCTACGGCGGTACGGTGGCGGCTTGCGGGCTGGCGCAGGGCAACGACCTGCCGACGACCGTGCTGCCGTTCATCCTGCGCAACGTCACGCTGGCGGGCGTCGACAGCGTGATGGCGCCGCGCGCGCTGCGCGAGCAGGCCTGGCAGCGGCTGTCGCGGGACCTCGACCTCGCGCTGCTCGAGTCGATGATCACCGAGATCGGGCTGGCCGACGCGCCGGCACATGCGGCGCTGTTGATGGAGGGCAAGGTGCGCGGGCGCATCGTCGTCAAGATCGCCGACTGACCGCGCGGCCTGGTGCGGGCGGCTTGCGTCAGGCGGTCGTCAGCGCCCGGCGGGCTAATGCCGCGGCTGCGCGCGCCGCCACCAGGAGACGACGAATGACCCGCTATGCCGACTTCCACCGCCGCTCGATCGCCGACCCGGACGCGTTCTGGGCCGAGCAGGCCCGGTTGATCGACTGGCAGACGCCGTTCACGCGTGTCTGCGACTACGACGAGCCGCCCTTCGCGCGCTGGTTCGTCGGCGGGCGCACCAACCTGTGCCACAACGCGGTCGACCGGCACCTCGAGGCGCGCGGTGATCAGGCGGCGCTGATCTTCGTCTCGACCGAGACGCAGCAGGAGCGCGTCTACAGCTTCCGCGAGCTGCACGCCGAGGTGCAGCGCATGGCGGCGATCCTGCTCGAGCTGGGCGTGAAGAAGGGCGACCGCGTGCTCGTCTACATGCCGATGATCCCCGAGGCCGCGTTCGCGATGCTGGCCTGCACGCGCATCGGCGCCTTGCACTCGGTGGTCTTCGGCGGCTTCGCCAGCGTGAGCCTCGCCAGCCGCATCGACGACGCCGAGCCGGCGGTCGTCGTCAGCGCGGACGCCGGCAGCCGCGGCGGCAAGGTCGTCGCCTACAAGCCTCTGCTCGACGAGGCGATCCAGATCGCGGCGCACAAGCCCGCGAGGGTGCTGATGGTCGATCGCGGCCTCGCCGCCTTCTCGCGCGTCGAGGGTCGCGACGCGGACTATGCGGCGCTGCGCGCGCGTCACCTCGACGCCGGGGTGCCGTGCGAGTGGGTCGAGAGCACGCACCCGAGCTACACGCTCTACACCAGCGGCACCACCGGCCGCCCGAAGGGCGTGCAGCGCGACACCGGCGGCTACGCCGTCGCGCTGGCGGCCAGCATGAAGCACATCTTCTGCGGCAACCCCGGCGAGACCTACTTCAGCACCAGCGACATCGGCTGGGTGGTCGGCCACAGCTACATCGTCTACGGGCCGCTCATCGCCGGCATGGCGACCATCATGTACGAGGGCCTGCCGATCCGCCCGGATGCGGCGGTCTGGTGGAGCCTGGTCGAGAAGTACAAGGTCACGGTGATGTTCAGCGCGCCGACCGCGGTGCGCGTGCTGAAGAAGCAGGACCCGGCGGCGCTGTCGAAGCACGACCTGTCGAGCCTGCGCGCGCTGTTCCTGGCCGGCGAGCCGCTCGACGAGCCGACCGCGAAGTGGATCGCCGAGTCGCTCGGCAAGCCGATCATCGACAACTACTGGCAGACCGAGACCGGCTGGCCGATCCTGACGATCTGCAACGGCGTCGAGAAGGCGCCGTCGAAGTTCGGCTCGCCGGGCAAGGCGGTCTACGGCTACGACGTCAAGCTGCTCGACGAGCAGACCGGCGAGGAGCTCGCCGAGCCGAACCGCAAGGGCGTCGTCGTCATCGAGGGCCCGCTGCCGCCGGGCTGCATGCAGACCGTCTGGCGCGACGACGCGCGCTTCGTCAACACCTACTGGAAGAGCGTGCCCGGCCGCATGGTCTACAGCACCTTCGACTGGGGCATCCGCGACGAGGACGGCTACTTCTTCATCCTCGGCCGCACCGACGACGTCATCAACGTCGCCGGACACCGCCTGGGCACGCGCGAGATCGAGGAGAGCATCTCCAGCCACCCGAACGTCGCCGAGGTCGCGGTGGTCGGCGTGGCCGACACGCTGAAGGGCCAGGTCGCGATGGCTTTCGCGGTGCTGAAGGATCCTTCGAGGGCGGCCACGCCCGAGGCCGCGCTCAAGCTCGAGGGCGAGATCATGAAGGTCGTCGACGAGCAGCTCGGCGCCGTTGCGCGGCCGGCGCGCGTGAGGTTCGTGGGCGTGCTGCCGAAGACGCGCTCGGGCAAGCTGCTGCGGCGCGCGATCCAGGCGGTGTGCGAGAGCCGCGACCCGGGCGACCTGACGACGATCGAGGACCCGACGGCGCTGCAGCAGATCAAGGATCTCGTCGCGCCGCCCGCGTAGCCTGCGTGCGCGCTGCCGGGCGTCAGAGCACGTCGCTCGCGAAGTCCGCCAGCCGCGAGCGCTCGCCGCGCGCGAGCGTGATGTGGCCGCTGTGCGGCCAGCCCTTGAAGCGGTCGACGGCATAGGTCAGGCCGCTCGAGCCCTCGGTCAGGTACGGCGTGTCGATCTGCGCCAGGTTGCCGAGGCAGACGATCTTGGTGCCCGGGCCGGCGCGCGTGATCAGCGTCTTCATCTGCTTGGGCGTCAGGTTCTGCGCCTCGTCGATGAGCACGAACTTGTTGAGGAACGTGCGGCCGCGCATGAAGTTGAGGCTCTTGATCTTGATCTTGCTGCGCACCAGATCGTTGGTCGCGGCGCGGCCCCACTCGCCGGCGCTCGAGTCGCTGCGCGCCAGCACCTCGAGGTTGTCGTCGAGCGCACCCATCCACGGGCCCATCTTCTCCTCCTCGGTGCCGGGCAGGAAGCCGATGTCCTCGCCGACCGGCACCGTCACGCGGGTCACGATGATCTCGCTGTAACGGCGCTCGTCGAGCACCTGGGCCAGCCCGGCGGCAAGCGTCATCAGCGTCTTGCCGGTTCCGGCGGTGCCGGCCAGCGTGACGAAGTCGCACTCCGGATCCATCAGCAGGTTGAGCGCGAAGTTCTGCTCGCGGTTGCGCGCGCACACGCCCCAGACGGCGTTCTTCGCGTGCGTGTAGTCGCGCAGCGTCTTCAGCACCGCGCTGCGGCCGGTGATCTCGGCCACCCGCGCGTACAGGGCCGGGGCGCCGGGCGTCTCGAGGTAGACGAACTGGTTGACCAGCAGCGCCGGCACGAGCGGCCCGCTGATGCGGTAGAGCGTGTGCCCGCCCTGCTGCCAGCTCTCCATCGTCTTGCCGTGACGCTCCCAGAAGTCGGCCGGCAGCGGCAGCACGCCGGTGTAGAGCAGGTCGCCGTCCTCGAGCGTCTTGTCGTTGAAGTAGTCCTCGGCGGCCAGACCGAGCGCGCGCGCCTTGACGCGCATGTTGATGTCCTTGGACACCAGCACGACCTCGCGGCCCGGGTGCTGCTCGCGCAGCGTCTGCACGACGCCGAGGATCTGGTTGTCCGCCTTGCCCTGCGGCAGCCCGGCCGGCAGCCGGATGTCCAGCAACGTCGTCTGGAAGAACAGCTTGCCGCCCGCCTGCTTCTGCCCGGTCTTGGCGAGCGGGATGCCGGCCTTCGGGTCCAGGCTGCCGTCGGTGGCCAGCGCGTCGAGCTCGCGGCTGACCTGGCGCGCATTGCGCGCGACCTCGCTCATCCCCTTCTTGTGCCCGTCGAGTTCCTCCAGCGTGATCATCGGCAGGAAGACGTCGTGCTCCTCGAAGCGGAACAGGCAGGTCGGGTCGTGCATCAGCACGTTGGTGTCGAGCACGAAGAGCTTGGCGGGGCCCTGGCTGCGTGCCGCGCGCGCGCGCTGGCGAGGCGTGGTCGTCGCGGGCGCCGCTGCCGGCGCCGGCGCGACGCTGACGCTCGCCGCCGGTGCCGAGACGGCGCGCGCCGCTGCGCTCACGGGCTCGAGCGGGCGCGGTGCCGGCGGCCGGGTCGTGGTCACGGCGGCTTTCGGTGTGCGCGCGGCCTTGGGCGGCACAGCCTCGAGGAACTCTTCGGCAGACAGAAGGGCAGCCTTCTGCGAAGGCGGCTTCGGTAGCGGCATGGCTGCGGTCCGGGGAGGGGTGGGTCAAGCGTGACGCCCGACGGGGCGACTCGTGCCCGTCGAGGTCGAGGCGGCTTTCGGCGCCCTGATGTGCACCGGGCCCGGGGCGTCAGGCGCTGAACCGGATGGCCCGCGCGGTCTGCGGCGGTCGGGGTGGGCGGTTCAAGCCGCCTGCTTCAGCGCCTTGACGGCCTTGAGCACCTCGTCCACGTGCCCGGCCACCTTGATACCACGCCACTCCGCGCGCAGCACGCCCTCGGCGTCGATCAGGAACGTGCTGCGCTCGATGCCCTTGACCTTCTTGCCGTACATGATCTTGTTCTTGACGACACCGAACATGTGGCAAAGCTTCTCCTCGGTGTCGGCGATGAGCTCGAAAGGCAGCTCGAGGTTGGCCTTGAAGCGGTCGTGCGATGCCATGTTGTCGCGCGAGACCCCGAAGACCACCGCACCGGCCTTCTGGAACTCGCGGTGGCGATCGCGGAACTGCATGGCCTCGGTGGTGCAGCCCGGCGTGTTGTCCTTCGGGTAGAAGTACAGGACGACCGCCGAGCCGATGTGCGACTGGGGCGTGAACTTCACGCCGCCGGTGGCCAAGGCTTCGAAGTCCGGGAGGGGCTTGTTGACGATCGGGGTCATGGGCGTCGGTTCTCGGATGCGGGTGCCGCGTGCCGGCCTCGGCGCGAATTATAGGATGCCCGGCAAGGGCTTCCCGGCGGCCTCGGCCGGTGCGAGCAGCAGCGCGGCGACGACCGAACGGCGCTCGCTGACGAGCACGTTGTAGGTGCGGCAGGCGGCCGCGGTGTCCATGGTCTCGCAGCCGATGCCGCGCTCGATCAGGGGCCTCAGCACGCTCGCCGGCAGGAAGCGCAGCCGGGCGCCGCTGCCGAAGATCACCACCTCGGGCCGCAGAACGGCGACGCGCTCGAAGTGCGCCGGGGTGAGCTCGTCGACATCGCGGGCCGACCAGTCGAGCACTTGGCCGACCCAGGGCACGACGACGCTGTTCGCGAAGGGTGTCGCAGCGACCCAGACGCGACCCGCCTGATGGCGGGTGATGGTGTTGACGCCTTCGGCCGTATCGGGCTGGAACTTCAAGGAGGGGCTCCGCGCGGCGTCGGAGTGCAGCCGACCCACGCCGGCCGCAGCAATCGCTTGTGGTCAAATTATAGGTTTTGCGGCGCAGCGGCTGTCGATCCGGCCCGGGCCGCCTGCCACGGAGCGCATGCGTTGAAGCCGATCGCCAAGTCCAGCAAGCTCGCCAGCGTCTGCTACGACATTCGCGGGCCCGTGCTCGACAAGGCGCGGCAGATGGAGGAGGAAGGGCACAAGATCATCAAGCTCAACATCGGCAACCTCGCCGTGTTCGGGCTGGAGCCGCCCGACGAGATCGTCCAGGACATGATCCGCAACCTGCCTCACGCGGCCGGGTACACCGACAGCAAAGGTCTGTTCGCGCCGCGCAAGGCGGTTGTCCACTACACGCAGGAGAAGCGCATCGCGGGCGTCGGCGTCGACGACGTCTACCTGGGCAACGGCGCGTCCGAGCTGATCGTGATGAGCCTCAATGCGCTGCTCGACGACGGCGACGAGATCCTGGTGCCCGCGCCCGACTACCCGCTGTGGACCGCGGCGGTGTCGCTGTCGGGCGGACGCCCGGTGCACTATCTGTGCGACGAGGGCGCCGGATGGCTGCCGGACCTGGACGACATCGAGCGCAGGATCACGCCGGCGACGCGCGGCATCGTCGTCATCAACCCGAACAACCCGACCGGGGCGCTCTACCCCGACGACCTGCTGCGCGGCATCGTCGAGATCGCGCGCCGGCACCAGCTGATCGTCTTCGCCGACGAGATCTACGACAAGACGCTCTACGACGGGCACGCCCACACCAGCATCGCGGCGCTCGCCGACGACGTGCTCTTCGTCACCTTCAACGGGCTGAGCAAGAACTACCGCTCCTGCGGCTACCGGGCCGGTTGGATGTTCGTGAGCGGCGACAAGCGCCATGCGCGCGACTACATCGAGGGGCTCAACATGCTGGCCTCGATGCGGCTGTGCTCGAACACGCCCGGGCAGCTCGCGATCCAGACCGCGCTCGGCGGCTACCAGAGCATCAAGGACCTGGTCGCACCGGGCGGGCGGCTGTGCCGGCAGCGCGACCTCGCGCACGGCCTGCTGTCGCAGATCCCGGGCGTGTCGGTGGTCAAGCCGAAGGCGGCGCTGTACATGTTCCCGCGTCTCGACCCCAAGGTCTACCCGATCGCCGACGACCAGCAGTTCGCGTACGAACTGCTGGCCGAGGAGAAGGTGCTGATCGTGCAGGGCACAGGGTTCAACTGGGGTGCGCCGGACCACTTCCGGCTCGTCTTCCTGCCCAACTCCGACGACCTGACCGAGGCCATCGGCCGCATCGACCGCTTCCTCGCGCACTACCGGCGCCGGCACACGTTCTGATCCATGAGCGCATCCATGCAACCCATCCAGGTCGGCCTGCTCGGCATCGGCACCGTCGGCAGCGGCACCTTCCGCGTCCTGCAGCGCAACCAGGAAGAGATCCGCCGGCGCGCCGGCCGCGGCATCGAGATCGCGATGGTCGCCGACCTCGACACGGCGCGTGCCCGGTCGATCGTCGGGGACCGCGCCGAGGTCGTCGGCGATGCCAGGGCCGTGATCGCCAACCCGGCGATCGACATCGTCGTCGAGCTGATCGGCGGCTACGGCATCGCGCGCACGCTGGTGCTGGAGGCGATCGCCGCCGGCAAGCACGTCGTGACCGCGAACAAGGCGCTGCTCGCGGTGCACGGCAGCGAGATCTTCGCCGCCGCGCGCGAGAAGGGGGTCGTCGTCGCCTTCGAGGCCGCGGTCGCCGGCGGCATCCCGATCATCAAGGCGCT